>CAYTWZ010000033.1:0-17206 GCA_964442035.1 uncultured Oscillospiraceae bacterium
AGCACCGACCGAGTCGGTAGACGAGACCCGGGGGACATCTTTCGTTTAGTTATAATCTCCCGCTGAAATCCTGAGGAGCTAACGTTCCCTGCGCAGGTTGCAATCGTTCGCAAGCTCCATTTCAAGCAAGTTTGATGGAGCGCTGCTCCGATTTAAAAGCTAAATTTTAACGAAAGGGGCCGCTACAGTGGATAGATTGGACAGCTATGAAATATTCAGCATATTTTCCCGTATCTTTGGCGGTCGCAGAGGCGTGTTTACCTTTCACTACCAAACACCCTCAGGCGTCAGCTTTTACCGTCGGGTCTGCCGTGAATGTCGCGGCGGTGACTGCGGCAGTTGCACAAGCGGACGCTTTTTGCAGCTTTCTCCTAAGGCAACGGAGGGGCATATCTTGGGTCAGACAGCGGTGGGCATATATCCCGTAGACGAATATGGCAGATGCCGATTTGCTGTTATTGAGCTTAAGGGTAAGAACTTTAAAATGCAATTGAGAGTGTTGGCGTCAGTTTGTCAGTGTATGGAGCTTTCTCACCTATGTGAGATCACCGATTACGGCAAAAGCAGCAGACTGTGGCTGATTTTTAGCGGTGAAATAACCGCCGCTCAGGCAGCCGGTGCGGCGGCCGTTATTATAAAGGAAGGCATGGCGGTCGCTGACATTATTGACAGCAGTCTGTTGCTTTCCATACAGCCTTCGCCTATTCCCAAAGGTGATTTGGGCTGTCCGGTAATGTTGCCGCTTTTTCATCTGGACAGCGGCTTTTCCCGTTTGACGAACAACGAATTAGAACCAATTGATGATCCGCTGGAATTTTTGGCCGAGTTTCAAGGGACAGCAAATCTGCCAAAGCCAATTAAACCTGATAAGGACGATTTTCCGGACAAAATCAAATGTGAACTGTGCAACAGATTTTACATAGATACTCCCGGCATAAGTCAAAAGGGTATTGACGCATTGCGGGCTCTGGCGACGGTCCCCAACCCATGTCCTAACGGGGAGTTTCAGCCGCCTGCCCCGCCTTTTTCCGACTATTCGGGGCTATCGAGAGCAAGGCTTTATCTGCCAAGAGGCGTCGGAGAAAAAGCGGTCAGGCTGCTGGAGGAATTCAGTCAGGTAAAAATCGCTGACAGAAGAGAGCGGGGAAAAGACCTCAGGGTCAAGCTGAAAATTCAGATGCCGTCTTGGGTCATAAACTGTGTCGATGAGCTGGCTGATATGGACTGCCGTACGATCACCGGTTCGGTGGGTAGCGGAAAAGGCAACGTGGTTTGCGCATTGATAGAACATCTCCGCCGAAGCACTCTTATATTGGCAGCCGAAACTCGCACGGCCTACCATTGGCGCAAGGTTGTGAGCCGAGCCTTTGGCATTGACGAAAAAGAAATTCCATTGATAATCAATGATGACGCTTCACCTCAGGGTAGGCTTGACATTGCACTGCTTGACAGTCGGACGGAGCTAAGAATTGGGGACTGCCTTCCGTTTTACGGGGTAGTGATCATAGCTGACATTGACAGACTCCACTGCGGGCCTGAGGTTTTTGCAGATGTGATGGCCTGCGTCTGCGCCAAAAGGATCTATGCCGTTTCCACTGTGCCTGTCAGGGACGGAAGATGCGGTGAAGCAGCCGCACTTTTCTGCGGTGATGATTACTTTCTGCACAGTCAGGCGCAAGTCAACGACAATAAAGATGATTAACCATTAAAAAGCCTGTCGGTTCAATACCGACAGGCTTAATATTACCGGCAAACCCCGTTTACTTCTTCTTTTCCGCCAGCTTATCATATACCTTGTTTAAAAATGCATCCCCATCGTTTTCGCAGGAGGAATATTCAAGACAGCTGTCCTTTGTAGTTTCACAGACCACATAATTTTCTCCGGGGCGGCGCTGAAGGGAGAACAGTCTTATGTTCCCGTCAGAGGTATATGTAATACCGATAAACGCACTGACAGTTTCAGCGTCAATATCTGACATACAAAGCAAAATGCAAAGGGTATTTTCATCCAGCATCAACGGTTCGTAGCTGAAATTCATATCTCCGTCTGTGCAGAAGCCTGCCGCCAGACTGTCAAGAGTATTTTGCACATCCTCCGCCGGTCTGACAAAAAAGCTTTTGTCCTGTTTTTGGGCATAACTGTTAAGAGCCTGTTTTTCGGCGCTTGCCCAAGCCTGCTCCTTAACAGCGGTAACATAGCCCTTGGGGTCGGTTATAATTTTTTTGTTAAGAGCTGCATCTTCCGCAAAAACCACCTTAGGCAGGCTTATCTGCTCAAAGAACAGTCGTGCGCTTTCCAACACTGCCTTTGCGTCCTCCGGCTTCTCCATGGAGCTGAAATCTATCACAGGAGATTTAAACATTGCATCTTGGGAATCGGTTATCAGCACAGCATTTGCAGTCCCGTCCCAGTCAACATCCATTCCAAAGCACTCGGAAATAAATCTTATCGGCACAAGAGTACGTCCCTGAGAAATAAACGGTGCCGCGTCAAGGGTTTCGGCTTTTCCGCTGTTGTAAGCGATTGTGTTGCCGATTTGCAGGACAGTTACAGTACTGTCACGGGTAATGGTTATCTTCTGTGTATCGTTTTCCCACTCTACATCCGCGTCCAAAGCCTCGGCTATGGCACGAAGGGGCACAAAGGTGCGTCCGTTTACGGCCACAGGAGCCGCGTCAAACTCCAATTCATTTCCGTTGAGCATAACCTTGATCTCCCCCTCGGCTCCCCAAGCAGCTATGGATGAAAACACCATAACTGCCGCCAGCAGCAGAGAAACCAAACTTTTTTTCATAATGATCTCTCCTTACTTATTATTCTCCCGGATATGCACATTACTCCGAACACTGCCAAATCAATGACGACAACTCCCGCGCCTATGGGCGTCTCAAACGCATATGACGCGGCCATACCGCCGAAAAAGCACAACAGGCTTATTACAGCGGAGCATAATATCACGTTTTTGAAGCATTTGCACACCCGCATTGAGGACAGGGCCGGGAATATGATCAGGCTGGATATAAGCAGTGCGCCCATGATACGCATACCTATTACTATAGTAACCGCTGTCAGCAGTGCAATAACTGTATTGTACAAGCCGGCCCGCACTCCGGTAGCCCGTGAAAAGCTTTCGTCAAAGGTAACGGCAAAAATCTTGTTGTAAAACACCACAAACACCGTAATGACCAGTACGCTGAGTATCACGCTCAGCCACACATCCTCCCTTGTCATGGCAAGGATGCTGCCGAACATGTAATTACACACATCGGTGTTCATGCCGGTAGTGAGACTTGTAACGATTATACCTATAGCCAGTGCCGAGGAGGAAACCACAGCAATAGCCGCGTCGCCTCTGATGCGGCTGTTTTCGCTCAGCCGCAGGAGAAAGAACGCCGCCACAAGCACAATAGGTATCGACACCGCCAGCGGAGCCAGATTGAGAGCCGCCGCAATACTCATTGCCCCAAAGGAAACATGAGAAAGCCCGTCCCCTATCATTGAATACCGTTTAAGCACAAGGCTTACTCCTAACAGTGAGGCGCAAAGGCTGACCAGCGCACCCACTACAAATGCGCGGACAATAAAGCCATAGGAAAACATCTCCAATATCAAAGCGTCTCACCTCCCAAAAAGCTTTCGCCGATTTTTGTCTTGACATAATCGGCTGTTTTTCCGTAAAACATGACCTCGCTACCGCCTATATGGAGGACAGTGCCGGAATACTTCAGAGATCCGGATATATCATGGCTTACCATAACAACGGTTATGCCGCTGTCCTTGTTAAGCTCGTATATCAGCCGGTAAAAATCGGTAGTGGCTATGGGGTCAAGCGCCGTAGTGGGCTCGTCCAGAAGTATCATCTTGTCCGCCCCGCAAAGGGCCCGGGCAAGAAGCGTTCGCTGCTGCTGACCGCCGGAAAGGCTGCGGTAGCATTCTTTTTTTATATCCGTTATGCCAAGGCGCTCCATGGCCCGATCGGCCTTGGCTTTTTCGGCTTTCCCGTAAAAGGGTCGAATGCCCATAGAGCCCTGACACCCCGACAGCACCACCTCAGACACCGACGCCGGGAAATCCTGCTGTATCTGGGTTTTCTGGGGCATATAGCCAATGTCCCGGCGTGAAAAGTCCTTTGCGAAGTGGATGTGTCCGCTGGCCGTTGACTTAAGCCCGAGAATAGCTTTTATAAGGGAGCTTTTTCCGCTTCCGTTTTCGCCGAAAACGCACATGAAGTCTCCCTGATCAATGTCAAAATTTATGCCGCTGACAATGGTCTTGCCGTCATAGCATATGCTCAGATCCCTGACCTGTATAAGGCTCATTTCAACGCCTCCCTCAAATTTTTCACGTTTTCAGCCATCAGACTGAGGTATGTTTCTCCATTGTCCCATTCCTCCCGCGATAAGTTGTGGCAGGAGTGAAGCAGCAGCGGCTTTGCGCCGGTTTCGTCGGCAATCAGCTTTGCCACGGCATTATTGGACAGCTCCTCGTAAAACACAACCTTTGCCCCGTCAGCACGCATTTCGTCGATCATATGGCATATACGATGCACTGACGGCTCAGTGTCGGAGGAACAGGAATCGTAAGCTGCCTCCCAGTCCAGTCCATACTCCTGAGTAAAATAAAGCATACTGAAACGGCCTCCGTGGTATATCTTTTTTGTCCCGGCGGCACTGACGATCTCCCGAAATTCCTCATCCAGCTTTTCTAACCCCAAAATCAGCGCTTCGGCGTTTTCCCGGTAATACCCGGCGTTTTTGCTGTCCGCCGCTTCCATCTTCGCGAGAATATTATCAACGATGGTAATACAATTCCTTGGACTTGTCCATATATGTGGGTCGTATTCGTGATCATGCTCAAGACCGTGCTCGTGCCCCTCATGCTCGTCCCTGACAAGAGTAAGTCCAAGACTGGCGTCAAGAACAGCGGGAGCATTGTCAAGCCCCTCCACAAGGCCTTTTACCCACGGCTCCATATGATCTCCCATATATATAAAAATATCGCAGCCGTTTATTTCAATGACATCTCCGGTAGAAGGCTCATAGCTGTGGCTTTCCTTTCCCGGAGTCAGCAGAAGCTTCACATCAATCCTGTCGCCGCCTATGGCACGGACAAAATCATATGAGGGAAAAAGTGTAGTGACTATTTTAATCTTGCCGCTGTCAACAGGCCTTTCCCTTGTGCAGCCTGTCAGCAGAAGCAATAGGGCAAGGATGGCACAGATCAGCTTTTTCATTTGCCCGCCTCCCTGCACTTTTTGCACACTCCGTACATTACTGTACGGGAATTGTCCACCTCAAAGCCGTGATGCTCAAGGATATGAGGGGCAAGGCCGCTGAGAAATTCGCAGTCTACGTGTATAAGGGCTCCGCACTTCAGGCACTTCAGGTGAAAATGCTCCTTGCAGTCTGTTTCTGAGCCCACGTACTGATAGCAGGCTCCGCCGTCAAGGAAATACTTGCGCACGGTTCCGGCCTCTACCAGCTTATCCAGCTGACGGTACACTGTGGCAGTCCCCACTGACCCGCTTGTCTCACGCAGATGAACAGCAATATCCCCTGCCGAAACATGAGGCTGTGGGCTATTTTTTAAATATGAAATTATTTGCTCCCTCTGTTTTGTCTTATAGTCGGCCATAATGCCCTCCGAATTCAAAATTGAAAATGAGTTTCATTTTCAAATTATAGCACCAAAAAAAGGCTTTGTCAAGCCTTTTTTCAGCCCAAAGCTTTTTTGCCGGAGCAAAAAAGGCTTTCTGCCCTTATTGAGTAAAGCTCCACCGGTTTCAGCTTTTATACATTTCACAAATCATATTTTCAAGCTCCTTTGACGCAGCATTCAACGAATATTTTGGGTTTTTTACAATATAGACCGTTCGCTCCGGAATTGGCTCCGCCAAATCAAGAACAATAAGATCTTTACTGTTGCTATCATTTTCAATAAAATCCATGGGAACAAAGCCTATGCCTAAATCGTTTCTGACCATAGGCAGTATAAGGTCGGTCGTTGAGGCTTCTATTTCCGGGTCAAAATCAAGTCCGTGCTTTAAAAAGAAATCGGAAAAAAATTCATAGGAATTTGTCTCTTTGCCGGTGGTTATGATAGGATACCGGGATAATTCCTCCAGGGTTATCTTTCTGCCTGACAGCTCCGGAAAGCACCTGCTGCTAACTGCCGTATCACGAAATGTTTTGACAGGCTTCCATACAAGGGACTTATCTACGGCTGCATAGGAAGTTATTACCGCGATATCCGAAAGCCCGGATTTTAAGGCATTGATCGCCTGCGGAGTAGAATTGTTAGACAGTTGAATGCGAACCTTGGGATAAGTCTTGCGGAACTTTTTTAAGACAGGCAGCATAAGACAGTGCAGCGCTATTTCAGTCACGCTGATTGAAAGCTGACCGCTTTGCAGGCCTTTTTTTAGGGACAGCTCTTCTTCCCCGGCTTGTATGTGTTTAAAAGCAGCGGATATATGCAAGTACAGCTTTTCGCCCTCGGGAGTGAGGGATACCCCCCTGTTGCTCCGAACAAAGAGAGTGCAGCCAAGCATATTTTCAAGCAGCTTTATTGTACGTGTAATATTTGGCTGATTGTTCAGAAGGGCTTTTGCCGCTTGGGTAATGTTTTTATATCTGGCAACATAATAAAACACCTTGTAGTAGTCATAGCTTATATTCAATATGACCGGCCTCCTAACATGTCAACAACATATGATAATAATATTAAATATAGATTTTACATATATCTATATTTATATTATAATAATCCTTGCAAAAAAGTCAATAGGAGTGTATTTTTAAATGAATAAGGATCTTACGCAAGGCAAGCCGGAAACCGTGCTTTGGAAATTTTGCCTTCCGCTTTTCGGAAGTATCATATTTCAGCAGCTTTACAACATTGCGGACAGCTTTGTTGCAGGCAAATTTATAAACAACAACGCCTTGGCCGCTGTTGGTAACAGCTATGAAATCACGCTCGTTTTTATAGCCTTTGCCTTTGGCTGTAATATCGGCTGCTCAGTAATAGTATCCCGGCTGTTTGGATTAAAGGATTACAGTCAACTGAAAACAGCCGTTTACACAACTCTTATTTCAAGCGGCGTGTTATGCATCGCTCTTATGATAGCCGGATCTTTGTCCTGCAACACACTCTTACATCTGATAAACACATCGGGCAGCATATTTGCAAGCTCCAAGCTGTATCTTGATATTTACATACTTGGCTTGCCGTTTGTATTTTATTACAATATCGCAACAGGGATCTTTTCGGCGTTGGGTGACTCAAAAACTCCGTTTATCTTTCTGGCATGCTCTTCTGTCGCAAATATTATTATGGATATTCTGTTTGTGACCGGATTTAAGATGGGCGTGGGAGGAGTGGCCTGGGCGACCTTTATCTGTCAGGGAATAAGCTGTATACTTGCCGTTATATTTGTATTCAAGCGACTCGAAAGAATAAAAACAGACGACAGGGACAAGGTGTTTTCTGCTGCTCTGCTGAAAAAAATCGCGGTCATAGCGATACCCAGCATTTTGCAGCAAAGCTTTATTTCAGCGGGAAACATAATTATTCAAGGTGTTATAAACAGCTTTGGTGTGTCCGTAACCGCAGGATATTCCGCTGCAATAAAGCTGAACAATATGGTCACAACCTCACTTACAACGCTTGGCAACGGAATTTCAAATTACACCTCGCAAAATCTCGGCGCGCAAAAGCTTGAACGCGTAAATGCGGGCTTTAAAGCGGGGGTCAAGCTTGTATGGCTTATATGTATACCTATTTCGACCATATATTTACTTGCCGGGAAACAGCTTGTTTACATATTTCTTGACAGTCCTACCGGTCAGGCGATTGATGTGGGAAGTACATTTTTAAAAATTACTGCTCCGTTTTATTTTACGGTTTCTGCAAAGCTTGTATCAGACGGGATCTTGCGGGGAATGGGGCTTATGAAGAAATTCATTATCGCCACCTTTACCGACCTTATTCTGCGAGTAATACTTGCCGAAATATTGTCAAGAACCACCCTTGGAATAATAGGCATATGGCTTGCATGGCCTGTAGGCTGGACGGTGTCAATGATTATGTCTGTTGTATTTTCAATAAGGGCTGAAAGTCCTCATTCAACAAAATTTAAAGGAACCTACGAATAATTAACTTCTAATGCGAATTATTCGAAGGTTCCTTTAACTTCTATCAGACCTGATATTCCGGATACTCCGTGTCCTCCCAAAGCTCAAACCCGCCCAAGCTGCTATGCCTAAGCCGATAATATGAGGCATATCGGTTTGGGAACAAAAGCTGTATCGCCCGCTGGCGGTCTCTGTTGCCATAGCATATGAAGTAAAGTCTGCCAAATTCGGCAAAATCCTCGGTAGCATTGCTATTGCCATATGGGCTGACAAAGATCATATCGTTCTCTATGGCCTGAGCCCAGCCGCTGCCTTCAGCCCAGCCGCCTGCTCCGGAGGAAACGCTGTGAGACATCTCGTGGCATATGGTGCAGAGCATTTGGTCGGTATTTGGAGTCCAAGATAAACGGATATAAAGGTCTGAAAAGCCGCAGTTATAGCTGTTTGCACTGTCGTCCCTGATTTTGACGCTTTGGATATTTTTCCTGTAAGCATATGGTATACGGGCAAAGGCCTCCGGGAAAGTTTTTCCATTGCTTTTCGACGTATCCTCGTCCTGAACGTAAAGATCTACAGTCTGCTGAACCGACCCATCAGCGGCAAAGATAGTGAGCTTGTACTTGGTCCCGGCAAGCATAGTACCTCTCCAAAAATCATAGGTGCCTTCCACGCCGTCTGTAACTTGATATGTAACGCCATCAGTACCCGGGAGGTAGGAACTGACCGTACAGCCGGAGACAGTGCTGTCAGTCATAATATGACCGTCGCTGTCACTCAAAAAGCTTTCAAGCCGAGTAAACAACTCGTCATCGCCGGCAGCTTCTTTAAAAATATTATCTATGCGAAGCCGGGGCGTCCACTCTGCGCCGATGATTGTATCGCTGTAACGGTCAAACACGTCACCGGCCACTGTTTCATAAATCATTTCAATACGCCGGCGCTGAGCCTTACTCAATCGGGCGTAGGCATTTGTTTCGGAAATAAGGCGCAGTGGGCTTTTGTCATTGAGAGGTTCAAAGACAAGCTCAATTTTATCCGCTTCACCTACAGCCGTGAGATACCCGCCGGAAAGTCCTATATACCGGTCATTTTCCAAGCTCCTGAGGTAATAGGCAGGAGCGTCGCTACTGTAATTTTCGCTTTTTTCGAGCACCCAGTGCTGACTGTCCCCGTTGTAATCATAATCTCCGCTGACCAACTGACCGTTAGTGACAGCAGTTATTCTTCTGTCGGATGAACGGCACAAAAAAGCAAAGCTCCCATCCCCCATATCTCGCGGCAGGAACATTGCGCTCTCGTCCTTCACCGATGTCCAGTCAGCAGACAGCCTGCCGCTGTTGCCGCGAACATATCTCCCATTGGCCTTTATACCGTAGTACCGTCCGGCAAAACCGCTGTATACAACCTCGTCAATTATTGTTCCGGATTCAAAGCCTGTAACATAAAAGTTATAGTCGGAGTAATTATCTCCGTTGACTACGGTTTTGTGACTGTTGCTTATCAATGCCAAGGAGTCCAGCTTAGACCCGTTGGTTCTGGCGCTGATAAGACCGCTGGTATAGGTTTTACCATCCTTGCCGGTAACAGATACGGTATAGCTGTTTTCGGCAACATTGCCTGAAATCTTGATTTGATATGTTTCACTGACCTGAACGCTACACAAATTAACAGCATCGGCGGTATAGGCTCCGCTGCCGTTGCCGTTCCTGACCGCAAAATAGTCACCGTTGAACAGGAGGATAACCGATGATTTGGTATAATCTAAAGGAGTATTGCTACTGTCATGGAGCATAACGGCATTGTCGCCCTTTTGGGCAATAGTGAGCTCAAAATCGATTTCATACTCACCTGTCAAGGCTTCAATGCTGTGATAGCCGATGCTGGAAGGATCATTTGTCAGCTGGTCATCACTGTACCACTTTTCTATCTCAGGTTCCTTGAGCTTGAAGGTAAAGTCTGCAGCAGCGGCCTCACCTTCAACAACAGTAACCGATACCGCCGTTTCACCCACCGGCTCCATACTTTCGGGAGTTGCCGCCGTTACGGTGTAATCACCTACGGGAACATCGGTAAATATGTAAGTCCCATCCGCTAAGGTTCTGACGGTTTTTGTTTCAAGATTTTCGGATGAAAGAGTTATTTCTACATTCTCTATTGCTACGGCGTCAGCGTCCCTCACAGTTCCCTCAATCGTCCCCAATGCCGGGCCGCTGTAGGCCGAACCGTCAATGATTCCATCCTCGGTAAGGGTAGACAGCGTTGCCGCCGCCGGGGAGAGCGTCTCCATGTTCCAGAGTAATACTCTTGCCTGACTGTGAGCATCTGTGTTTTCGGCGGTCACAGTCAAAAACGCCTTGTTATTTGTAACCCTTGCTCTGCTGACCGATTGAAGCCCGTTTTCTCCGTAAAGAGCCAGCACAGCTGTCAGCCCGTCCTCCGGGCCGTAAACACCGACGCTTATATCTCCCGGGGCAAGAGCCTGACTTCCCCATTCTACCCGCAAATTTGCCCCCAAAGCAGGCAAGCAAACGCAAAGCACGCAAAGTGTCAAAAGTACTCCCAAAACCTTTTTCATAAAGTATCCATCCTTTTTAATAAGCTTTTTCAATAATGGCTGAAAGCCCGTCATGGGGCGTTTCGGTGAGAGATTGAACCCCCCACCAAAAACGAAAGGGTCGCCCACCACCGGCGGCAGCCTCCTCAAAGCAGAAGCATCGCCTAGTCGGCGGACGAGACCCTAATGACATTTTTCGTTTAGTTATACAAACGCAGGGGCCTTAGCATCAGTTGAGGGAAGTTCGTTTCCCTCAGGGGACGGAGCCGACATACTAAAATACATTTTTGCGGCCTTTGTTGTGCCAAAATCTCGGTTGGAACCGGTATCCTGCACCTTATTAAAGGCCTCGCGGAACATGGCGTTGTGTGCCTCCTCCCGGTTAAGCAGAAAATCAATTGTTTCTCGAACCTTTTTGTCATTTATCTGCCTGTAAAGATACTCGTAAACCACCTTTGCCCTCTGTTCCGACGCGATGTTTGAAAGCAAATCGGCACACAAATCACCTGTTACAGTTACATAATCCCCTGTCCACGAATAGCCGGAAGCATTTATCAGCCCCGGATTAAGTCCCAAAAGCACATGAGTCTCAACCTCACCGGCGGGTACGCTTTGGGCGTCAACATCGTGTCCGTTAAGAAGATTTATTGTCTGTGCGACCATTTCCATATGGCCAAGCTCCTCAGCCGCAATGTCCAAAAACAGATCCTTTATGGCCGGATCTTTTATTCTGAAGCTTTGGGACATATATTGCATGGCGGCCTTAAGCTCACCGTTTGCGCCTCCAAGCTGTTCCTGCAAAAGAGCCGCGTACTGGGGATTTGGCTTTTCGACACCCACAGGGTGAAACATAATTTTTTCATGCTTGAACATAGAAGATACCTCGCTTTCCTTATTTGGCATTAGTATCTCCTTTTTGGCTTAAAAATATTCTCGGTTTGCTTTGTACATCTGCCCTTGCGGTGAATTTATCGGATTTATTCTGTTTTCTGAGGAATATAGGGAATGATAGCGTTTGCCACATTGACAAGAGGCATTGTTTGGAGCCAAACAGTTCCCGGGCCTGTAACAGTTGTCAAAAACAAGCCTTCACCGCCGAGAAATATGTTTTTCGCACCCTTGACTCTTTGAATATCCATACTGCAGTTGCCTGTCATTGCAGCCAAGTGTCCTGTGTCAACAACAAGCTGCTGACCCGGATTTAAATCATACTGAACAACATGTCCGTCAAACTCAGCAAAGGCAATTCCGCTACCGCTTATTTTCTGCATAATAAAGCCTTCGCCGCCGAACAATCCGGCCTCCAGCTTTTTATTGAAAAAGACCGAAAGCTCAATACCGCACTCACCGGCCAAAAACGAACGCTTTTGTAGAATTATCTCATTCTCGCTACTGATCTCAAATGCCTTAATCGAACCCGGAAAGCTTGATGCAAATGCGATTATTCCGCTGCCGTTTTCCGCTGTATACCTGTTCTGGAACAGATTTTCGCCGGAGAACATCCTCCCAAAGGCTTTTTTAAAGCCGCCGTTTGATGTGGTTTCCATTTTTATATTGGGCGACATCCATGCCATGGAACCGCTCTCGCACACCATCTCTTCCCCCGATGCCAGTTCACATATTACGACCGGCAAGGTATCTCCTTCAACCCTATACTTCATAATTAACGCTCCTTTTTAATTTACTTAAATAATACAATTAAATTCTGGTTTTATTATAGCATACCGCATATATAAAAGTCAAAGGTTTTATCCATTTTAAATGCACATATTTTCCATACGTCTGTTCCAATGTACACCCTTGCGCAGCAAAACCGCTGCAATAAAAATCACAGCGTTTTATCAAATATATCTCCTTCAAGCTTGTAAATGGCGTCAACGGGAATCTTTATGCCGTCAGTCATGTAAATCATTCCCTCGTAAAGGTCTATTTTTCTTACGCTACCACTCACGGTAATATAAGCTCCGCCGGACTTTTTTTCGTCAGGCTTAAAGTAGGTTACCTCCACCAAAGGCATTTGCGAAAGATTTTTATCTATCAAAGCGAGCCTGCGGTAAAGCCTTTCCTTTTCGTGTTCATCAAGCTCGACCCATTCCTCGGTAAAACGTGCGATTTCGTTCACAGCGTCCTCATAGCCCGACAGCGCCGCGAATGGCGAAAACTGCGCCGCACGGTCATGAAGGCTCATATGCGGATGCCGCTTTGACTGATGATGAGGAAGCTCAATTATATCGTTATATTTGTCCATAGCATAATTCTCCTAAGGAAGCGCTGATTAATTCTAAAAAGCTGATTGGCAAGGAAATTTTCTCGTAGCAAGACAAAAAGCGCATTAATACTTGATATATCTTGGGATTTTAACCGAGTCGCGAGGACAAATTAACCGTCAAACGACGTTTTAAGCCATGGGCGTAAGTTATTCAGCGCTTCCCTAAGCTTTATGTCCGCCTATCTGCTTGTTCCTGTCCTTTGCGGTTGCGCCATCCTTCAGGTTTGCCCCTTTCAGTACGGCGTTTTTGCCGTATCTTTGCTTTAATCCCAGTATTGTATTTTGGATGTTTTTTTCTTTCTCCTGCTTTTCCTGTTCCTCGGCGCTGTCCATAAACAGCTCCAGCTGCTCATACGCCCCTGCCTCAGCTTCGGCGGCAACATGATTGGCCACAACATACATCCGCCGTACAAGCAGATTTTTGTCCACGATACGGTCAAACAGATCCGTAACAGCCTTAGATATCTGACGGAAGGAGGATGTGGGCGACTTCAGATTTATGGAGCCGTGAGCCTGCTTGGGGATTTTGCGTCCGTAACGGTCAACGGAAATTTCACCATTATAGTTTTTTGTGCTTTCTATGTCATAGCCAACAGTCAGCACCATCTGGTCAGTGACAAGCCCCTTGTCAACCAGATCCAGCACAAGGAGATCCGTCATCTCCCACACCACAAGCCGGGCCTTATCAAAATCATATGGGCGCTGGAGCACCTGACCGTTGCTTATGCTGTGAGCTTCCGGCTGATAGGCTTTAATGTCCCTCATTCCCACAGGCTCCCAGCCCCAAGCGTGATCTATAAGCAACTCCGCATTTATGCCAAACATTTTGTAAAGCAGCTCCTCGTTGTAGTAGTCTCTCTCACCGCCCAGAGAACAGCGGGCAATGTCCCCCATAGTGTTAAGACCAACCTTTTTAAGCTTGTCACTGTAGCCCTTGCCAACCCTCCAAAAATCCGTAAGCGGAGTGTGATGCCAAAGAAGGCGGCGGTACTTCATCTCGTCCAGCTCCGCTATACGCACACCGTCCTTGTCAGCAGGCATATGCTTTGCCACGATATCCATTGCCACCTTTGCAAGGTAGAGATTTGTTCCTATTCCTGCTGTAGCCGTGATTTTTGTGGTCTTAAGCACATCCTGAATTATCATCATGGCAATTTCATGCGGGGTCATATTATATGTTGCTTGATAAGGGGTTATGTCTATAAAAACCTCATCTATGGAATATGGGTGAATGTCCTCCGGCGCAACATATTTGAGGTAAATTTGATATATTCTCGTGCTGTATTCCATATACAGCGCCATCCTCGGCGGAGCGACAATATACGAAACCGCAAGGAAGGGATTGCTTTTAAGCTCCTCGTCATGGACAGACTCCCCTGCAAGCTCCTTGCCGTGAAGCCTGTACTTCCGCTGAGAATTTACTGCCTTGATTTTCTGAACAACTTCAAACAGTCTGGGTCGTCCCGGTATTCCGTAGGACTTAAGGGATGGGGATACCGCAAGGCAGATCGTTTTTTCAGTGCGGCTTTCGTCCGCCACAACAAGATTTGTCCCAAGCGGATCCAGTCCCCGTTCGGCACATTCCACGGAGGCGTAAAAGGATTTTAAGTCAATTGCAATATACACGTTTTCCACTTTGCAGCCTCCTTTGATTTGATACATTTATTGTATCACAAAATTGGGAAATTTACAACCGTATATATAACTAAACGAAAGATGTCCCCCGGGTTTCGTCTACCGACTCGGTCGGTGCTTCTGCTTCGCAGAGGCTGTCACCGGCGGAGGGTGTCCTCTGCCGGTGGCGGGCAACCCTCTCGTTTTTCGGTGGGAGATCTTTCTCTCACCGAAAAACGCCCCATGACGGGCTTTCAGCCCTTATTGAAAAATCTAAGGGATTGCAAAAACGCCGGAAATGCAAAACCATAATGTTGATTTGCGGTTCCGGCGTTTTAATTTGCTTAAAGAAACTTTTCTTTTAAGCTTTGATGTCATTTTTGTCGGTTTTTATCCTCAAATCTCAGCCTCCGCGGCCACACAAAGGGGAGCAAGCATTCCATAACCTTAAGTCTGTACCGGTCATTGGGATCAATGTCGGCAAAACCCTCTGTCTTATTTTTTGAAACATAGAGCAGCTTGCCGTCGAAGCTATAGATTACAGCATAAATATCGCTTTACTCCTTACTGCGCTCATAGCTGTAATGGATCCTGCCATCCTTAACGCTGAAGTCGGTTATTTTGATATCTCCTGATGTGTTGTAAACCTCCATCTCAACGAGCTGTAAATACTTTGTCGGATCAAGCCTTGTGGCAAGAACACGTACATATGATCAAAGAGACGGTAGCTTCCTTTAATATGTTTCAGTGGAAGATTGCAATCTTCAGTTTAGTTCAATAAGGGCTGGAAGTCCTTATTGAAACCGATTGATCTTCGCTATTCCACTCCACATCACAGCCTATCTCTTCACAAATTGCTCTTAATGGAACATAGCCCGAATATATTGGCATAGGTTTAACTTCTATTTCTCCTCCTTTTATCCCATCTCGAATATACGGCTCTTTTTTATCGATAGGATTATAGTAGTAAGAGACCATCATTTCTCCCGCACATGCGTTAAAAAGAATTCTTTTATATTCAGATATATATTTTGCTCCCTCTATCGACGCAGCTACACTTTCTGAGTTAAGATACTTGTGAGTGTTTTTTTCATAACACCTATACAGCATTAGGTCGTCATATCCGCGATATGAAAAACGATCATACTCTAAATCATTTGTTATATTCAAAACTTCAAGCTTCGGAATATACACAGTTCCTTCATACAATATACAGCCATCAATTGTATTTTTTCCGTCAATATACACAGGGACAGCCTTCCCGACTTCCTTCAAAATGATTTTTGGCACTTCAATTTTGTTTTCTCTTGATCTATAGAGTGCCTCATCGCTGCTTGGATAATAGCTCCAGCCGGTTTTTGTTATTGTTGCGCTGTCTGGCACAGATATTACAGGTGCATCGGAGGTTTTTGAGTCAAATTCATGAACAAATGTTTCACTTACTTTTCTAACAGTATTTGGAACGTTTATTTGTTTCAATTTATATGGGAAACAATCTTTTGCGTACCATTTAACACTCCATAAGTCTCGATACGAATTACCGTCGTCATCAATGCGGATTTCTTCAACTTCTTGACGAATTTTAAATATATTGTCAAGTGATGTTACAGGCTTTCCATCAATTTCAGTCGCAATGTTAAAGACTTTCCATTCATACGGCACGGTTGCGCTTATAAGATTTATTTCCCCGTTTTCAACAATGTAGGAATATACCGCGTCTTCCATTGCGGAAGCTGTAAGATTTAACATTATAAGCAGTACTAAAATCGCACAAATTTTTCTTGTTTTTTTACATGAAAACCGTATTTCTTTTATTTTCTTCCTCTGTAGTAAGATAGTTGTATCTATATTCAAATCCAAGCTCCTCCCTTAATTTGTTTTCTGTAAAAGTATAACTAAACTAAAGATGTCCCCCGGGTCTCGTCTACCGACTCGGTCGGTGCTTCTGCTTCGCAGAGGCTGCCACCGGCAGAGGGCACCCTCCGCCGGTGGTGGGTGACCCTTTCGTTTAGTTATAGCTTAGCCTGACGATATTGGCCTGACGTCCCCATCTGATTCTATCCCATAAGATAAAACTTTATTAAGACTCAATAAAATTGTTTGATCAGCTTTAAATTCAAAAATCAATATATGAGTCTGGTGACTTCCTCCCAACTGTCCTTTCACAAAAAGATTGTGATTGAGTTTATTGTCAAAATACAGCTTTAAATAACTGTCACTTTCACAATCGTCTATGGTTATATCTCCTGAAAGACTTTTAGTCATCACCTTAATTGTTTTAATGATTTTTTTTAAATCAAACCTTGAAATACAAATGCTGCAGCGTCCCGAAAATTTACCAGACATAACGTATATTTCATATGTAGAATATCCACCAATAGTGTAAAGATGTTCAAATATCAATTTTTCATTTCCTGTTTCATAAATTGTGTTCTCATCCATTATATTTTTCTCCTAATTGTAGGCAATTTTCTAAGTTTGTTCATAAAAGCATCACCTTTTTAATATTTAGAGGGAGATTATCCTTCTATTTTTTCTAATTTTTATCCCCTTCATTAATTAAAAACAAGTCAAATCTGTTTTTATGTCAAAATTTTCAAAAATTTTTTCAATAAGGGCTGAAAGCCCTTATTGAA
>CAYTWZ010000034.1:0-16776 GCA_964442035.1 uncultured Oscillospiraceae bacterium
AAAGCACAAATCAATTTTTTCCGGGTTCTCCAGCAGCTGTTTCGGATCGTTAAATACAGTAATTTCACATTCCGCCCCGCAAGCACTGACTGCTCGGTCAATCTGATTTTTTTCGGCCTCCAACGCATTGGAATCATCATCGCATATTGCAATTTTTAGCTTTTCCATAATTACCTGGTGTAATTAAATCATCCCCCAGCCAAAGATTTAATTACACATTTCCTTTCTAAAGATTACAAATTGCGATATAACTAAACGAAAGATGTCCCCGGGTCTCGTCTACCGACTCGGTCGGTGCTTCTGCTTCGCAGAGGTTGCCACCGGCATCCCTCACCATCTGTAGGCGGCGGGCGACCCTTTCGTTTAGTTATACCATATTTCTCATGATTTTTAAAGTATTTTTGCAAAAAAAAATGACTGCTGACATTGACTTTGTCAGCAGTCTGAGGGGCCTTTGGCCCCTGCCGGCAAAGTCAACGGACCAACCACCACAATATTTTACCCACGCTTATTTTCCAAATATTCCTTCAGCTGCATAAGCGCACGGCCACGGTGGCTAAGGTTGTTTTTTTCATCAGCAGAGGCCTGAGCAAAGGTTTTGCCAAGCTGCGGAACATAGAAAACCGGGTCATACCCAAATCCGTTTTCACCAACAGGAGCGCGGGCTATAACGCCCTCGACCTTTCCCTCCGCTTTAAACAGTGTTCCGTCATGATCAATAAAGGCAATGGAGCACACAAAACGCGCTGTACGCTCCCCGTCGGGAACATCCTTAAGCTTTTCAAGCACAAGGGCAGTTCGATCCTTGTCATCAAGTCCCAAACCGCCATAACGGGCGCTGTAAACTCCCGGCTCGCCTCCCAATGCGTCCACCACAAGGCCGCTGTCATCAGCAATAGCCGCCTTGTGGCAACATTCGGCGATAGCCTTGGCCTTTATGATAGAATTTTCCATAAAGGTGGTACCGGTTTCCTCCGGCTCGTCAAAAAAGCCTGCTTCCTCGGCGCTGATTATCTCAAAGCCAAAGGGTGAAAGTATCTCCCGAAACTCCCGGAGCTTGTTTTTGTTGTGTGTAGCGGCAATGATCTGCATGATTATACTCCCCTTACTGACCTTTTAGCAAATTCATATATAACTAAACGAAAGATGTCCCCACCTCTATAGGCTGCGGGCGACCCTTTCGTTTTCCGGTGGGAGTTCCTTTTTCCCACCATAGTGCCCATGACGGGCTTTCAGCCCTTATTAAAAATACATATCACACTATTCCTGTTTCCGCCGCAGCCTTTGCAAAACAGCCGCAAAATCCTTGGGCAGCGGAGCTTCAAAGGACAGCCTCTCCCCGGTGGATGGGTGTATAAAGCCGATACTCCCAGCGTGGAGTAGCTGACCGTCAAGAGTAAATTCCTCACTTTTCACGCCGTAGGTTCTGTCTCCCACTATAGGATGCCCTATATAGCGCATATGGACACGTATCTGATGAGTGCGTCCGGTTCTGAGCTTGCAGCACACAAGGGTGTATTTGCCAAAGCGTTCCGCCACCTCAAAATCTGTCACAGCCTCCCGTCCGTCCTTCATCACGGCCATTTTTTTCCGGTCGGCAAGGCTACGCCCTATGGGAGCGTCTACTGTCCCCTTGTCCTCCCTGATGTTGCCGTGAACAAGGGCATAATATGTTCGGCTCAGGCTTCGATCCTTAAGCTGCTCCGACAGCGCCAGATGGGCGGCATTGTTTTTGGCAACTGCCAAAAGTCCTGTAGTGTCCTTGTCTATCCTGTGAACTATACCCGGACGAAGTACTCCTCCTATGGCGGACAGGTTGTCACCGCAGTGGAACATTACCGCGTTTACCAGAGTGCCGTCCTCGTTGCCGGCTGCCGGGTGCACTACCATTCCCCGAGGCTTGTTGATCACAAGCACGTCGCTGTCCTCATAAACTATATCGAGAGGTATGTTCTGAGGCTTCACTTGGGCAGTCTTAGGTTCGGGCACAAGAATCTCAATCACATCCCCGACAGCAAGTTTAGCGGAAGGCTTGACCACCGCGCCGTTGACAGTAATCGATCCATCGTCAAAGAGCTTTTTTATAAAGCTTCGAGTCATATCCTCCAATTGCTCACTTATAAACTTATCACTGCGGACAGCCTGAGTCGCTGTCAAAATCATCTTCTCCATGCTTATGCTCCTCTATCAAAACATATAACGCAAGCATTACCGCACCCACCGTAATGGCGCAGTCGGCAATATTGAACACCGGGAAACGCATGAATGACAACTCAATAAAATCTCTCACATAGCCCAAAGCGATACGGTCAATAAGATTTCCCAGTCCTCCGGCGCATATGAGTGTCAGGGACCACATCAGGAATTTACTGGTTGGCTTGTAGTGAGCTATGAACCATATTACTGCCGCAAATATCAGCGCGGTAACAAGCACAAGGAAAATTTTCCGACCATGAAAAATACCAAAGGCCGCGCCGGTGTTTTTTACATAAGTAAGGTCAATGAACTTGGGAATCAGCACGGTGCTGGCTCCCTCGGCAAAGCTTGAGGTGATAATAAGTTTGGTTGCCTGATCTAAAAGTATGATCAATGCAAATGGAATAAGATAAAGAAGCATTTCGGTCTCCTCTTTTGATTTTTGATTTTCTGAAAACAGGGCGGAGAGATATCCGCCCTGTTTCTATAGTTTTACCGATTTTTCTTAAGGTTGTCAGCACATCTCTTGCAGATAGTAGGATGCTCGGGGTCGCTACCCACAGTTGATGTCTTCATCCAGCAGCGCTCGCACTTTTCGCCCTCGGCGGGAGTGACTTTGACTGTGATAGCGGGCTCGTTTTCTCCGGGCACACCCTCACCTGAGCCCTCAATAACTACTGCCTCGGAAACGATAAGCACTGTGGCAAGATCAGGTATCAGACTGATGAACTTATACGGCTCACCCTGTGCGAATATTTCCACCTTGGCGTCAAGGGACTTGCCGATTATTTTATTCTGACGGGCAATTTCAAGGGCCTTGCTCACATCACTCTTGACAGCAAGAATACGCTCCCACTTTGCCTCAAGGGCGTCGTCCTTGTAGGCATCCTCCACCTTGGGCATATCGTTGAAGATAACGCTTTCCCCATTGTCGGCGCTACGGTGAGGCATGTAGCCCCAGATCTCATCAGCAGTGAAGCAGAGTATAGGTGCAATCAGGCGTACAAGGGCGTCCAGTATAGTGAACATACAGGTCTGAGCAGCACGGCGTTCCTTGCTGCTCTTGGGAGAAGTATAGAGACGATCCTTAATAACGTCAAGGTAGAAATTGCTCATATCCACAACACAGAAATTGTGTATGGCGTGATATATCATGTGGAACTCGTAGCTACGATAGGAGTCCAATACACGGCCCACAACGTCATTCAGGCGGGTAAGGCTCCACTTGTCCATCTCGCACATTTCATCAAAGGGAACACAATCCGTATCAGGGTTAAAGTCATGGATATTGCCCATAATGTAGCGGGCAGTGTTCCTAATCTTGCGATAGGCCTCGCTGAGCTGCTTTAGTATCTCATCGGATATTCTCATATCTGTCTTGTAATCCGCCGAAACCACCCAAAGGCGGAGTATATCGGCACCGAATTTTTCGATGATGGCCTGAGGACTTATGCCGTTGCCTTTGCTCTTGCTGAACTTTTCGCCGCTCTGGTCAACAATCATGCCGTGTGTGATGACCATTTTGTATGGAGCTACGCCCTTGGTGGCGACAGATGTGAGCAAGGAGGACTGAAACCAACCGCGGTACTGGTCGTTGCCTTCCAGATACAAGTCTGCTGGGAAACGCAGACCCTTTTTGACCTCAAGCACGCCGCTGTGAGAGGACCCGCTGTCAAACCATACGTCCATTATATCCTTTTCCTTGGTGAACTCTGTGCAGCCGCACTCACACCTTGTGCCCTCGGGAAGTATATCTTTGGCGTCGGTCTCGTACCATGCATTTGAGCCGCCATGCTCCCTGAACAGCTTGGCTGTTGCTGCGATAGACTCCTCTGTGATAAGCTCCTTGCCGCATTCCTTGCAGTAGAAGATAGGTAGGGGTACGCCCCATGTGCGCTGGCGGGAAATGCACCAGTCACTGCGATCTTGTACCATGCCGGTGATGCGATCCTCGCCCCACTTGGGGAGCCACTGTACGCCCTTGATGGCCTCAACAGCCTTGTCTTTGATGGCGTCAACGGAAGCAAACCACTGCTCCGTAGCGCGGTAAACAATTGGCTCATGGCAACGCCAGCAATGGGGATATTGGTGAATGATGGGTTCTAAGGCAAACAGAGCGTTAATGCTTTTTAGCTTGTCAAGGATAGCGGCGTTGCCCTTGGCATAATACATGCCCGCAAACTCTCCGGCCTGCTCATTAAAGTAACCCTTTGCGTCAACAGGGACAACCATGGGTATCTCCTTGTACTTAAGACATACCGTATAGTCCTCAGCGCCGTGGCCGGGAGCCGTGTGTACACATCCGGTACCGGCGTCAAGAGTTACGTGATCGCCTACGATAACAAGGCTTTCCCGATCCATAAAGGGATGGGCTACTTTCATATATTCAAGCTCGCTACCCTTGAAGGTGGCTATTGTAGAATATTCCTCTACGCCGCCAATCCTCATTACGCCATCCGCAAGCTCCGCGGCCACAACATATACCTCACCTGTCTTGCCGTTCTTTACAAGGCTGTACTGGAAGTCCGCATTAAGACAGATAGCCACATTTGCCGGAAGCGTCCAAGTGGTAGTGGTCCATATTACAAAATAAATATTCTCAAGGGGTTCACCAACCTCCGCAAATAAGCCTTTATCGTCGGTAACGCGGAATTTTACGTATATAGAGTCTGTCTTGTCCTCCTGATACTCAATCTCCGCCTCGGCAAGAGCCGTCTCGCAGTCAGGACACCAGTATATGGGCTTAAGTCCCCTGTAAATATAGCCGCGCTTGGCCATTTCGCCGAAAATCTCAATCTGCTTGGCCTCAAACTGCGGGTCAAGAGTCAAATATACGTCATTCCAGTCGCCCAAGGAGCCAAGGCGCTGAATTTGCGACTTCTGGTTTTCAACATACTTAAGGGCAAAATCCTTACATACATTGCGGAATTCGTTTATGCTCTTTTCATGGCGGTTAATACCCAACTTTTTTATAGCCTGACGCTCAATAGGCAGACCGTGAGTGTCCCAGCCGTGGATATATGGCGCCTTAAAGCCGTCCATATTTTTGAAACGGGTAATTATATCCTTAAGCGTCTTGTTGAGTGCGTGACCCATGTGCATATCCCCGTTGGCATAGGGAGGTCCGTCATGAAAAATGAACAGGGGTTTGCCCTCGTTGGCCGCCATAAGCTTTCCGTAAAGGTCATTGTCCAGCCACTTTTTCAATGTTTCGGGCTCCCGCTTGGGTAGACCGGCACGCATTGGAAATTCGGTGACCGGCAGATTGAGAGTTTCGGAGTAATCCATTGTCTATCTTCCTTTCATTTTACGCTCAGGCATTTTTCTTAAGCGTAACAAATATACGTTCTTTTTTACTTAGGCCGCCCACCTCAAGTGTGGCCCGGCCAAAGCCCCGGACGGTAATCACCTCGCCGCCCAAAAGCTTCATGTCTGTTCGGTCAGTGCCTATGCCGTTAACATAAACCCGGCCCGCTTTTATCAGCTCGGCAGCGGCGGCACGACCCTTGCCGACAAAAAGAGATACAACGCTGTCAAGGCGCAGTGAAGCCACCGTGCCGGTAATTTCCTGAAATTTTCCGTTTCCTACGTGTAGACTGTCAATGGGCAACTGCTGAGTTTGCACCGAGTATTTGCCCACTGAGGACAGCGCGGTAAGTATATATTCCGCTATGTCACGGACGGCAAAGACCACCGCCCCGTCATCGCTCACCGATATATCTCCCAGTTTACGCCTTTCTATCCCAAGTCCCATCAGCGCCCCAAGGTAATCCCTATGGGTAAGGGCGCTCAGCCACCTGCCGCTAATTTTGATCGCGCATATGGGGAAATCTCCGTTTTCGGCGTTAAATCCAGGCATACGCCGCTCCGCACCCTCATATCCGCCGAAAAGCGTCATATTTCGAGCTGGAAGGGCGGCCTTGCGCTGCTCCAGACGGCTTTGCTGGTCGATTGACAAAAAGTCGCCGAACATCGGACCGCCGAATTTTTCGCTCCTGGCACAGCGGTCATAAAGCATGGCAAACAGCGGGATGTCCTCATTGCTAAGCCCAGTCAGGAAACGGGTTTTGTCTGTCAATCCCACGGGAACGGGCGTCCGCTTTCAAGCTCGCTTTTAACGGCGGGGGTAACGTCCACGTTGGACGGGGTAAGGAGCAGAATTCCGTCACTGATCTTCCGGAAGGCGCCCCGACGGGCATAAGCGGCACCGCTTATGAAATCAATAGTGCGCCGAGCCTGATCCCTCTCCATATCTTCAATATTGATAATAACAGGCTTGTTGTTGTTAAGATTGTCAACTACCTGACGGCAGGTCTCATCAAAGGTATTCATTTTAAGTACTACTACCTTAAGCTGTGTAGTTGCGGCAAAATTCACTACCTTGGGAGCGGGACCGGAGGAGGCCTTCCTAGTCTGAGCAGAGGACGCCTGACTGCGGCGGACGTGCTCGGGAGCGGGCTCTTCTTCTGCGTAATTCATATCCTCGAAATCATCTTCGTCCGTCGTGCTGCCAAAAACAAAATCAGCCATCTTGCTAAACATACCTTTTCCCATGATTTTCTTCCTTTCTATTTTTAATGTTGTTTGAATATGGCGCTTCCTATTCTCAAATGTGTCGCTCCCTCTTCAACGGCGATCTCAAAATCGCCGCTCATTCCCATAGAGAGAACATCAATGCTTTTATCCTTTAATCTAAGTTCATCAAAGATTTTCTTCGCCCGTCTGAAAACAGGGCGGCAAAGCTCCTTGTCCTCGTAATTGGGAGCCATCACCATTATTCCCCTGAGCCGGACAAAGCTGTAATCATTTAGCTTATTTATTATATATCGAAATTCCTCGTTTGTCAAACCAAATTTGCTCTCTTCCCCGGAAATATTAAGTTCAAGTAAAAAGTCCTGCACTATTCCAAGCTTTCCGGCTTGAAAATTGATTTCCTCAAGTAAGTGCAAACTGTCCACCGAGTGGATAAGCTCCGCCCGTCCCACGGCATATTTTACCTTGTTAGTTTGCAAATGGCCTATAATGTGCCACTTAACCCCTTGAATCAGAGGATATTTTTCGTTCATTTCCTGAACACGGTTTTCTGCCAGTATATTCATACCAAGCTCCACTGCCCGCTTGATCTTATTAACCTCCACGAACTTGCTGACAGCAATTATAGTGACGTCTGCGCTGTCACGGCCAACCCGATGAGCGGCCTGATCACAGCGGAGACGCACATCCCGGATATTTTGTTCAATATAATCCAATCAAATCACTCCTTAAAAACCGTGTCTGTAAAATACGCCTGCTCACCGTAGGAGCGCTAACGCACGTCCTCGGGATTTATAAGTACCTTGTCATTTTCCTTAAGGGGAACATATTCGGATGATGCCCCTGCGGGAGAATATTTGCGATCCACAATATAAAACTCATCGTCATCTGAACGGAATGGGTCGTTGTTTACATAGCGGAAGCTCTTTTTCTTATCGATAAGAATATAGACGCCCTTTTTCCCGTCCTCGATCCTGAGTGCGGATGAGGGTATGCGCAGACCTGTTTTCTTCTGAAGGATAACCTCATAGCTGACCTTGCGGGCTCCGCTTATGCCCTCAACAAACAGATTGCTGCTAATCACCATTACCTGCTTTCCGTCCTTAATCTCGCTGAGGCTGTAAACCTTGCCCTGTATTTCGCCGGAGCCCACATCATCAAATTTGATAGTAACGCTGTTGCCCGGATTTACGTCCTCCGCTTCCTCACTGGTTATGACAGAGGCAAGATACCATGTGAAGCTGTCAGTTATCTTGCATATTTCATTGCTGTTTTTATCATAGGCCTCCGTCAGCTGATCAAAGGCCTCCACATCATCCGGCAACAGCTTTGCAAGCTCGTCCTCGCTGCCGTACTTTTCCAATCCGTCAATAGTGCTGCTGTAAACGCCGGATATAGGGGAGCAAACCTCCTGCTGGGAGGTGCCGATAGCATCCTCAATAGTCTTTTTCCGGTCATATAGCTCGGACAAGAGTAGCTGGCCGGACTCGTTGTTTTCGATCTGAGCAGTGCGGCTTTTAAGATAGCCGATCTCCTTTTTCAGTTCCGTTGCACGGCTTAGGTCGCCATCCGTCACAGCTGCGCGCAGATTTTTGACGTCAGCCTTCACCGCGTTTGCTATGCGCATTGTGTCTGATTGGTATATTCCCGCGATGCTATTGCTCTTTTCAATATCCTCGATCCGTTCCTTTACGCTACCCAGCTCCTCGATGAGTTTTTCGTCAGGCTTGCCGCTGATAACTGTACCGATCTTGGCATTGCGACTGACCCTGTCACCCTCGTTAACAAAGGGCTCAAAGGTACCGGGGACATCATTGGTAACAATGGTCTCGCTCCTGAGAATATAGCCTTGCCCGCTGATGGCCTTCTGATATTCGTAATAGGCAACAGTCTCAGTCTTATACGGATTTGTGCATCGATACACTCCAAAAGCGATTCCGACAATAAGCACAGCGCAGAGTATAAGCTTTAAATATTTACCCAATATGGTTCACCTGCTTTAGTTTTTGCTTAAGGCAAGAGTACAACTGTCTGCCGATGCCTTAATCGTCTACTTCCTCGATGTTGAAGCGCACCGGTACAAATGGCATGATGGTAGAAATAGCGTGCTTGTAAACAAGCTGTTGCTTTCCGTCGCTGTCAACAACAACGGTGTAATTGTCAAAGCCCTTTACCTGCCCCTTGATCTGGAAGCCGTTTACTAGGTAGAGTACTATTGTTGTGCGGTCTTTTCTTACGCTGTTAAGA
This sequence comes from uncultured Oscillospiraceae bacterium, assembly GCA_964442035.1. GTDB lineage: Bacteria > Bacillota > Clostridia > UMGS1883 > UMGS1883 > JAFLUQ01. The sequence goes on from CAYTWZ010000034.1 coordinate 8,977, forward strand.
AATACATCCTGAAGATTGAGTGTTGATTTCATCGTATAATTACTCCTTCAATATAATATGGTTTAAGTTAATTGCTAACAATTTATTTAAGTAAGCATTGATTAATTCTAAAATGCTGATTGGTGAGAAAATTTAACCGTCAAGCGGCGTCTTAAGCCGTAAGCGTGAATTATTCAGCGTTTCCTTGATATTTAATAAGTTTTATCGCACTGTTTACAGGATTCTCGGGAGTCAGCCAATTGATAGCTTCGTTGCGTCTGAACCATGTAAGCTGTCGCTTAGCGTAGCGGCGGCTAGACTGACGGATGTTCTCCACAGCCTCGTCAAGTGTGGCTCTACCGTCAAAGTATTCGAGTATCTCCTTGTAGCCTATGGCCTGAATTGCCGTAGGGGCTATGTCCCTGATGGGCAAAAGCTCACGACGCACCTCTTCCACAAGACCCTTATCAAGCATAATACCCACCCGTTTGTTTATCCGACGGTAAAGCTCCTCTCTCGGCCACTGTATTCCCAGCCATATAGCCGAATAGGGGGACGGACGGCGGCTTTTGCTGTTAAGGGACTCACGGCTTTCCCCGGAAGTTCTTATCAGTTCGATAGATCGGATGACCCGTTTAAGATTGTTTGGATGTATGCGTTCTGCCTCATCCGGGTCAAGATCACGAAGGAGTCCGTGAACATACTCCCTACCCTTTTCCTCCGCCACAGCGTTAAGCTCCGCCCTGAGTCTTTCGTCGCCCTGAGGAGAGGAAAAGTCCGTATTGCTTACGAGGTTGTCCGTATACAGCCCCGTTCCCCCTACAATTATGGGGAGCTTACCCCGGGCGTGTATGTCCCTGATTACAGCGGATGCCTCGTTACAGTAACGAGCTACGCTGTAGCTTTCGGTTGGCTCAGCCACATCCATCATATGGTGAACTATTCCCGCCCTTTCCTCCATGTCGGGTTTGGCCGTACCTATGTCAAGGCGGCGGTAAACCTGCATCGAGTCGGCGGAAACGACCTCCCCGCCAAAGGCCTTGGCAAGCTCTATCCCTAGGCCCGTCTTACCGCTGGCTGTTGGGCCGCACACCACTATAACGGGTATTTTTTTCATTCAGTTCACCTCTGGAAATCCCTTTGAAAAGGAACGGCAACCCTCAGACTATCCTTTTAAACATCTTTTCGATCTGGTATCTGGTTATTTTCACCGAAATTGGCCTTCCGTGAGGGCATGTGGATATGCCTTCCATAGCCAACGCCCGTCCGATAAGAGTCTGCATTTCACTCTCGCTCAGTTCCTTGTTGGCTTTGATAGCGGATTTGCACGCCACAGTGTAAAGCGCCCTATCCTTTCGCTCACTGATGGGGCCTTTGCCGCTTCCGGAAAGATCCCCCGCCAGTTCTACAAACAGCCCGTCCCCCTCATCGCCAAAGCAGTCGGATGGGATAGATCGAAGCATAACGGTGTTTTCACCGGAGGCATCGAAGTCAAAGCCTAAGTTTTCCAAGAAATCCCGATTTTCGCTGACTGCCGCAAATTCCTCTGGGCTAAGAGAAACGCTCAACGGAAGTATAAGCAACTGGGGAGAGATTTTCCCCCCAAGGCGGCGTAATTCCTCATAGCGCACCCGTTCGTGTGCCGCGTGCTGATCCACAAGGAGCAGCTCACCGCTGCCCTCCGCAAGTATATATGTGGAAAACAGCTGGCCTATTATGCGTACCTCCACCGGTTCCGGAGGCGGAGCCTTCTCTGCTTTTGGAGTAGTCTCCGCTTCCGGCGGTACATTAAACAAGCCGGTGTTTATTATCACCGGAGGTGTTGCCTCTCCGCTTTTAAGCTTTTCTTCATGCTCTTTGTTAAGGCGCTCTATGGTTTTTTTCGGCAATATTGGGTCAATGCTTGACCTTACCACACTTTTGCCATGGGCGGGACTTTCTTCACGTGGAATCGCATCCTTTGGCGGTGCCTCATACTGCCTAAACTTCGAAGCTGACTTAACTGTAAGCTGCTTAGGTATTTCCGAAGGAGCGGGCAACTTAAAGGACGCGCCCTCCCTGACAAATGAAGCTTCAGCCTCTCTTGCCCCTGCCTGAGAAGCTATCATATTTTTAACCGCCCAGTATACAGCGGTATAAACGCTCTGCTCGTCCGCAAACTTGATCTCCGTTTTGGCGGGATGTACATTTACGTCGCAAAGAGCGGGGTTAAGCTCAATATTGATTACCGCAACAGGGAAGCGTCCGCCCATAAGCTCGTTTTTGTAGGCCTCCGCAAGGGCCATTGAAAGCACCTTGTTCTGGACGCTACGGCCGTTCACAAAAAACAATTGCATCATGCGGTTTGGACGGGAAAGGTTGTTTTTTCCCCCAAGGCCGGTGACCCTGATACCTCCGATTTGATATTTTATCTCACCCATATTGCGCGAAAAGTCCTTGCCCCAGATGCAGCGTACCGCATCGGACAGGTCATTGTTGCCGGGAGTGAAGAACGCCTCCCGCCCGTCACGGAGAAGACGTATGGACACCTCAGGATGGCTGAGAGCCTGCTTCTGGCACACATCGGCAACATAGGCTCCCTCGGCGGAGTCCTTTTTTAGGAATTTCATTCTCGCAGGAGTGTTGAAAAACAACTCCTGCACTACTATTGTAGTGCCATTGGGGCAACCCGTTTCTTCCAGAAGTTTTGTCTCGCCACCTTCGATCACTATTCTTGTGCCAAGGTCACACTGAGGCGGCTTGCTTGTCATTTCGCAATGGCTGACCGAAGCTATGGAGCATAAGGCCTCGCCCCTGAAGCCCAGGGTGGATATATGCTCCAAATCAGCAATATCCTTGATTTTGCTGGTTGCGTGGCGCATAAAGGCCTTTTCCATATCCTCAGGCATAATTCCGATACCGTCATCAGTAACGCGGATATAGCTGATGCCCCCGCGACGTATTTCCACCACGACGGATTTTGCCCCGGCATCGATTGAATTTTCCACCATTTCCTTAATGGCGTTGGCGGGACGCTCCACTACCTCTCCGGCCGCAATTTTTTCGGCGGCGTCCTTACTGAGTATATTTATTTTTCCCATATGAAACGCCCCTTTTTTATCTTAATTCTTAACCATGTTTTGTAATTCATACAGCTTATTGAGCGCCTCAATAGGCGTAAGAGTAGTCACGTCCACTGCCTTAATAGCCTCGACTACGGGGTTTTCCTCCGCCGGAGCGAAGCTCAGCTGATTTTCTTCACGTTGAGCCGGCTTTTTGGGCGTGCCGCTGTCAATGTCCTGCACAATGGACTTAAGCACCTCTTTAGCCCGCTTGATAACAGGCTCCGGAACGCCATTGAGCTTGGCCACCTCTATTCCGTAGCTGTCGTCAGTGCCTCCACGGACTATCTTTCTTAAAAATGTGATGTCATCGCCACGCTTCTTGCAGACAGTGTTATAATTCTTAACGCCTTCAAGCTGACCCTCAAGCACAGTCAGCTCGTGATAGTGGGTGGCGAACATGGTTTTCATTCCGATTTTCTTGACGATGTATTCTATGACAGCCCACGCTATGGAAAGTCCGTCGTAGGTGCTTGTGCCCCGGCCAACCTCGTCCAGTATGCAAAGGCTGTTCCTTGTAGCGTTTTTAAGTATGTAACTGACCTCTCTCATTTCAAGGGAAAAGGTGCTCTGCCCCGAAGCCAGATCGTCACTTGCCCCTATGCGGGTAAATATCTTGTCCACTATCCCCACACGGCACTTGCTTGCCGGTACAAAGCTTCCCATCTGAGCCATTATTATAATTGCAGCCACCTGACGCATATAGGTGGACTTACCAGCCATATTTGGTCCGGTGATAATAGCCGCCCTGTCGCTGCTGCAATTCAGCAGGGTGTCGTTAGGCACAAAAAGCCCGTTTTTGATCACCTTTTCAACAACAGGGTGGCGGCCATCCTTGATAAATATCTCATCGGTCAGATTGATTTCGGGACGGACGTATTTGTTCTTCACTGCCGTCTCCGCCAATGAATAAATGCAGTCAGCCGTAGCTACAGCGCGAGCCGTTCTGTCGATACGCTCCACATTTTGACAAATAAGGGTGCGTATTTCGGTAAACTGCTGGTATTCCAAAGCAGTTAGTCTTTCTTTGGCACCTACTACGGCGGTCTCGATCTCCTTAAGCTCAGGAGTGATAAAGCGTTCGCCGTTTACGGTGGTCTGCTTGCGCATATAATCCTCAGGCACCCGGTCAAGATTTGACTTGCTTATCTCAATATAGTAACCGAACACCTTGTTGTATTTTATCTTAAGATTCTTTATACCGGTGCGCTCCCGCTCCCGAGCCTCTATCGCCCCAAGGCCGTCCACGCCCAGCTTGGAATCCCGGCGCAGCCTGTCTATCTCCTCATTGAAGCCGTCTTTTATCAGTCCGCCCTCACGGAGGGTGGCGGGGGGCTCGTCTTCAATGGCTCGCTGCAGAAGATCACACATATCCTCCATACAGTCAAACACAGCTGCCTGCGTATTCATTATTGTGCTACGGCAAGAGCACAGTATACGGTAAATTTTCGGCAGAGCCTGAAAGGAATTCCTAAGCCCTATCATATCCTTGGCGTTACAAAGTCCCATTGAGGCCCGGCCCATAAGCCGCTCAATATCCAGCACCCCGCTGAGAGCCTCCCCAAGCTCTTCACGAAGGGAAAGGTTATTTACCAATTCTTCTACGCCGCTGTGACGATTGGTAATAGCCGCCGGATTGATGAGGGGACGGAGTATCCAGCTTTTGAGCATACGACCGCCCATAGATGTACGGGTTCTGTCCAGCACCCAGAACAGACTGCCCCGCTTGCTCTTGTCCCGCATAGTCTCGGTAAGCTCAAGGTTGCGTCTGCTTCCTGAGTCGATGTCCATAAACTCCCGGGAGGAATATATTTTGATCTCACGAATATGATCAAGGTTGGACTTTTGGGTCTCCACTAGGTATTCAATCAGCGCCGCCGCCGCTGTCAGTAGCGGTCCGTCTTCAATATCGCCGCCGTTTTTAAGATGCCTGTCAACTGTCTGCCGAGCAGAGGGAGCCACGTCCTTTTCCTCATAGGAAAACACCAGTATCTTGTCCGCCCGGTCGCGAAAGTATTCCTCTAACCTTTTGTTAAACCTACCGCTACCGCCCACAGCGGCCTCAACAGGCAAAAATCTTTCCAGCTCGTTTACAAGCTTTTCGCATTTTGGGTCAGCGGATATGCGTGTGCCGATCATTTCACCGGTAGACACGTCCACAAATACCGCTCCGCTCTCCCCATCCTCAACAAAGACCGATGCCATATAGTTGGCTGTACGGGCAGAAAGGACGTTTTCGTCCACAATGGTGCCTGGGGTAACGATACGGATTATATCCCGCTTAACAATACCCTTAGCATTTTTTGGATCCTCCATCTGTTCGCAGATAGCCACCTTGTAGCCCTTGGCCACCAGCCTGGCAATATAGCCGTCCGCCGCGTGAAACGGAACCCCACACATGGGCGCCTTTTGTTCCAATCCACAGCTTTTGCCTGTGAGCGTTAGCTCCAACTCCCGGCTGGCGGTCTTTGCGTCTTCAAAAAACATCTCGTAGAAGTCTCCTAGGCGGAACATAAGTATTGCGTCCTTATGAGCTTCTTTTACTTCAAGATACTGCCTCATCATTGGCGTAAGCTCCGCCATCAGAGTCCCTCCTTAGTTTTTCAATAAGGGCTGAAAGCCCGTCATTGGGTGTTTCGGTGGGAGATTGAACTCCCACCGAAAAACGAAAGGGTCGCCCGCCGCCTATAGAGGGTGCGGGATGCCGGTGGCAGCCGCTACGAAGCAGAATCACCGACCGAGTCGGTAGACGAGACCCGGGGACATCTTTCGTTTAGTTATTCTTAAGCTTATCAGTGGCAGCCGCTGCACGATGAGCAGCTTCCGCTACATCCACCGGGCATCTGGCCGGTAATGTGATATGAAAGTATCGTGTTCATCTGATCAACAATGGTCTGAAACGCCTGCTGAGCGTTGATATAGTCCATAATAAGCTCGTTGGATGTGACCTTTTGGTAAGCGGCCTCCACTTCGCCGCGGATTTCCTCCATTCGGGTCTCGTCCGCTTCGCCCTTGTTAATCTCCTCCCCAAGGGCTCTGCGTATAGCACTGTACTCCTGAAGCAGCTTCATAGCGGTTTCGTCCTGCTCCTGGCGGGCCTCGGCCAGCTTAAGCGCCTTATACTCGTTACTATTTACGATAGCTTCTCCAAGCTCTCTTGCCTTATCAAAAACTTCCATCGATTTCTTCCTTTCATCATATAAGCTCGCCGTAAAGTATCCACGTCTGAGCCTTTGTAATTTTAACCTTAACTATTTTATCTTTTAAAGAATCTTCTCCCTTAAAAATCACTATTTTATTAGCGTAGTTGCGTCCCGCAAGCATATCAGGCTCATGCTTACTTTCCCCTTCCACAAGAACCTCCTGAATTTTCCCCTCGCAGGCGGCATTCAGCTCGGCGCTGATATCATTCTGCACATCCAGCATTTCCCTAAACCACCGGCTCTTTTCCTCATCTGTGGCGGCATTTTCCATTTTTGCCGCGGGAGTGCCCTCCCGCGGGGAATAAATGAAGGAGAATATACTGTCAAATCGCACTTGCTTCAGTATTTCAACTGTATCTTCAAAGTCTGTCCTTGTCTCGGTGGGAAATCCCACTATTATATCGGTAGTCAAGGACAGCCCCGGCATGACGCGACGGGCATAGTCAACAATATCCAGATACTGCTCCCGTGTATAGCGGCGGTTCATGTCATTAAGCACACTGTTGCTACCTGATTGAAGGGGCAAATGCAGCTGTCTGCACACCTTGGGGCATTCGGCCATTGTATCAAGCAGATTTTTGGATATATCCTTGGGGTGACTACTCATAAAGCGTACACGCTCAATGCCGGGTATATCGTTTACCTCCCGAAGAAGCCGAGCAAAGGCGTCAGTCTCACCCCGGTCATTGCCGTATGAGTTGACGTTCTGACCCAAGAGCATAACCTCTTTTACTCCGCTTTCGGCCAGAGATTTTACCTCACTTATTACATCCTCGCTTTTACGGCTGCGCTCACGGCCACGAACGTAGGGCACAATACAGTATGAGCAAAAGTTGTTACACCCATACATTACGGAAACAAATGCCTTGGCCCCGCCCTCATACATTACGGGCAGCCCCTCGGCAATAGCTTCCTGACCGCCTATGTCAATGACGCGGTTGCGGTGCTCCAGCGCCTCACTCAAAATAGATGGAAAGCGATACAGCGCATGAGTGCCGAATATCATATCCACATGGCGGTACTTGGCCTTTATCCTCATAGCCACCTGCTCCTGCTGGGGCATACATCCCGAAACACCGATTATCATATCCGGCTTTTTGGCCTTGAGGTGCTTAAGTGCGCCCAAATTGCCAAAAACACGCTGTTCAGCATTGTCCCTGACAGCACAGGTATTAAAAATCAACACATCGGCTTCTTCCCTGTCCTCAGTGATTTCATACCCCATTTCGGACAACATACCCTTAAGCCGCTGTGAGTCGTTGACATTCTGCTGACAACCATAGGTCTCCACAAGAGCCTTTTTGCCCTTGTCCAGATTTGCTTCCCTGATACGGGCCATAACAGCCTTCTGGGCCTGTATTTCCTTTTCGTCTACAATAGGCTGCATAAACACGCAACTCTCCCAACAAAAGATGTGTTTATTGATACAAAATGCGCATTTTAATTTTATGGTATCATATTATATTTTATATCAAGCCGGTCAAAAAGTCAAGAATATTTTCAACAAATTTCCCGTC
>CAYTWZ010000035.1:0-16500 GCA_964442035.1 uncultured Oscillospiraceae bacterium
TTAGAAAATTAACACATTCCATTTTCCATAAGATTACCCCTGAACTATTGACATTTGCCCCAAAATATAGTAAAATAAAAATATCATAGCTAAAAGGATATGAAGGAAATGCGAACAATTGACGTCAATATTCCCGGCAGGGAATATACAATTTATATTGAGCGGGGCCTGTTGAACTGCTGCGCTGACATGCTTGAAAAGCTTGTTAAAGGCAAAAAGGCCGCCGTCATTACTGACACCAATGTTGAGCCCCTGTATTACGCCGGGCTTGAAGCCCAGCTCATAAGCGCCGGGGCCCGTCCCTTTAAAATAGTTGTAGAGGCCGGGGAAAACAGCAAAAGTCTGTCCGTCTTTGAAAATGTTTGCGACAGGATTATGGATAACGATTTTTCCCGTAGCGACTGCGTTGTGGCGCTGGGGGGCGGTGTTGTAGGAGACTTGGGCGGCTTTGTGGCCTCCACGATCCTCAGGGGCGTAACCCTGGTACAGATTCCCACCACCCTTTTAAGTCAGGTGGACAGCTCTGTAGGCGGCAAGACCGCCGTCAACCTCCGTGCAGGAAAAAACCTTGTGGGTACGTTTTATCAGCCGTCAGTGGTGCTTATTGATGCGGATACCCTTTCCACCCTCCCCAAAAGGGAAATCTCCTGCGGTATGGCTGAGATCATCAAATATGCCGCCATACGTGACGCCGCCATGGGTCAAACGCTTCTTGAGGGGGACTATGATATCATTGATATTATCGCCCGTTGCTGCGAGATAAAGGCTAGCGTTGTGGTAAACGACGAAACCGACAGAGGCGAAAGGATGCTGCTCAATTTCGGCCATACCATAGGCCACGCGGTTGAAAATTTTTACGGTTACGGCACGCTCAGTCATGGGGCGGCTGTGGCCATAGGAATGTGCGTTATGACCGAATACGGCGAAAAAATGGGTTATACAAAAAAGGGTACCCTTGACTTCATAAAACAGCTTAACGAAAAATACGACCTTCCCACCGAATGCCCGGATCGTGGCAGGCTGACCGGCGCCGCATCCCATGACAAGAAGCGCACCGGCGACAGCATTCGCATCGTCCTTGTGCGTGAAATGGGGAATGGTTATTATATCAATGTGGATAAATCTGTTCTTGACGAGATTACAAAAGGAGTCTGATTCATGGAAATAACGATAGAACCCCGTCCCCTTAAGGGAAGTACGGTAATGCCTCCGTCAAAGAGTTACAGCCATCGTGCTCTTATATGTGCCGCGCTTGGGGGAGGACATGCGCTTAACATTGGGGACAGCGCCGATATCCGCGCCACAAGGGGCTGTATGGAGGCTCTAAGGACAGGGAAAGTCATGGATGCAAACGAGTCCGGCTCCACACTGCGGTTTTTGATACCTATCGCCTTGGCGGTAAACGGACGGGTGGAAATCAAGGGCTCTTCCCGACTTATGCAGCGGCCATTGGGGGATTATTTTAATATATTTGAAAAGCAGGGCATAGTATATTCCTTGGGAAACGATGTTCTCAAGGCCGATGGAAGGCTTATCCCCGGCAGCTTCAGCCTTAGGGGGGACGTAAGCAGCCAATTCATCACCGGATTGCTGTTTGCCCTTCCGTTGCTCAGTGGTGACAGCGGTATTGATATCACTACGCCTCTTCAGTCAAAGGCCTATGTGGATATGACTGTTCAGGTGCTTGATAAATATGGAATTACTGTAAAAGAAACCGAAAACGGGTATTTTGTTCCCGGCGGACAATCATACAAGCCCTTTGATTATACCGTTGAGGGAGATTTTTCGCAGGCTGGTTTTTTTCTTGCAATGGGAAATGTGGAATGTCTGGGCCTTAATCCCAAGTCCATTCAGGGTGACAGAGCGTCAGTTGACGTGTATCGCTCCATGGGAATGGATATCAGAGAGACAGACGGAGGATACATCTCTGACGGACGGGCAGTCAGTCCCGTCACTGTGGATGTAAGTCAGATACCGGACTTTGTGCCTGTGCTGGCCTGTGTAATGGCTACTGTTAAGGGCGAAAGCCGAATAATCAACGCCGGACGGCTGCGCCTTAAGGAAAGCGACCGTCTCAGCGCTATCACTGCCGAGCTTAGGAAGCTTGGGGCGGATGTGGAGGAAGGGGAGGACTTCCTTGTTATACATGGCGGCAGACTCCTGACAGGGGCGCACTGCTCCTCACATAATGATCATAGGATAGCTATGGCTCTTGCCACGCTTTCCCCACAAGTACAGGGAAAGCTGACCATCAACGGGGCTGAAAGCGTCAACAAAAGCATGCCTGACTTCTGGGACAGGTTCAGGGCTTTAGGAGGACAGACGATATGAGTTCATACTGGGGAAAAAACATAAGGCTGACGGTGTTCGGCGAATCTCACAGCCGGGCTATCGGCGGAGTGCTGGATGACCTCCCCGCCGGAATTAAATTTGACGAGGAAATGGTTCGGTCTATGCTGGCGCGCCGCGCTACGGGCGTCAGCGGCATAGCTACCGCTCGGAAGGAACCGGATATTCCCGAGGTGCTGAGCGGTGTGTTCAACGGCAAAACCACCGGTACACCCCTTGCCTTTGTGATATACAACAGTGACCGCCGCAGCTCCGACTACGCAAATATTGCCCACATTGCCCGGCCATCCCATGCGGATTACACCGGCTTTGTGCGTTACGGCGGCTTCAATGATTACCGGGGCGGGGGTCATTTTTCGGGCAGGCTTACCGCGCCCATAGTTTTTGCCGGGGCCGTTGCCGAAAGCTGGCTTGAAAGCCGTGGAATATATACGGCAGTTCACATCAAAAGCATAATGGATATAGAAGATGAGGGCAAGAGCATTGAAAATATGACCTTTGACGAGGCAAAAGCAATCAAAGACAAGCCGTTCCCAACAATGAGCGACGACGCAGGTCAGCGGATGTTTGACCGGGCTATGGAAGCAAAAAACAGACTTGACAGCGTGGGGGGAGTGATCGAATGTAGCATTATCAATTTCCCCGCCGGCTACGGTGACCCTATATTCGGAGCCTTTGAAAGCGAACTCAGCCGTCTGCTCTTTGCAATTCCGGCAGTCAAGGGCGTGGAGTTCGGGGCGGGTTTCGGCATTACAAAAATGACCGGCAGCGAGGCCAACGACCCGTATTACATGGATGGGGACAAAGTGCGCACCCGCACCAACCACAACGGCGGCGTCAACGGCGGAATAACCAACGGTATGCCCATTACATTCAGGGTGGCCGTCAAGCCCACAGCCTCCATATCAAGGCCGCAGCAGAGCGTTGATTTTAAGGAAAGCGCTGACACTGAGTTGCTTATAAAGGGCAGGCATGATGCCTGCATTACACTTAGGGCGGCAGTTGTGATCGAAAGCTGCGCCGCTTTGTGCGCAATGGATTTTTTGGCAGGAGGAAAAAAGGTAAATGACTGAACTGGAAGAACAACGAAAAATAATAGATGAAATTGATACTCAGCTGGTTGATCTTTTTGAGAAAAGAATGTCAGCCTGTGAGGAAATCGGAAATATAAAAATGCTTAACGGGATGAAGGTGCTTGACCCCGAACGGGAGCGGCTGGTTCTTGCGGATCGTGTATCCCGTACAAAAAATCCCGCTTATCACAGGCTCACGGAGGAATTTTTTAAGTGCATATTGTCCCAAAGCCGCAGGCTTCAGAAGAGTATCATGCGCACCTACGAAAGCGGCAAGCTCAGCGGACGGGGCGTTTATCAGGGAATAGACGGTTCCTTTGGCAGTGAAGCCGCCGCCGCGGTTTTCGGGGACAACATTTACAACGTAAGGTCCTTTGAGGATGTATTCCGGGAGGTCGTCAGCGGCAGAGCGGATTTTGGTGTGCTTCCTGTTGAAAATTATTCAACAGGCTCCATTATGGACGTATTTGATCTGCTGGCCAAATACGAGGTGTATATAGCCGGTGAAACATATGTCGAGGTGCGTCAGTGTCTTGTGGGCACTCATGACTCCGATATAGACAGCATTGTTCAGGTTTATTCCCACGAGCAGGGCTTTTTCCAGTGCAGGGAATATCTTTCCGACAAGGAATGGGTTCAGACAAAGCTGATAAACACGGCTATAGCTGCCAAAACAGTGGCCGAAATGGGTGACCGCACCCGGGCGGCTATATGCTCGGCAAGGGCGGCCGAAATATACGGTCTTAAAATACTTAAAACAAATATCAACTTTGCGGCCAAGAATCGTACAAGATTTATTATTATAAGCTTGGCCCCCATCACAGACGAAAGCAACAACAAGGTTTCGATAGTTTTTACCCTTCCCCATGTCAGCGGCGCACTGTTTGAAGCCCTCGGTTTTTTTAAAGAAACAGGACTAAACCTTGTGAAGATCGAAAGCCGTCCCATTGCGGACAAGCCGGGGGAGTACATCTTTTTTGTGGATCTGGAAGGCAATGTTGGCAAAATCAACGTAAACGCAACTCTTGAAAAGCTTAAGGCATACGCTGTGGATTACCGGTTTCTCGGCAACTACAAAAAGCTGGGCTAAAAGCGCCGGCATGAAAGGAGAGCATAACCAATGAAATTTCACTGGAAGGACGATGACCAAAAGTATATCAAGCTGGGCCTTACGGCTTTTGCTGTAGTTGTGTTGAGCATACTGGCAAATCAAGTGCTGCATCAGCTGCCTATCCTTACAGTTGGTGTGCGCAAGCTTCTTGACTGCCTAAGCCCCATACTTTACGGCTGTTTATTTGCGTATCTGCTTACGCCCCTGCTCAATATTATTGAAAAGCAGCTGTACAAGCTGAACAACCGCTTTTTCAAGAAGGACAGCGTTCACTCCAAACGCATTATAAGGGGCGTCTGTGTTGTGATCACATGGGGGCTTACGCTGGCTGTTATTTCAGTACTTATCAAGATGGTTATTCCTGAGCTTATTAGCAGCGTTAACGGCATCATCAGCAATATGCCTAATTACGTAAACAAGCTTACTGCCTGGGTGGGTGCTCTTTTGAAGGACAATCCCGATATCAGCAACAAGCTTATCGCTCAGATACGCACTTTGTTCGGAGACCTTAACACGCTGATCAGCAGTCTCAGTGACATTATTCCCAATATGAGTCAAATCAGCGTATTTATCGGCAATGTTTCTTCAGGTGTTTTTTCGGCTGTGTCTCAGATATTTAATCTTGTGGTTGGCATAATCGTTTCCATATATATAATGAGCGCCAAGGAGCGTTTTATCTCCCAAAGCAAAAAGCTGCTTTACAGCATATTCCCGGCAGGCAACGGTAACAGAATTGTACGTATCGTAAGAATGGCCCATGTGAAGTTTGGCGGATTTTTTGTAGGCAAGATACTTGACTCTATCGTTATCGGCATACTTTGCTTTATTCTTCTTTCCATATTTAAGATACCGTTTTCGGTGCTGATCAGCTTTGTTGTGGGACTGACCAATATTATTCCGTTTTTTGGGCCGATTATCGGAGCAATTCCCAGCAGTATAATTTTGTTGCTGGCGAACCCCATAAAGTGTCTGTATTTTATTATCATTATTATTGTTTTGCAACAGTTAGACGGCAATGTTATCGGGCCGAAGATAATCGGTAGCTCTACGGGGCTTTCAAGCTTCTGGGTAATGTTTGCCATACTTGTATTCGGCGGTATGTTCGGTTTTTGGGGTCTGCTGTGCGGCGTGCCGCTGTTCGCGGTGATCTATGATCTTGTTTCGGAGTTGATCAATCATCGTCTCAAAAATAAATCCCTTCCCACCGATACATTTGATTACCGTACTCTTGACTATATAGATGATAAAAGCAGTAAGCTTGTACATTTTAAAGAAGAGGATAATAAGGATGTTTCTGAAAATAAATAAAGATAAGATTAAGGCTAAGCTTAACCCCAATATGATAGGACTGTTCTTTGAGGACATCAATTACGGCGCTGACGGCGGACTTTACGCCGAAATGCTGGAAAACCGATCCTTTGACTTCTTTCCCACAAGGGTCGAACCCTACAATTCGCCCCTGATAGCTTGGCGCAGTGTGGGTGAGTGCGAGCTTGTCAGCCGTACCCAAAGTCCTATGAACGATACCAATCCCCGCTACGCCCATATTTCGGGGAAGGCCGGTTCAGGCATCGAAAACCGCGCCTATGAGGGTTGCTACCTTGAGGCAGGTGAGGAATATGAGTTTTCCTTCTATTCACGGGGCAGCTACGGCGGAAAGCTTACTTTTTCTCTAATAAGCGGTGGCGAGACCGTCGCATCCGCGGAGTTTGACGCCACGCCTCAAGACTGGGAAAGACGCGGCACAGTGGTGACCGCGTCCAAAACCGTATACGACGCTGTGCCTCAGATAACGCTTTCGGACGAAGGAGAGCTTGACATAGACATGTGCTCCCTTTTCCCAATAAAGACCTATAACAACCGTAAAAACGGTCTTAGGGCCGATATGGTGCAGGCGTTGGCTGACGTGAAGCCCGGATTTCTACGCTTCCCGGGAGGGTGCATCGTGGAGGGCAACGGCCTGAGTAACCGCTATCGCTGGAAGGATTCCATCGGCCCCATCGAAACCCGCCGGGGCAACTGGAACCGCTGGCAGGACGGGGGAGTTGGTGTTATGGCTCCCGACTACTATCAAAGCCTTGGCCTTGGCTTTTACGAATACTTTTTGCTCTGCGAGGATCTTAAGTGCGAGCCCCTTCCCGTGCTCAACTGCGGCATGGGCTGTCAGTATCAGTGCGAGGAAATCGCTCCCTTAGATGAGCTTGACGAGTACATACAGGACGCCCTTGACCTAATTGAATTTGCCAACGGCTCCGTTGAGACACTATGGGGCGCAAGGCGGGCGGAATTAGGCCACGATCAGCCCTTTGGACTTAAATACCTTGCCATCGGGAACGAGCAGTGGGATGAAGGATATTTTGCCCGCTACGAGGAATTCCAAAGGATCTTGGCAAAAAAGCACCCGGAGATAATGCTGATTTCCTCATCGGGACCTTACTGCGCCGGTAAGGAATTTGAAAACGCGTGGGGCTGGTTGGAAGGCAGGGGCAGGGACTTTGCCTATGCCGTTGACGAGCATTACTATGTTCCGGCTGAATGGATGTTAAAAAATACTCATCGCTATGACAATTATGACCGCTCCATGCCAAAGATTTTTGCCGGTGAGTATGCCTGTCATCTCAGCGTCGGCCAGCCGCGACCCAACAACCTTAAGGCGGCTCTTGCCGAAGCGGCAATGATGACCGGCTTTGAGCGCAACGGCGATGTGGTATGGCTTGCGGCCTATGCTCCGCTTTTCGCAAGGGAAAATTTCACCCAGTGGACCCCGGATTTGATCTTTGTGAACAATCATGAGATTATGCTTACCCCTTCATACTACGTACAAAAGATGTTCGGCAACAGTGTTCCCGACTATGTAACGCGATTCTCATGCAATTGCGGTGAGAATATGTACATCTCCGCCGGTATGAAGGGGGACGAGGCAATAGTCAAGCTTGTCAATATGTCTGACAAAAAGCGAAAAGTGAATTTTGAGTGCAGCACAGGGCAGGCGGAGTATCTTACAGCGGATGGAAGGCATCCCAAGGAGATACTGGAAGCAAAAAATACAATGGAGGAAAAATACAACGTGGCGCCGGTAAGTGAAACTTTTAACGGATCGGAATACGAGCTTAAGCCTTTTTCCTTCACTGTTGTGAAATATTTATTAAAAGAACGGAGAAGCGACAACTATGAAGAATAAAAACAGTTCCAAAATAAGTACGCGCACACTTGTACTTTTCGCATTATTCATTGCCATTATGATGATATTGGCCTTTACTCCTCTTGGAATGATACCCATTGGTTTTATTAACGCGACAACAATACATATCCCGGTCATTATAGGCGCAATCATACTTGGTCCGAAATTCGGCGCTGCGCTGGGCTTTGTTTTCGGCGGCATTAGCTGCTGGAATGCTTCCCGTTCCGCCATGCCTACGGCGTTTATTTTCTCACCGTTTGCACAAATACCGGGAACAAACCACGGCAGTCTTCTTTCGCTGGTGATTGCATTTGTTCCCCGAATCCTTATAGGTATTGTGTCCTATTACGTATATAAGAAGGCTTCGGAGCATATGAAGAATGACGGCCTTGCAATTGGCTTGGGCGCGTTCTGCGGCTCGATGACCAACACTGTACTTGTTATGGGTCTTATATACTGCCTTTTCAGGGACGCATATGCCGGCGCTATAGACCTTGGGGGCAAAACCATCGAAGCCATCGTTGGCACTACCGTGATTGTAAACGGAATCCCCGAAGCAATTGTCGCGACGATAATTTCCGTCGCAGTGTGCAAGGCGTTGAAGAAAGCATTCAGATAGGGTGACAATAATGCGTGAAATCAATATCAACGAGATCGAAAATGTGAAAATCGGTTCTGCTCAGGACGTGAAAGCAGCAACCGGCTGTACCGTTATAATATGTGAAAAAGGCGCCCCCACCGGCGTTGACGTCCGTGGCGGCGGCCCCGCCAGTCGTGAAACCGAGCTTTTGAGCCATCAAGCCGATTGCGACAGGGTTCACGCCGTGCTTCTCAGCGGCGGCAGCGCTTACGGCCTTGACGCGGCCGGTGGAGTGATGGAGTATCTTGAGGGCAAAGGCATAGGTCTGCCGGTGGGACCGAACGTGGTAGTCCCACTGGTGTGTCAATCCTGTATATTTGACCTTGGCATCGGATCTTCAAGTGTAAGGCCTGATAAGGCCATGGCCTACCGAGCCTGTGAGGATGCCCAGCTTAACGACCCACGTCCGGGTAACTGCGGCGCCGGTACAGGAGCTACTGTAGGCAAGCTCCTTGGACCTAAGTTTGCTATGAAGTCCGGGCTGGGCATATACGCCGCAAGTTTGGGTAGGCTTAAGGTAGGAGCTGTAGTGTCGGTCAATGCCTGCGGCGACGTAATCGACAGTGATACCGGCAAAATCATCGCCGGACTGCTTAACGATGAAAAAACAGGCTTCCGAAACAGTGAGGAAACAATGTACAAAATAGCCGCCGAGCTGCCATCGGGGAATACAACTATTGCCGCCGTAATCACAAACGGCAAATTTAACAAGGCTCAAATGACCAAAATCGCTCAGATGGCACAGGACGGCCTGTCACGGAGTGTCTGCCCCGTGCATACAACTATGGATGGTGACACGGTTTATGCAATGAGCGTGGGCGATGTGGAATGCGACGTCAACCTTTGCGGCACCTTGGCGGCAAGGGTATTGGCTAGGGCTATACGTTCCGCTGTGCTGACTTCCGAAGCAGCCTACGGACTTCCCTGCGCCGGCGATATACATTAAAACTAAAAGGAGGCTGCCTGATGGACGGGATTTTGTCAAGAATATTGACGTATATATTTGTGATAATCATTTACCTTTTTATTTACGCCATTATAAGAATGATCTTTCTTGATATACGCGCCATGAACCGCAAAAAAAGCGGCGGTCTTGCTGAGGCGTATCTCAAGCTTATCAACCTCAGGCGGGACTTGGATTTCAACATTGACGAAAGCTATGAGCTGGAGGATGACGAGATCATTGGCCGGGGGAACAAATGCACGCTACGTCTGGCGGACAAATATCTCAGTATACGTCACTGCCGTATATACAAATCTGACGGTAGCTTCTTTATTGAGGACTTAGGCAGCACAAACGGCACCTTCCTCAACGGTGACGAGCTCACCAATGAGGCTGTGGAGCTGATCGACGGTGACAAGATATCCATCGGCAGACTCAACTTTATCTTTGTTATGCCAAAAACGGAGGCGAAATAACATGCGAGAAACCTCCAGTGTGAAGCCCCTGTTCTATATAATTCTGCTTAATATTGTGGGCGCGGCGCTCATCTCAATATATTACGGTCAGATCAATTCTCAGGCAATAATACTGACCGGAGCCATATGCGCAGCAAGTATCATCAGCTACATTGTGGTCACTCTGGCAGACATTGGGGACGCATATCTTTATCTGATTATATCCGTCCTTGGCAGTGTAGGCTGTATTATGCAGCTTCGTATCAAGCCCGAGTACGGCACAAGGCAACTCAAATGGTTTTTGGTTGGGACTGTATGCTACTTCGGGACAATGCTTTTGTACCGGCTTTTTAATAAGCGTCTCCGGTTCTGGTCGCCTTTCTATTTCGGGGTCAGTGTAGCTCTTTTCGTGGCCACTATGATTTTCGGGCGCACCTCCCACGGCTCACAGAACTGGATCATCATCGGCAAGCTTTCCGTGCAGCCCAGCGAGCTTATACGTATATTGTTTATTATGACCATTGCGTCAATATTTACTATCCGTATACCCAAGCGGTTGCTGGATAAACTGCCTGTCAGGATCAAGCCAAAGATGTTGCGCCTCTTTGCGGTGTCCTTTGTGACAGCAATCAATGCCGGATTTCTCCTGCTCCAAAGGGAGTGGGGATTGACACTGCTGTTTTTGGCGACATATCTTGCTTTTATATATGTGTACGGAGCCAGCCGTATATATTTGGCTATTAACGCGGTGGGGACCGTACTGGTGGGATATTTCGGAGCCACACATATGAGCCACATAAAGGTAAGATTTGACACATGGCTTCACCCCTTTGCGGACGCGTCCGGAAAGGGCTACCAGATCACGCAGTCCCTTTTTGCCATAAGCGAGGGAGGCTTTGCCGGTCGAGGTATAGGCGAGGGCAGCGTTTATTTCATTCCCGAGGTGCATTCTGACTTTATTTTTTCGGCGATATGTGAGGAAATGGGCGTTTTGGGAGGCGTGGCCATAATAATGCTGTATTTTGTGCTGGTGTATCGCGGCTTTAAGATTACTCTTTCATGTACAAACAAATTCAACAAGGCTGTGGCCTTCGGACTAAGCGTAATATTGGGTCTACAGACCTTCATCATTATTGGCGGAGTAACAAAAATGATACCTCTTACAGGTATTACACTGCCCTTTATAAGCTATGGAGGCAGCAGCATGCTCACCACCTTTGCCGCTTGCGGGATATTACAGGCGATCAGCGGGATAAAGGAGGAAATAAGCGATGAAATACAATAAGAAGATAATTTCTATCCTTGTGTTGATGTGTGTCCTGTTCCTGAGCCTGGTGGTGTATCTGACGTATTTTTCTCTGTTCAAGGCCGGTGAGCTTAAAAACTCAAACTACAACCGGCGCCTTTGGGAGCGGGAGGAAAGCGTTATCCGAGGTAGCATCTATGACAGAAATGGAACTGTGCTTGCCGAAAGCAAGCTTGACAGCGACGGCACACAGACCCGTGTTTACCCCTATGGCGGTTTGTACGCCCATGTTATAGGCTATAACGCCAAAAGCTATGGAAAAACAAATCTTGAGCTTGAGTATAACGACTATCTGCTTAAGACCGAGGGCTTGGCCGAAATACTTCAATACGGCATGGACGCCGACGATATGAACCACGGCTGTGATCTGATAACTACCATTGACCATGATCTTATGGAGACAGCAAGGGATGACCTTAAGGGGCGCAACGGCGCTGTTGTGGCTCTTAATCCAAAAAACGGAGAGGTGTTGTGCCTTTACTCCAATCCCACCTTTGACCCCAACGAGTCTTCCCTTACCGAAAACTGGGCCGACCTTTCCGCTCAGGATGACAGTCCCTTCCTACCCCGTGCTACCAAGGGACTTTATGCTCCCGGCTCTACCTTTAAGATCGCGGTGACAGCGGAGGCGCTTAAAAACGGAATGGAGGATTATACGGTTGAGGATGAGGGTTCAACGGTCATCGACGGCTACAAGGTAAGCAATGCCGGTGGCAAGGCCTACGGCAATATTGATCTTAAGGCCGGATTCAAATATTCCAGCAATGTATTGTTTTCAAACCTTGGCGTAGAGCTTGGAGCCGACGCTCTTAAGTCCACAGCCGAAAGCTTTATGATTACCCAAAAAATACCCTTTGATATTGAGACCTCGACTCCTGTATGGAAGTACACGGACATGACCAAGACCCAGCTTGCCGCCGTAGGCATAGGTCAGGGACAGATGCTGACTACGCCTCTCAATATGGCGATGGTTGCCGCCGCAATAGCCAACGATGGTGTAATGATGAAGCCATATCTTGTGGAAAGCGCTATTTCTCAAAACGGCGTTTCCGCATACAACGCAAAAACTCAGGTGCTGACTACGGTCACGTCTCCCGACATAGCCCGCAAGATCGGGGACTATATGCAGGCCTGCGTTGAAAGCGGCACCGGTGCCAATGCCCGTATAAGCGGAATAACCGTAGCCGGCAAAACCGGTACAGCGCAAAACGAGCGTGAGGGCAAGGATCATGCATGGTTTGTCTGCTATGCGCCCAAGGAGGATCCTCAAATAGCCGTAGCCGTATTTATTGAATACAGCGGTAGCAGCGGCGGCACTGTGTGCGCACCTATAGCAAGGGATATAATACAGGAATGGCTGCAGTAGTATCATCCGGGAGACCGGAGGGGTTTTCTCTTTGAATTTCAATAAAGGCTGAAAGCCCGTCATGGGGCGCTTTCGGTGGGAGAAAGGATCTCCCACCGAAAAACGAAAGGGTAGCCCGCCACCTTAGAGGGTGCCCTCTGCCGGTGGCAGCCTCTGCGAAGCAGAAGCATCGACCGAGTCGGTAGACGAGACCCGGGGGACATCTTTCGTTTAGTTATTATGGGAACTTTTGTCGTTCGACAAAGGCTCCCTTTTTTTGTCAAAGGAAAAATACATCATACGGCGAATATCATTTTGAGGAAAGGGTTGATTATATGATCAAGGAATTTATAGACTGCGGCAACACCCTTGTTGCGGTTTTGTGCGGTGAAATAGACCAATACAGCGCCGCGTATCTTCGAAGTAAAATTGACATTGAATTTGAGCTTTGTCGAAAGAAAAATCTTGTGCTTGATTTAACAGATGTCACATTCATGGACTCGGCCGGAATAGGTCTGATAATAGGGCGCAGCAAAAATCTTGCGTCAATAGGCGGCGGCTTTGCTCTGGCGGCATCAGACCCAAAGCTTAAGCGCATTATCGAGCTAAGCGGCGTGACAAAAATGGTTGGCTTATTTCCAAATTACAGAAGTGCGGTGGAGGGGCTTGTAAATGAACAGTATAAATAATTATATGAAAACCGAATTCCAAGCCTTGGATATCAACGAAAGCCTTGCAAGAGGGGTGGCGGCTTTTTTCATTATGCCCCTTGACCCTACAATTGAGGCTGTGGCAGACGTTAAGACCGCTGTCAGCGAAGCAGTAACCAATGCCGTGATCCATGGCTACAGGGGACGTGAAGGCACCGTAACGATGGAGCTTGAACTGAGAGACAGGCTCTTGACAGTCGTTGTTACGGACAATGGGGCAGGCATTGAGGATATCCAAAAGGCTATGACCCCTAT
Organism: uncultured Oscillospiraceae bacterium; assembly: GCA_964442035.1. Lineage (GTDB taxonomy): Bacteria > Bacillota > Clostridia > UMGS1883 > UMGS1883 > JAFLUQ01. The sequence goes on from CAYTWZ010000035.1 coordinate 13,369, forward strand.
GTTCACCACTCAGCCTGAGGCGGAGCGCAGCGGAATGGGCTTTACTATCATGGAAAGCTTTATGGACAAGCTAAGTGTTGAAAGCGCATTGGGCAAGGGTACCCGTGTAACTATGAAAAAGCAGCTTTAGAGGGTACATATGCACGACGAAACAAAAGAGCTCATACGCCGTGCCCAGAACGGGGACAATGATGCAATGGAGGCTATCGTTTCGGCCAATTGTGGACTGATTTACAGTGCTGCCCGCCGTTTTATTGACAGAGGCGAATGGGATGACCTTTGCCAGCTGGGTGCAATTGGCCTTATCAAGGCTGTCCGCCGCTTTGATTTCGGCTACAACGTGGAGTTCTCAACCTATGCTGTACCAATGATAATAGGGGAAATCAAGCGTTTCCTTCGTGATGACGGAATGATCAAAGTAAGCCGCGGGCTTAAGGAGCTTGCACGCCGAGCTTACAGTCTTATGGACGGGGAGGACATAAGCATCAGCCGCCTAGCCGAAAAGCTGAACGTGACGGCGGAGGAACTGACTGAGGCTCTGGAGGCGTCCCGGCGTCCGGACTCAATCGACCGCAGTGTTTCCGATGGAGACGGGCATCCTATGCGGCTGATGGATATCATACCCTGCGATGACAGGGAAGACGAGCTTCTGACACGAATATGTCTTAAGCAGGCAATTATGGAACTGCCTCCCCGGGACAGAATGATAATAGCGCTCAGGTATTTTAGGGGCAAGACTCAGTCTCAGGTAGCCGAGGAGTTGGGGCTCAGTCAAGTGCAGATATCACGCCTTGAAAAAAAACTCCTTGCCGCTATCAGGGAAAAGATCGGTTAATAAGGTATTGACATACGACAAATTTTGCGGTATTATTTATATAGGTGATCAAATGCGCAAGATTGTTTTTGACCGATACAAAATCATTGCAGACCCTGAAAAAACAAAACTAATATATAACAGGCGCGGACCCCACCTGCTTAAATGCTCTTGTCCGGGTTGCCAAAACTTTTTCAAAGCTGTATCTCCTTATGAGGACGAGCTTAATGCCGCTTTGTCCGTATTGGGGATAGCGTGGGACAAGCCGGACAGTCTCAGAGTGCGTTATGCCGCAGACGATGAGGTGGTATATGACGCCGCTTACAGCTTTGTTGGGGAGATATTAAACGCCCCAAAGCAGTGGACAACCGCCAAAAACGAGCTTGGTAAGATCAGAACTCGTGTTCCGGATGCCGATCGTCTTCTCAATGAGCGTATGAAGTTGAGCTTCCGCAAGGGCAAAGGCGGCAAAGCCGTGCTTCGGCTCACGGCGGCTCTGCCATGGGAAATGGAGACCCTTAACTGTATCTATGATCCAAAGGTGCATACCGCTGTCAAACCACTTCCCGGACAGGGCGAAAGATTATTTAACGATATTAAATATATTGTGGGGAAAATTAAACATGATAGATAAACTCACACTCAAAATGATCGAATACTACAGCGGAGACCCAAAAAGAATTCAGCATTTCCTTAAGGTGCATAGCTTTGCCCGTCTGATAGGTCGGGAGACGGGGCTGGATGATGGCAGTATGCTTGTCCTTGAGGCCGCCGCCGTTGTTCATGACATAGGCATCAAAAATGCTGAGCTTAAATACGGCTCCTGCTCCGGCGCGCTCCAGGAAAAAGAGGGACCTCCGGAGGCTGAGAGGCTCCTTGACGAGCTTGGCTTTGCTCCCGACATAGCCGCAAGGATCTGCCAGCTGGTGGGAAGGCATCACACCTATACTGATATAGACGGCCCGGACTGTCAGATCCTTATCGAGGCGGATTTTTTGGTAAATCTGTTTGAGGACAACTCTTCCCGTAACGCGGTGGAAGCCGCCATTAAAAATATATTCCGCACAGAAGCGGGAACAAGAATTTGCAAAACAATGTTTGCCTCGGTATTAGACTGAATAATTCAGCCCTATTGCTTAAATCAATCCTTGACGGGTGTTTCGGCAGATCGTTTAAAAAACCAAAAATACACCAAGTATTTATGCGCTTTTTGCCTTGATGTGAGAAAAAATTATTCTTAAATCGGCATTTTAGAATTAATCGGTGCATCCCTAAAGATAAGAAAAATTTGAAAAAACTATTGACAAACTTTATCATTTATATTATAATACTTATCGTTGAAAGAAAAATTGCCGAATTGTGTAAGGGTAGCACGACAGACTCTGACTCTGTTTGTGAGGGTTCGAATCCTTCTTCGGCAACCAGCAAACGACAGGCTTAGCTTGTCGTTTTTTCAATGTAATATACCTGTTTGTAACCATACTTGGCAAAGCTTCATATTATGTACCAGTATAGGTTAAGGAAGCAGTGCGTAATATGGAAAGAATAAATCTTACACTTGTTCCTCTGGGCAGCTATTGCAGTGTCACATCCATCGGCATAAGGGGAGCAATGAGGCATAGATTGATGGATCTTGGTCTTATTGAGGGGACGCGCGTCAGTCCTCTTTTTAAAAATTTCAGGGGAGATTTGTGTGCATACGGTGTTCGGGGAGCGGTGATCGCCCTCAGACGTGAGGATGCGGAAAAAATAGAAGTAGAGTCGGAACAGAATCTGTAAAAAGCAGCGCAGACCGTTTTCCGTTTAAAATCAAAAAAAATAAAAAAACTATTGACAAACTCTTCTGTTTGTATTATAATATCAATCGTTGAGAGGATAATGCCGAATTGTGTAAGGGTAGCACGACAGACTCTGACTCTGTTTGTGAGGGTTCGAATCCTTCTTCGGCAACCAAATTAGCGTCATAATCCTGAATTGTGATTATGGCGCTTTTTTTGTGCTTTCGGGAGCTGTGTGTAATGTGGCGTGCTGGGGTAAGCTGTCTTATGTCCGTACCGCACAGCTTTATTGCGTTCAATAAGGTTTTCGGCCACTATTGAATAGCTCGCTAAATCATGTTTAGGCAGTAATTAACTTTTAAATATTTTAAATACATCTATTTCTGTCAACAACAAAAAAAGGCCAAAGCATCAAAATTGTTATTGGCCTTATTTTCATATTAACAAATATTTATTTTAAATTATTAAATATAACAAGCAGTTGACAATTGACTAAAAGAATGATACAATGAATATAACTTTTTTAGACTTATAATATAA
>CAYTWZ010000036.1:0-16479 GCA_964442035.1 uncultured Oscillospiraceae bacterium
CCCTTTTTTTACAACAGTGAATGGGGCTGACTCCGACCGATCCCGAGTCACTTCACCATTGCGAGATCCTCCCTGATCCAGCCCACTCGCCCGTCGGGAAGCTCCACCTTGTACCAATTGTGCACGCCGTCCGTGGGGCTGTTTTCCTGCTGATATTCGCCAAGATATATAAGCGTGGTGGTAAAATCTCCCGGCATGATCTTGAGCAGAGGTTCGCCGCTCTGCTTGCTTGGGCCGGGACGAACAAGGATCATATAGTTGGCTTCTCCGCTCGTCCTTGTAAGCTCGGTGCCGTAGGGGAAGGGCCACGCCTCGGTATAATCTATCGTTATGGTTTGCTCATCGGTATTGCCCGCGTTGTCAGACAGGGTGACAGTGATTGTATTAGTCCCCTCAACAAGCCGCACCTCTTCTTCCCAAGCTACGATTCCATCTATGCTTGATACAGAATTGACTCTTTCACCGTCAATGGAGAGGAACGCGGTGTTTTCCTTGCTGAGCATCGTGCCGGATATCATCAACGGGTTGATCATAGTTTCGGCGGGACAGCTATCCACAGTGAGGACAACAACATCCTCCCTGGGACTTTGTTTCTCTCCGCCGAAAATGGACACGTTGCCTTCGGGGTTTGACGCTCCGTTATCCCCTTCCGACGGGGAATCGGCGTCTCTGCTTAGCAAAAGGAAAATTATAGTCCCGGCAGCGGCCAGGCACACGCATATGAGCGCGATTGTAATGGGCAAAAGCACATTCATCTTCTTGGGCTTTCCGTTTTCGCCGGAGCGCGCAAAATCCCTGTCATCCGGCACGGAATGCTCGAAAGTACGCGCATTATTGCCCCCAAAATTATTTACCCCGGAATTACCGGTTCCAAAATTACCGGCTACCGGATTTCCGGCTGTCACGTTGCCGGACGAATTATCGACTCCGGCGTTATTTGTCTCATCAGGGCTAACGCTTGCCCCGCATTCACCGCAAAACGTTGCTCCATCCTCAACGAACTTACCGCAATTCCCGCAATACATAAAAGCTCCTCCTTAATTATCTGACGGTTTGTGTGCTATATATTTTGAATGATACTCCTCAAAGCTCGCGATACCTTTTTCCTTCATATCAGTGCTTACATCCACGCCCACATATCTGATATGCCACGGCTCGTCTTCATATCCTGTGATGTTTTCAATATCCGTGGTATAACGGATGATAAAACCGTATTTATAACAGTTATCCCTAACCCATGGATATTCCGGGGTATTTACGAATGCCCTCAAGCCCTCCGTTGAACCGAACAGGTCTATTGCCATGCCGGTGTGGTGTTCGCTGTAGCCCGGCCTTGCGCTGTACCGGTCCACGTTTTCCTTGCTGTCGGTAGAAAGATACCGGTTATAAAGTCCCGCCTGATATTCCACAGTCCTGTATGCCGATACAGCCCTGATCTTAAGGCCTTCCGCCGCGGCCGCCTTTTTAAGCTCCAAATAAGCCTGACCTGTCTCCTCACGCATTTTGTACCCGTCAACATTGACCAAATCGGGAGGACAGTAATCCTCTGAGACCTTGTTGTATTTGTTGACTATTATGTATGGGTCATCATATCCGCTTGTGGGCACATCGTATTCATACCATGGCTTATCAAGATTGGAATTAACACGCCATACAACATCTTCGGGGCTCATATCCGGGTTTTGCGCTTGATATGCCGCGTATCTTTCAAGCTTATCACTTTCGCAGTAGTATATTTCCTCAAAGGCGTTTGCTTTTGACTGTGCTGCCTTTGATCGCTTTATCTTCGAGGAAGCTTCTTTCTCTTTGTCAGCCGATCCGGCGGAGAGCGCCACGTCGTTCTCAGGCAAAGATATATTCCTGTCAGCATTGTTTTTATGTATTACATAGGCCAAAAAAGCAACAACTCCCACTATCACGATTATTGACATTAGAGACATGATCCTGATTAGCATTTTTTTACGTCGGCGCCGCTCCTTTTGGAGCTGTCTTTTACGTCTTGTCTCCGCAATCTCTATGCGCATTCTTTGGATATCCTGATCCTCTCCCCGATCAATTTGTACTTGACTCATCTGTCACCATCCTTTTGTCTGTTACCTTTCTGTCAAATTCCGTTTTTAAGCTTATCGCAAATGTTACGACAACAGTTCTTACCACTCGTTGTCATGGCGCTCTATCATGTCCTCCAAACCGTCGATCAGCTTTTCCACAGACTTGCCTTGCTGCGCGGCGCCGTTGTTATCTACAATAGATATGTTTTCATCGGACACGCTTTTGTCGGCTTTGCGTTTTATAAGCAATGCCGATACTGTGAGCAAGACCGCCGCGGCAACAACCAGGCTCAAAATTATAATCATTTTCTTCTTCATATTCTACGACCCCGCATTTTCGGTAAGGGGCAAAGCCCCGTCATTAATTACATTGCCTTGATTAAGGACAGATATACCTCAGGATAATGCGCCCCGAACAAATTAACGTTGTCCTTAAAAGCCCAAATCACCCCAAAGAAGTTTTTGAACGATAGAAGCTTATCAACGCTGTCAATGGCCTCGTTATACAAATCGATGCCGTGAATGTCGGCAAGAGCCGCGACTGTCCAAACATACATTTTTATATTCTCGTCGAGTCCTATCTCATTCATCAAAATATTTATGTCCAGCACATCGGAGGTTACATAGTAGTAGCTTTGCATGGCCTCGTCACCGTACATATCGCAAAATTTTTCAACAAAATCCTTCTCTTTTCCGTCATCATCGTATTCCTTTGTGAAAATAATTGAAGCCGCGTCCATAATAAAGCTCTGGTATTTGCTGTAATAGTTTTCCTGCGATCCAACAAGGGTGTACAGCGCGTTTATGACCTGGCTGACGGTGACATGCTGATCGATGGTATCCACATACGAGACGATTTCCTCATCGTTTACAATATCATTCAGTATTTTCTTTGCGTTTTCTCTCTTGTCATCGGTAACGGGAACAGCCACGTTTTTAACCGCGTTATCAATATCAGCCGTGGTTTTGAGCGCTTTATAGTCTTGCGGATTGACAAAATATATATCCTTGCCCACACGTTCAAAGCCCCACTCGCTGAAGGCGACATTAGGTACAACATCCCCGTAATTTATAAAATTATATATTCCCGAAAAGGACTTACCGGTATAATACTCGTCACCTTGCGCGTTGACCCACCGGGGAGTGGCAAAGCAATAGCCGTAAACACTGTCCTCCCCTTGGACAAGGCTGAGTCTGGCTGCCGTAATGTTCGCGACAGCGGCGCCCCGGCTGTAGCCTGTGACCCAGAATTTAATATTGTCATTGAGCCTGCCCACATCATCAATGCTTTTAATATAGGCGGTCAATGATCTGAGAACATCCCATGACGGCTGGGAGAAGCCCTCATGGTATATCTGATCGCCGACGTTAAAATTGCTTTTCCATTCGTTGCCGTAGCCGCCGCCCCGGACAACTATGGCAATGAGGGTGGCGTCGCCGCCGTTCTCATCCTTTACGGTCTTGTGGGCAAAGGAATATGCCACCTCGTCGGAGCCGCTGCTTAAGGATTTGTTGTTGTAATTGTAAAAACGGCTGTCCGTAAAGCCCAGAGTCTCGTAGGCATTGCGTATGTTGTTTTCCCGTCTTACCGTATAGCCGCTGTCGTTGTATATATCGGCGGAATTGTAGTACTTATCGCCGGCAGACACGCTAAAGCCTGTCAATGTGAGGCCCATGGACGATATGGCAAGCTCCTTGTTAAATTTGGAGGGCTTTTCGCTGAAGAAGCTGTCACTATAGTAAAAATCACATGAAATATCTTTTCCCTGAGTGGAGCTGAAGGTCAGCGGGAAGTCCCCCTCCTTGGACGCGGAATATGCTTCGTCAGAGGAAAGCCTGCCGTCATACAGCAGAGGATGGGAAACCATTTTAAAATATACATACCGGGTCAGGCCCCGTTCCGCGTCCTCCGCCCGAACGTTTTCGTCAATGACGACGGTTCCCATTTCCTCGCCGTCGCTCTTTCCGTCACCGTCGGTGTCGGCGTTATACGGGTCTGTGACCACGATTTTGCCAAACTGATTTCGCATACCCATCATTTCGACCTTGTCCGGAAGGCCGTCACCGTCGCTGTCCTCGCTCATGTCCACACCGAGATATTCCTCACGGATCAGCTCAAATATATCCGAAACGTTTTTTTCGTTGGCTCTGTAGTACTGTCCGCCGGTGCTTCTGGCGATATTTTTAAGCAGTTCCTCGTCAGCGTCGCTTCCAAAGCCTATCGTTATTATTTTAATAAGATTTTCGTTTGCCTCGGCAAAAAAGTCCTCATTTACACTTGACTGACCGTCTGACAGCAGAACTATGAGCCTTTGACGGTTCAATTCGTCTTCCACTTTGCAAAGCTCCGCAATGCCCATTTCCAGCGCGCTGTCGATCTCGGTGCCTCCGCCCGCGCCAATGGAATCGGTCACTGCTTTAAGATCGGCCTTTTTTGACGCGGAATACCTTTGTGTGCCGAGAATCATGGACGCGCTGCTGTTAAAGGTCAGCAGGGAAAACATATCCTCGTCGTACAGCTGGGTGATAAAGCTATAGGCGCTGGCGCGGCTTGCCACGTTTTTTTCGCCGGACATACTGCCGGAATTATCCAATGAAAAGTTGATGTTAAAATACACGGGAGCGCTATTATCACGGATGATAAGCTGGCTTTCCAGCCACGCGTCATACCACTCGTCGGTATCAACAACAACATATTCGCTGAAGTGGGAGGTTTTCACCCAAACCGTTCCCTTTGATTTGTCAACACGGGAGTCAAGGAGCTCCATCCTTCCAAGCTCCTCATTATAATAAGCTATGCCTAAGCTGTCTATTTCGTCACTGCTGAGCTTCGAGGCGTCATATTTAAAGCTTATTGTCGCTGACTCCACATTTCTTCCTGCCGCCTTTATGTCAATGGCCGTTCCCATTGAGCCGGCGGTTTTGTTTATTCCATATTCGTCAGCTGACGCCTTTTTAACCGATACGTGACCGCCTATACCGTCAAGCTCATAGTTTATATCTACAGCGGTGACGCGGTCTCCGTCAAGGTTCACATGCTTTTCACCTACGGCCGCGGTCAGGACATATTTGCCGACATAAACCCCGGCCACACCTATTACGGCCGCGGCAAGGCAGCCGCACACGATCGCAAGCATTATTCTATCTATCAACCTTTTCATTGCAATCCCTCTTTTGTAATCCCTCTTTTACAGCGCCGCCCACACTATTTCATCGCCCTTTTACCAAATACAAACGCGGTGGCCGAGACAAGGCTCATTATCAATTCCGCAAATAAAACTGGATAAAAGCCTGTGCTCATCTCATACAATATAACGCTGAGCGGCGAGCCTTGATCCGGGCTTTTAATTACGACGGATATTATTAAAAGGCACAACGCAAATACAACGCATATGGCGCAAACAGCGATGCCTAATGTATATCTCGCGCCTCCGCGCCGGATAAAGAATACCACTGACGCGCCCAAAAGTACCGATATGCCCACAGCCGAAAAAGCAAGTCCGTGCAGCGCACTTCCCCCCTGAAGGCTGATCGCGTCAATAAATCCGCCAAGCCTCATAAGGCAAACTGTCATCTGACATATACCGCAGGCAAATATCAGCAGCCATCCCATCCAAAACAGGACATTTCCCGCCGGTACAGTCGCCTTTCCGGCAGCTTTTTCGCCGTCCGCGGACGTATTTTGCTCCATCTTGTGACCGCAATTCCTGCAATATTTGTATCCGGCTAATTCAGCTCCGCAATTTGTACAAAACTTTTTTCCCATAACACCGGCTCCCCTTTCAATAAGGGCTGAAAGCGCTTCCTTAAATAAGCTTATTTCCGCAGTATATGCAGAAATTTGACATAGACGTGTTTTTTTGACCGCACTGGTCGCAAAATTGTTTTGGAGATTGTGCCGCGCCGGAATTTGCGCTTAAATTAGCGGCGCCGACGCTTTGCGCGGTATTGACGCTGATGTTTTTCCCGCAGTTAGTGCAAAAAGCCGAACCGGGCGCCGCAGGGGCGCCGCAATAGGGGCATTTAGCCTGAGAAGTAAATCTATTATAGGCGGGAGCTCCTTTTTCCTCAAGCCTGACTCCGACGCACTCTACTATTAAAAACAAGGGAGTGAGAAACGGCTTCGCCGTACTTTTGAGCAATTTATAAATACCGCCATAGGTGGCCTCTTTCACTTCGGAATTGATTTCATTAAGCGAGATCAAGAACACCGCGGCGACGATCACGCCGATCACCGCGGCGATAATTGTGAGTACTTTAACGGTGTGATTGTCGAGAAAAGTTAAAATCACGTTCACAACGCACAACAGTATTACCAGCGCCGCGCCCACAGCGAAAAAGTAAGCGAATGCCTGAACGTCGTCGCTTTCCAAGTAAAAATTGAACGCGTCCAGGAAGTCGGCTATTTCAAACAGGGAATATTTTCGCTGGACCGAGTCCCCGAATATCAAGGTCACCTGCTGTATGTCCAGCCACTTACCGGACACAAACAGTATGGCAAACAACGACGCCAAAAGCGTTATTATTTTGCCCGCGAGACTAATCTTGGTTTTTTTCATACTCTTATCCTCCTATTATGCTTCTAAAAAGCGTAAATGTTTGGTAATGATTTACTATAACTTAAGTATATCATAGCTAAAACAGGCTGTCAAGAATTTTTTGTCGGATATTTGGATAAACGCTCGAGGCGCGGCGATAGACCGGCCTAAGCGCGGCTTTTGGTATATTTTGGGAAAAGAGATAAAAAAATCACCGGGGAACCGTTGCGGTTCCCCGGCATGCTTTTAAACAAACATATTAAAACTGAAGATCGTACTGAGCAAGGAATTCCTCAAGCATGGCCTGATCTTCCTCAACCTCGGTCAAAGTAAATACAGTGGCGTTTGTCTTTTCCTGAAGGGTGACAGCGCCGCTGTCGCTCACTCCGAGATAAATGCCGCTCTGCTTACCCTTGATCAGGTAGCCGCCCTCGGTTTCCTCAATGTAGAACTTCTGGTTATCGCCGCCGTTGTATTCGTATGTGCCTACGCTGCTTCCTACAGAAGTACTCTGGCCGCTTACATCAATGGACTTGCCGTCACTGCGGTCAAGGAAAACACATTCGCCGCCCCTGAGCTGAATGACAGTGAACTGTCCGCTGCCGAGAGTGAGCGCGCCGCCGTCGGCACGGGCTATGTCAACAGTCTTTGAGGTCTGTCCTTCGCCGGCAAGCTTTACGCTCAGGTCGTCGATGTACATCTCGCCCCATTTCTCGCTGCCGATCGAGAAGGTAATGGTATCGATGGGGTTGGCGTCCCAATCATAGCCTGAATTAAAGGTAGCAACGTGTTCAACCGTGCGGTAGCCGTCGTTAATGGTCATTTCAAGCTGCTCAAGCGCGGGATGAACAGTTATCTTGAAGCGGTAGAGAGAGCCGACCATAAGAGAGTCGTTGTAATCATGGATATACGTCTCGGTCTTGGGATCGTAGTACTCCACGCCCTTGTCATACGTACCCTCGATCATATCGGTGGTATCGATGGTACGGCTTATGCCGCCGTGGAAGATCTGGGATTCGCTGCCGCCGTCAAAGGCTGTGGTATCGCGGACATAGCCGTAGGTACCGCGGCCGTTTTCGTCCGCCCACTTTACGCCGTGGCGGAACTGGAAGGCGCTTGCGGAATTTGTGCTGTCGCCCTTGGCCGTAGGTACTCCGTGGGAAAGGGTAAAGCCCGCGTTATCAGTGTCATTCCAAGACTGCTCGTTTATATAGCGGACAGTGAACTCGATTGTATAATCCTTGCCGTTGGTATCGGGAAGAGCGTGAGACGCCATGATCCCCTCGCCGCCGGTGCGGAACAGGTGCAGTCCCGTGTTGGCGAATACGGACTTTGTAATGGCCGCGTAGCTGCTGCCAAGAGCCACGTCATTGTCGATAAAGTCAACACTGCCGCTGGAATTATAGCCCTTGCCTGTCCAGCCGTTGAAGGTATTCTCGTCCTGGTCAAGGATCAGCTTGCTTGTGCCGTCATAGGTGAAGGTTTCTCTCATAAGATAGCTGTTAGCCTCGGTCGTTGCCACATAGGGAATGGAGATGATGGACTCCATGGCCTTCTCCAGGCCGTTATCCCAGGCGAACAGGGCAATACGGTCGCCCTCCTCGATGCTGGCTTCGTAGGGAATTTCTATGATAACCTCAGGGTCGCCCATAGTGGAAAGATTGTCATTTGAAGCCCACGGCGAAGCCGAACCGTCGTCCGTCTGCTTCGGAGCGCCCACTACGCCTATCTGAGGCACGCTTCTGGCGGGAATGGTCTCCTTCCTGGTGATAACGTTTTTAAGCTTACCGTCCTCACTGTAGTGAGCAAGGGCGAACATGGCCTCGCCGTCACCGATGGAAATATTGGATACCACAAACTTAGCTGTAAGCGTGTTATCCCCCACGGGAAGAACGTCTACCTTTTCGCTGCCGTTGTAAAGGTCAGCGTCAGCGAACATTTCGGGATCGTCCTGTGTCAGGAAGTCCGCGTCGGCGTAATCGGTCATAACGCCGGTCTTGTATTCGTAGTTCATCCAGTAACGGTACTCGCCGGTCTTCCAGAGAAGTCTGGGACCGAGGTTTTCGCCTGTTTCGGGATCCATCTTGTAGTTGTAGATAGCGTTGGGACGCGCGTTGGGAGTCTTGGAGTCCTGAGTTATGGCCTCGCGAGTAGTCCAGGTCGCGCCGTCGTCGTCGCTTACCCAGCGATAGATCTCGTGCATATTGCCGTATTTTCCGTATGTGGGGATGGAAAGGAAGATAGCGTTGCCGGGATAGTTGTGGTCAAAGGTGAGGCCGCCGCTGTAGCAGCGCTCCTGACCGTAGTTCTGATGCCACCACTTTCCGCCGTAGGCAAGGAAGGTCTTGACCCACTGGCCGGATTCGCTGTCCCAGCGGGCGTACCAGTAATAGTGGTGAGCTCTGGAAGCGCCCTCATCGCCGTTGGACGAGTAATACCAAGAGGGAAGTGAGCCGTTTTCTCCCGGAGGAGTGGCGGTCACGTCAACGTAGACGATGCAGGGCTCGCCCTTTTCGTTGTGGGCGATATCCCATGTCCAGCCCCGTCGTTCGGCGTCGCCGTTTCTGGGATTGAAGCTCGCGCCGGTCTGCTCGGAGGCGTTAAATACCACAAGGTCGGGATACGCCTCATACAGGTCGGCTGTCAGTACGCCCCACTGGCCGTTGGTGTTGGATCCGTTGAGCACCGCGCCCTGTGTCTTGTAGGTCTGCTGGTTCTCAAAGGGAAGAGGCTGAAGGAAGGTGCCACCCGCGGTGTACAGGTTTTGATCCTCAATATTCAGCTGAACATAGAAGATATGATTGCGCTTGTCGTTGTCCGGATGGTTGGCTGTGAAGGTAATATAGATCATATTACGCTCATAGTCATAGTCATACTTGGTATATGGCCGCCGTCCGCTGTCGGTCTTGCCGCCGTCGCTCTTGGCGTTGGGGGCGTCAGCGCCGTCATAGGTGCTGTAGCCGTAGGTCGTGTTGGCGAACTGTGTCTGATGCATTATGGGGTCGATACTGCCTGTTTCGTCCTCAGGGAACACACCGTTTTCATCGGGCATGGGGAACTTGGCGAGAGTGGGCTTCCAGTGAACGCCTCTCCAGCCCATGTATATGGCGTCCGTACCGGAGGTTGGATCGTCATGCACCATAAATACCGTGGGGTATGTAGCATTGTAAACGTCTGTGTCATCGGGAGTCACGCTCTGGCAGTGGTAGTACTGCTCGGGATTCCACTCGGAGATATCCTCGGGATTTTTGGTGACACGCATATACATATAGGACTCGTTGGTGTGCATGGAATAAACCGCCATAATGCGTCCGTCGGGAAGCACTACGACAGCGGGGTTGTTGTGGTCGTCGCTTTCCAGCTTTTCGTGGATAACAACGCGCTTGTACTCGCCGGTATCGTGATCCAGCTCGCTGACAACGATGTCGCCGCCGTCCTCTACCCAACCCATGTATGTCTTGTCGTGCTGGAAGGTATAGCCCCGGTTGGACTCATATGTTATGGGATCGCCGTTGATGTCAACGGTCTTGCCCTCGTAAAGGTTGGCAAAGCTGTCGCCCGGCTGGATATGCGTACCGCTGGGCTCAACATACCAGTTCCAGCCGCCGTTGTTTGTAACAACTGTGGTCTTGCCCTCCTCATAGGGAATGACATTGAGGGACTTAACATTGACAACGCAGCTCACTGTGAGGCCAAGCTCAGTCGTGCCCTCAACCGTGCCGCCCTTGGCGGAGTCAAAGCCGGACATATCCCATGTTATATCGTAGTCAAGGGTCTGGCCGTCGGAAAATTCGACTGTCGCCGTGGATGGAAGAACGGGTGTGTCGCCCTCTACCACATTGACGTCATTGACGGGCCTGATCGAAGCCGTGACCTCGTTATACTCAATATCAAAGCTGTTTTGGTCGGCAGTGACATTGAAGTCGGTTGTGGGAACAGAGTTTACATCCCCGAGAACGTATATCTTGCCGCCCTCATAGATGGCCTTGGGGGCGTTGTCGGCGGTGTAGGGCGTACCCTCGGCCCACTTTGTCTCGTCCTTGTAGCCAAGGAGCTTATCGCCGCACTTCGCCTGAGCGGTAAAGTCAACATAGCCGTCCTTCCAGTAGGAACGCTGACTGAGAATAACGCCGTCCTTCTCACCCGCGTCGCCGCTGCCATGGAAGAACATGCGGTCGATACTGTCAAGGCCGGAATTTCGGAAAGCGGCGTCGCCGGAGGTGACCTCGGATGTCACGCCGTCCTCATCGGTGATATACATACGGTAGGTATGGTTGGCAAAGCTGACAACTGTGCGCAGGCGGTATGTCTTGCCTGTTTCGCACTTGACAGCGCTTTCCTTCCAGCTGCCGTTGTAATATTCAAAGTTAGACACGTTCATATAGCGCAGCAGCGCGCCGGCGCCGCCAAACGATGACGTGGAGGAATTGCCGAAGGAAATAAGCTTGTTCGTACCCTCGTTGATCACAAAGGTAGTATCAAACACCGCCTCTCCCACAGCGTATTTATAGCCAAGATAATTATACCATGAAAAGCCCGCTCCGTCGGAGGCGCCGGCCGAGTAGAAGGTGTCAACGCTGTTGTCGCATGGAAGGACTTCAACGCTCACCTCCGCCGCCTCGCCGGTATAGCCCGTTACCCGCGCGGTATAGGTAACTGTTCCGGCGGCGGTGATGTCGTCCTTTGTGCTCCACTCTGCCTCCACAGGCACAACGGTCGCGCCGTCAGCCATTGTGGCGTCAATAGACGCGGGAAGCATCGGCTCATCTCCCGCGAGAACGGAGAACGTGCCGGTGGGAGCCGCTACAGACAGGATAGAGCTCTTGGTATATGTGACCGTGTATTCGTTGGAGCCCGCCACAAGAATCAACGGCTCCAGCTTGTCCCGAAGATAAATGTCGCCGTTCGCGTAAGCCACAACGGGAGCGTCATTATCAGAGGGAGTGTAAGCGTCGCCGGAAAGAAGTCCGCCAATGGTCTTGGTTTGCGTATCGCCATTGGGGAAAATGGTTTTAAGCGTTACTTCAGCCACTTCACCGGTTTCGAGGGTGAGAGTGGGCTTATTTGTCTGATCCGCGTCATAAATTCGGATACCGCCCAGAGAATTTGCCAGACGGAAGGTGACCTCCGTATATCCGTCGGCCTTAAGCTGCTTAAGGTAGCTTATAAGCTTTTTGCTGCTGAGGGTTATCGTCTCATTAGAAGCGGTTTCACCGGTCTGATTGCCGGCCTGGATAGCGGTAGTAAAGCCAAGCATCTCAAGACCGAGCTCGGAGGGGCCGTCAAAGCCCAGCGCGTCGCGGGCGTCCGTGCCTACCTCCCAGCTGCCTTTAAGGCTGTTGCCGTATACGGCAATCCTTTCGCCGGAGGTGACCTGCTTTACATTTTTGACAGTGAGGGAAAGCGTGGCGCTTACCAGATTGTCGTAGTCGATATCCGGAAGCGTAAAGGCGACAAACGCGTTACGTGGAGTCGCAAAGCCTGTACCCGCAAGGTTGGTGGCTTGGGACGTCACTGTTGCGTCCTCGTCGGTGAATTCCTTGGCGCACTGCCATCCGTCGCTGCCATTGCTGGCAACAAGTATGTTGTCGCCGTCGGTCGACTTGCATTCGCTGGCATTGTTAAAAAACATTGCGCGCGCGGCGTCAACCGTAACGTTTTCCCCGGCAAGGGCAATTGAGGGCATTATACCCAGTACCATTACCAATGCCGTCAGGAAAGCCAAAGGTTTTTTGATTTTCATATACTTTCCTCCTATTATTACAATTTAATTACAGTATATATCAATTCATTAAAAAAGTCAATATATAAAAATCACTTTTTTGTTTATTTTGCCATGTTTTTTGATCAAATCTGTTGACAATCACAATATATAGTGGTAAAATAATATCAAACAGTGAGAAACCGCTAACTTCAATAACTGTTAAACTATAACTAATAAAAAGGAGAGGATTATCTTGAAAAAGCTTTTAGCGGCATTACTTACTCTGGCGATGGTTTTGTCGGCGGCGCCTATGGGGGCGGTTTTCGCCGGCGAGCAGGCGGCGGAGCTTACCGCGGCGCAGTCGTCGGCGGATCCGTTTGACAACTCATACAATCTTATTGTCAACAAGGCTACGGGCCGGGCCATCACAGTTAAATACAACGGCACAAGCAACCACGATCTCATAATTACCGAGACGCCGGACGCCGACCCGTCAAAAGCAAACGCTTCCATGATATGGCGCATAACGCCTATAGGAGGAGATCTGTACTATGCCGCAAACAAAAAGAGCGGCCGTTCCATGGATGTGCCCGACGCGAAAAAGGACGAGGGCGTTCAGCTGATACAGTACTCCTACAACGGCAACGCGCAGCAGAAAATGGCCTTTGAGGAGACGGACACGGGCTTTTACACCATCAAGCCCTCGCACGCGGAAATGTATCTGGCGGATCTGGACGGGGCTGTGGTACAGACCGCCGACAACAAGGCCGATACCTCCAAGTGGGCTCTTGTTACCGTTGCGCCGTCAATGATGGGATCGGTAAGCGGATCAGAAGGCTACGCCCTTTTGGGAGAGGATCAGAAAAGGGCCTTTGATAACTATTTCTTCAACAATCTGGACTCCTGCAAAACCGTGCGCGGCAGCGCGGAAAACCTTCTTTGCTCCAACGACTATTTCAACAAAACACCGGCGGAGCAAAAAAGGCTGCTGACCACCGCGCTGACATACACGGCCTTCGGTCAGGTTACGGGCAATGTGGTAAACGAGACCCCCGCCAAGTACGAGATCGTCAGCGCCGAGCGTGTGGAGGATTTTGACATATGGCGCGGGACAAAAATGCCGTGCTGGGTTTATCAGGTGGAAATGGAAGGGGACGTGGAAGGACAGGTGCACAAATTCCAGTTTGTGTCCAACGATGAGGACAAGGACTCCCCCATGGTGGCCAAGGCCATTGAAGCGTTGGGTGTATTTCCCTACGCCATCCGCCAGCACCTGCACAATCTGTACTGGAGACGGGGTGACACGGCCAACAGCTACAACGGCGGAGGCAACTCTATCTGGATACGTCTCAACTGGGAGCCCAGCCGTCAGCAGATATCCCAGACTCTGTCCCACGAGTTAGGCCACGTACTGGAGCAGAACATGCTCAACGACCCGGATGTATGGTCCCTTGCGGAGCGTCTCGACGCCTGCCCCATTTCCTCTTACGGCTCCAGCAACGAGACGGAGGACTTGGCGGAGTTCAGCCGCACATACTGGACCAACCTCGGCAAGGACACCTTTGGCGAGCTGGAAAAGGTATATCCCAACAGGCTCAAGGTATTCCAGGGGTTGCTTTACAGGGCTGACAACGAGTACTTTAAGGACTATGCCGATGACGAAAAATATATTGAGGAGCTGTCTCAGCGCGTCCGGGATGCGGGCAGCGACAGCGACTGCTCCAAGCTCAGCGAGGGCAAGCTGTACAAGATCGTTGATCCCCTGACAGACAAGGCGCTCACCGTAACGGACAACTCCATGGGCAATGACGTCCCCCTGACAATGTCACAGTTCACCTACAAGCCCGGACAGATATTCTACATTGAAAAATACGGCGATCTGATCAAGCTTTACAGCGCCAACAGCAATAAGCCAATTCAGTTGGATGACAGCGCCATGAGCGGAAAATCCATAGCGCAGTACGGCGGCACGTGGGCCATTGACGAAAAATTCGCGGTTTACGAAAAAGACGGACTGTTTGAGCTTATGGCCACCCGTTACCAGCTCTACATCTCCCCCTTCGGCGACGCCGCGGCTCAGACCGTTGAGCCCAAGGGCTGGAAGATAGTCGAAGTCGGCGAAAACGACGCCAAGCTGGGCTACCTGACCGTCGACGGCAAGTCTCTTATTGCCGGAGAAGCGGCCCAGCCGGTCACTGCCGGTGACAGGGGCACAGTATGGAGGCTCGGCAAGGCGGAGGACACAGGGTACTACAAGCTTATCGACACCGAAAGCGGACTTTCCCTGGACATTCTTGACAGCTCCAAGGAGGAAGGCGCAAGCGTTATAACCTATGACTTTTACGCCAGCGATAACCAGCTGTTTGATCTGGAATACAGCGGCGAAAGCTTCAGAATAAAAAATGTGAACAGCGGATTATATCTGACCTTGAACGGGGACGGAAGCGTCACTCAGGAGAAAAAGGGCGACGGTCAGCTGTTTGAAATGAAGTAAATTACTACGCAAAAATCCCTTGAAGGAGCCGGAATATTTCCGCCTTCAAGGGATTTCTTTTACATAATTTACGCCTTAGCGAATCGTTTCTTTATGATATTTTTAGTCAAGGGGCACAATTTCGATTTCCGCAAACACAACGTCTATTACTTTTGCCAAAATATCCTTTGGGAGCTGCTCAACAACCGCATGCGGTCTTGCGTTAAGGTCTAATGCTTTGACGTGTTCGCATAAAATAACGCCGGTCGTATGGGTTCTGTTGTCTAAAGGAATATGCAGAGGGAATTTATTGTTTGTGTTTGTTATGGGACAAATTATGGCAAGATTGGTTTTTTGATTAAAAAATTCATTGCTTACCACAACTGCCGGACGGTAGCCGGCTTGTTCATGTCCCTTTTGAGGATCGAAGCTTACCTTAATAATATCACCTTGACTTACCATATTTCCTCTCCCGCCGGCTGTCCCCAATCCATATCAACAGGTACATATTCGCCGTCAAAATCAGCAAAAAGTTCAATGATGTTTTTTCTTGGTTCTGCCTTTTCGATTATAATTCTGTTTTTGTCGGCGCTTAACACAATTTGCTCGTCATCACTCCAATGGACCGCGTCAAGCAGAGATTTAGGTATTCTGATACCCTGACTGTTTCCCCACTTTTGAATGGTTGTTGTCATATGAAACACCCCTATCTATTGATATATACATAGTATATACGATTCTTGCAAAAAAGTCAATAGGTATTTCGGACTTTGCGCACTCATTCAGGAGATTTACGCGGTCGCCGCGGTGTTTGGCGGAAGTTATTTGATTTTACTCAGCATTTCTTCCAGCTCTTCCCGTCCAAAGTCATATTTGCCGCCGCAAAAATGACAGTTAAGCTCCGCGTGGCCGTCGGTTCGGATTATGTCCTCAAGATCCTTTGCGCCAATGCTCATCAAAGCTCGAGCCATACGCTCCCGGCTGCAGTCGCATCGGTACCTTGTGTCCATATCCTCAAAGTAGTCGATCTCATAGCCGCTAAGCAGCCTTTCCGCAATGGATTTTGGGGTTTCCCCGGAGCTGAGCATACTGGTCACGGCGGGTATCCGGGCAATGGCGTTTTCCACGTTTTCCACGTCCTTTTCCTCCGCGCCGGGCAGAAGCTGGATAACAAAGCCCCCGGCCGCCTTGACGCTGTAGTCCCTGTCAACCATTACGCCCAAGGCCACGGCTGTGGGCAGCTGCTCGCTGGTGGCAAAGTACCGGGTCAGATCCTCGGCGATCTCGCCGCTCACAAGGGGAACCTGTCCGATATACGGCTCCTTCATGTGAAGATCCTTGATCACGCTAAGCTGTCCCGCGCGGCCTACCGCCCCGCCTACGTCCAGCTTGCCGTCAGGACGCAGCGGCAGCTCCAACAAAGGGTTATCCACATAGCCCTTTACATTACTGCGCCCGTCCGAGACAGCAACTATCCTTCCGATAGGGCCGCCGCCGTTAAACTGCAGTGTGACGCTGTCATCATAGCCCTTCAGCATACGTCCCAATATAGAGGCCCCTGTAAGGGCGCGGCCAAGGGCCGCGCAGCATACAGGGCTCATTTGGTGGATACGCTGGGCCTCACCGCACAGAGCTGTGGTGTCCGCCGCTATTACACGGATGCTGCCATCATGGGTTATTGCGCTTGTTATATAGTCCATATTATCATTCCTT
>CAYTWZ010000037.1:0-16441 GCA_964442035.1 uncultured Oscillospiraceae bacterium
CAGGGGCGCCTCTTCGACCTGCTTGAGTACTTCTCCATGCACGTAAAGTTCACCGTTTGAGACTGTCTGTCTCCGAATATTAAATTGTAAAGGGTTAAACGAATCCCTTTCGCAACGCAAATTGGCGGAGAAGGTGGGATTCGAACCCACGGCTCTTACGAGTCACTGGTTTTCAAGACCAGCTCCTTAAACCACTCGGACACCTCTCCAAGTGCCGACCGCTGACTTTACTAATTATAGCATGAGGGTTCTGATTTGTCAAGTACTTTTTTTAAAAACTTTATTGATGCTTCATTTTTTTGCAATCACACTTCCAAACCATTTGATATCACTTTTGGAAATTATTTTCAGCAGACACAACACCGCCACATACATAACCACTGCCAGCGGTATTGCCGCCAAAGCATTGGAAAAGACCAGCCCGGCAAGCTTTGTCGCCGCAGCCGCGGAAGCAATTATTCCTACGACTTCAAAAGGGTTTAATCCAGCCTTAGCCACCTTAAGCAGACAGCTGAAGCTGAGTATAAAATTGAAGCTCTCACATATATAGACGCTTATCCCGTAGCCCGTAATGGCGTAGAGCGGAATAAGTATGTACAACAGCGCCACATTGAGCGTGGCCTCCGCGATATTGATAAACATAGCCTTCATGTGCTGACCCAATCCCTTAAGGCAGCCGTCTGTAATCATG
Organism: uncultured Oscillospiraceae bacterium; assembly: GCA_964442035.1. Lineage (GTDB taxonomy): Bacteria > Bacillota > Clostridia > UMGS1883 > UMGS1883 > JAFLUQ01. The sequence goes on from CAYTWZ010000037.1 coordinate 692, forward strand.
TCGCAGTACATGATTGGCACAAGAGGGGCAAAACAGCGCAGATACCGCCCTACATTGGCAGTCTTGTATGTCATACGCCCCAAAGCGTCGCCGAAGAAGAACATTACTCCCGCCACAAGAGCGGAAAAAACAAGGCCGATTTTTATCACTCTGGCGGCGATATAATTTATGCCCCTCTGGCTACCATTGGTCTGGGCGGCAGTCAGGCGGGGGATGACAAGCTCAGCCAAGGCGGTGAGCAGCGCCGACGGGAACAGTAGCACCGGGAAAGCCATTCCATGAATGGTGCCGTAGGTAGCAAATGATTTTTCAAAGCCCGCTCCGGAGGCCTGTAACCCCTTGGGTATCAATATGTGACCCAATGAGTTGAGGCCCGTACGCATGTACGCGCTGACCGCGATCGGCATAGCCGTGCCGAAAATATTTCGGAGGTATTTTTTCTTTACAGGGTTCTTGGGAAAACGGCGTATGTCAACGGCGTAAAGTATACCAAGAGCGCAGCAGCTTACCACCTCGCCCAGCACGGCTGCCGCACCCAGTGAAGCACAGACGCCCGCGATTCCTTTTGAAATAAAAATATTTAACAGCGCCACCGTCACAAATATACGGCTCAGCTGTTCCGCAATGTTTACACTTACAGACCGGATGACCCGTTCCACACCGGTAAAATATCCGCCAAACACCGATGAAACGGAAATAAACGGCAGACTGGCGGACAGTATCTTAAGAGCCGGAACACAGGCTGTCTCCCCTATCCACCTTTCTCCAATAAAGTCCGCCGAAAAATACAGTCCCGCCGCGCTGAGCGTACCTAAACATAAGGCGTATGCCAGAGCCGTGGCTACAGTTTTGCGTACACAGCCGTTTTCGGACACAGCCGCCGCTGTCAGGCGAGTCACGGCAAATCTTACACCGCCGCTGCCCAGCGTCACAAACATAGTATATACCGACATGATAAGCGAATAAAAGCCTATAGCCGAAGCACCTATCCTGTCTGCCAGATAGACCTGATATATCAGCCCAATGCCGCGCATTATCAGCGATGCCGCAGTGAGCATAAGAGTGTTTACAAAAATTTTGTGCGCGGACTGGTTCATAAAGGCTCTCCCAAAAAATATTTTGGTACAATATATGTGGGAAGGCCCTTATTTATCACTGCTGATCACCCGCATGTTAGGGTAAATTTTTTCCAGCACCTGATCGTTATACCGAACGTCCAGCCATTCGTCTATGGCTGTCGCGGGGGGAATGTTCATGCGTCTTCCGGTCTGACGCTTCACAGCCATATAGCTTAGCTGTAAATTGAGGATGAAAAACACCGTCACCACCGCGCTTATGACAGTTTTGCCCGAGCCGTTCAGCTTCGACAGCGCTGTAATTATGGACGGATTTACAAACCTGATAAGAAAAACGCCCATCAAGCCCCAGAATACACAGAAAGCCACGTGCGTCCTGCCGCCTATACTGAGCACCCCGTCCCCGTAGTCCCATGATATGGTTCCGAAAAGCTTCTCTTGAATGTACGAGCAAAAATATTCGTAAATTCCGCCCACAACGCCGCTGACTAAAAATATCTTTAACGCCGAGCTTTCCCGATTGATCAAAAGCGTAAGCAGCACCGCTCCAAGGCCATAGATCTGACTGAATGGTCCGAACACCATTCCCTGACGGGATTCAAAGACGTGGTACATCCCGTAACACCACAGCATCTCCGCAATATACCCGAATACCGAGCCCACCGTAAAAACAGAAACCATGAATTCCATAAATCAACCCTCTTTCCATAGTATGATTTACGGAGGAGTAAATTTTTATTCAAGAAAGAAAATCCCGCCGGACGTAATAGATTGTTCAAAAAATAAAGACAAAAACGAAACAATCCTTTGATATTATGTAACCCGAAAGGACGTGATCTTATGAGCAGAAGAAAAACAAAAAGAAATATTATAGCAATAACAGCGGCATCCGCGGTAGCTTTGTCCGGAATATTTGTAATAAGCTGCAATGCCTCGCCGCGCCCGATCAAGGTGACACTTAACGGGCAGGAGCTGTCCTTTGAGCAGCAACCTGTTATTGCAGACAATACTACCCTTGTCCCCATGAGAGAAATATTTGAGACATTGGGGATGGATGTGTCATGGAACGAAGGCAGCCAGACTGTGACTGCTGTAAAGAACGGTAAAAGCGCGGTCGTCACTGTGGGCAGCAAAACAGCCCGTATAAACGGTGAAACTGTGCAGCTTACAGCTGCGCCGGTTCTGCAGGACGGCTGCGTTATGGTTCCGCTCCGGGTGATCAGCGAGGCCATGGGCATAGACGTAAGCTGGGACGCGGACAATTATACGGTAATAATGACCGATGAAGCAAAGAATGACGATGACAGCTGGAAAAACAATACAGGAAGCATAGACCTGACCTCCATGACAGTGGACGGGGACGGGTTGAGCGTTGAAGACAAGGTCATTCTTGTCACAAAGGGCGGAGACTACACCGTAAAGGGAGAATGCTCCGACGCAATGATTAGAGTCAACGCCAACGATTCCGTAAAGTTACGGCTCGAGGGCGTAAGCCTTACCAATACGGACGGCCCCGCAATATTCTTTGAGCAGAGCGAAAAAAGCTATATCACAGTAAGCAAGGGAACTGAAAACTACCTTGCCGACGGCGGGGAGTATGCGGTAGACGCCAAGGGAACAATCTTCAGCAACGATGACCTTGAGATAAAGGGCGGCGGCACATTGACCGTAACATCAACGGGCAAGCACGCTATTGCTTCCGATGATAAGATAAGCATTGAGAACGGCATCCTCATCCTCAATGCAGGGGTTGACGGTATACACGCAAACGACGGAATAAAGATCATAGACGGCAGCGTTACCGTTACGGCCACAGGTGACGGAATACAGTCCGAAGGCTACATCGATATTTCGGGTGGAGAGCTTAACATTACCACCAACGGAGAGGTGGCGGACTCCGCAGGAGGCTTCGGCGGAGGCTTTGGAGGCGGAAGCTTTGGAGGCGGACGCGGGAATGACCTTGGCGGCAGACAGGGCCGAACTGATACCCAGAACGGCTTTGAGTCCCAAGAAGGAGCAAACGAGAGGCTCACCGGCCCGGCTCAGGGCGGGGACTTTCAGCCTCCGGAAATGGATCAGGGAGATCGCCAGCCACCGGAAATGGGTCAGGGCGGCTTCCGGCCCAATCAACAAGGCGGCTCCAAGCCACCGGAAATGGGGCAGGAAGGCGCAATGCAGCCTTCCGAGGGTATGCCCGAATTCGGCGGCAATGAACAGACTGAGGACGATAGCTCCGGCTCATCAACTAAGGGCATAAAGGCTGAGACTAACCTGATAATAAGCGGCGGGACAGTAACCGTAAATTCCGCGGATCACGCCCTTCACTGTCAGGGAATAACATTCATCACCGGCGGCAAGCTCAACCTGACCTCCCAAAAGGGCAAAGGGATATCCTCTTACACTGATCTGGTCATTGATGGCGGAGATATAGATGTGCTTAAGTCTACAGAAGGTCTTGAAAGCAAGGGCAACTTCTCCATAAACGGCGGCACTATCCACATTACCGCTTCCGACGACGGGATCAACGCCGGCGGGACAAACGGGCAGGACGTTGGCGCCTCCGGGGAGCACTGCCTGTATATAAATGACGGCTATATCTATGTAAATGCGGCAGGAGACGGTCTTGACGCCAATGGTATCATGTATCTGTTAGGCGGAACAGCCATTGTAGACGGCCCTACTAACAGCGGGAACGGTTCTCTTGACAGCGGCGGTAGCATAGTACAGCAGGGGGGCACACTTATCGCCATTGGCAGTAGCGGTATGGCCGAATATCCCCGCGACAATGAATGTACTCAGCCTGTAATAAGCTTTACCGCCTCACAATCCCAGGAGGCTGGGTCTATAGTCCGTATTGAGACGGCAGACGGCGAGGAAATGCTCACCTACCGTTCATCCAAGCAGTGGCAAAATCTTGTGTTCTCCTCGGAGGAGCTGAAGCTGGGCGAAACATACCGGATAATTACCGGAGGAGAATACACCGGCGGCGCGGAAATTGACGGTGTGCTCGATGGCGGCAGCTTCAGCGGCGGCACAGCTCAGGAATGCACTCTCAGCTCTATGTCCACAGTGGTCGGCTACGGCGGCTCAAACCGCGGCAGTGGAGACTTACGTGGCGGCGGCATGTTCCGCCAATAAAGCCTTCAAAAGAAATCGGCCTTTGTCGAAATAATCCTCAGATTTTTCGACAAAGGCCTTGATTTTTACTATAACTAAACGGAAAGATGTCCTTCCGGGTCTCGTCTATCGACTCGGTCGGTGCTTCTGCTTCGCAGAGGCTGCCATCGCCGTGCGGTTCCTATTCCTCAACATTTTCACGAATCTGCACAGTTGCGGTGTCTCCGTCAACGGTGATGGTCTCACCAAGCACCTGAGTAAAGAATGTAACGGGAACAAAGGTGCTGGCGTATCCGCTGTTCTCAATGTCGATAAGCACGGGAGCCTGTCCCAATGTTACAGGCGCGCGGCGGCCGATAACATAGCTGTCAGTGTCAATGGCGAAGAACGCATGACCCACGGTAACTGTACGGTCATCATTGTTCCAATCTACCTTGTAGCCCATAGCCTCGGCAAATTCACGTACCGGAAGCATCTGTACGCCATCTACAACAACGGGAACATGATCGATGATCTTGTCGCCGATAACGACCTTCCTGACTTGACTAAGATCAACTTCAGGCTCCTGAGGATCATCGTTTAGCTTCACAATGGCCAGAGGCGTAGTCTGGGCGGGGATGCTTCTTGTGGTGATATCATAGAATACAAGAGCCTTGCCGCCGTGGAAGATGTCGCGGGTCTTGCTGTAGTACGCGGTTTCCTTACCTATATTGAGCTGAAGGGTGTTTTCCTCATTTACGAGGTTCTCGTCAAACACGCCGATCTCACATAATATAAGAGAGTCCTCCTGACTATCATTGATCACAATGACCTGAGGCCGGTAATGTACAGGGAGCTGGAGAGTGGTGGGTGCATTGACATCAATATAAAATTCAATGTTGACGCCTTCCTTTAAATCCTCAAGGGTCTTCTGGGATCCGTCTTTACCCACGACAATAGTTTCGTCATTTGTATAAAGATAAAGCTGTCCATCCTCTGACGCGATAGCATTTTCCTCATCGCTCTTGCCCAAGGTCATATTTCCCACAATGTAGTTATGATCCAGCTTAAGCATGTTCTCACCCTCGGTGAATTCGTCAGCCGATACGACATCCGCCTGAGCGTATGAAGCTACAATACCTCCGGTCATAAGCATTAGCGCGGCAGACATAGCCGCAACGGTTTTTTTTGTTGAGTTTTTCATGTTGTTACATCCTTTCCGTGCTTCGCACATTTTTATTCGTTTTATGTAGGTCCTTGAGGGCTTCGGCTTCCGGCGCCTCCGCCCCCTGACCTGTTGCGTTACACTATATAGACGCAGAGGTTTCAAAAAAGTTCCACGTTTTTGAATAAATTTTTTAAACTGACGCCTGTGAAATTATCAGTTTAAGAGACACCCATGGATCCATCCTCCCCTTCTTGATATCACGGTCCGCATCACGACATATTTCGATAAGCCTTTCCAGACCTTCTTCAGATGCACGTGAGGCCTTATTAAGACATTTTTCCATAGCCCAGCCGCCGCCCAGCTTTTTAAGGACAACGTTTTTTTGCCAGCCTTCCCCTAACAAAAGCTTGGCCTTGTAAATATTAATCACCTGACCGGCGAACAAGGACAAAAAGTGCACCGGTTCGGTACGGTTCTGCTTGAGGTCATAAAGATACATATATCCCAGATCCCTGCGCCCATCGATAATGGCATCCACCAGCTTGAACACCTTATCCTCTACCGGCCGAACAATCACCGCGTCAATATCACTGCGGGTGATTTGCTGACCGGAGGCGTAGGCATTGATCTTCTGCATTTCCGTCTTAAGGGCGCTCATTGAGCGTCCAACACTTGCGATAAGGTATGAGGCGCAGTTTCGGTCAATGAGCTTGCTCCCGGAGGCAGCTATCTTTGCCAGCCACGGGATGAGCATGGACTCGGTCTGAAGGGGGAATTCCACCGTGACGCCCGCCTTTTCGCAGGCCTTGCGCACAGGGGAGACAGCGCCCTTTTTGCCTTTTTCCTCGTCCTCCTCCCACAGTATCACGCAGACGGTCTCGGGCAGAGCGGAAAACAGCTTTTCCCAGTCGGCCTTTTGTTTAAGAGAGCGCTGGAAAAATCCGCACTTCCTTAATACAAGGAGCTTACGCTCGCTCATCATGGGGAAGCTGTTCACAAAATCGCTGCACATGTCAAAGTCCGGTACTGAGCTGCAGCTCTGAAAATTAAAGTCCTCAAAGGCAGGGTCCACAAGCTTTTTCTTCACGCTGTCCACGCAGTACTCCTTGAGGAAGTCCTCCTGACCGGTGAATATATACAGCTTCTTTGGCAGAGCGGCCTTGATCTCAGCCTTGAATTCATTATAGGTCAACAGCGAACGCCTCCTTAATTTTGATACGCTAATTATATCACTTTTTTCAAAGCTTTGCAATAGCGGAAAAACCTTCCGATACTTTTTGATCAAAAATATTCTGTAAGCACATTGATAATCTCCTATTCAATAGGGGCTGAAAGTCCTCACGGGGCGTTTCGGCAGGCAGCCTCTGCAAAGCAGAAGCACCGACCGAGTCGGCAGACGAGGCCCGAGGGACATCTTTCGTTTAGTTATAGCAAAATAATCTGATACTGATTTGTAAAAACCATCGGCTCAGCCGGTGGTTTTTGACTGATCACGCATACCATTTTAACTCCTACTTAAGCTTTGATTTCCGAGAATATTTGCTGCACAAATCGTTGATTTGATCCGCAAACTTAGCCAATTCCTTATTTGGCAGCCCTCGGCTAAGTTCAATAACGGTTTTCAGCCTCTGGAAGGCTGACATCAGCCGGTCAAAGGCAATATTCCCTTTGCGGCGTCCCTCGGACGCCTTTGTCAGCTTAACGATAATTCCTTTTTCGGTAAATTCTTCATTTATAAGATCATATTTGTCCCCGCTGTAGGGAGCAAAAGCATCGAAATGAAGCTCGTTATATATCGTCTTGGCAAAGCTTTCGCAGACTGTGTCATCACCGTGATTTACAAAGACCTTAACCGGCGGCTTGTCCAAGCTTCCCAGCCAGCCCAGCAGCATATCCCGGTCAGCATGACCGCTTATTCCCACAATGGACTCGATCCTTGCATTTACCTGGATTTCTTCCCCAAACAGGGTGACAGACTTAGCGCCGTTTAACAGCCTTCTGCCTAATGTACCTTCCGACTGATAACCCACAAAAAGAACAGTGTTGTTTTCCTTCCAAAGGTTGTGCTTCAGATGGTGCCTGATCCGCCCGGCTTCACACATACCCGACGCGGAAATTATGACTTTGGGAGTCAAATCAAAGTTTATACCCTGTGAGTCCTCTTTGGTAATGCTGAGCTTCAGCCCCGGGAATGATATGGGATCAATGCCTTTTTTGATCAGCCCCAAAGTTTCATCATCATAAAAGTCCGTAAGGTCATCCTGATATATCCTTGTCGCCTCAACCGCAAGGGGAGAGTCTACATATACAGCAAAATCCTTATGCCCTTTGAGCAGTCCGCGCTCCTTGATAATGCGGAATAAATACAATAATTCCTGAGTTCTGCCTACGGCAAAGGACGGAATGATCAGACTGCCGCCGGAGGAAAAGGTTTCGTCCATTATTTTCGTAAGCTGCATAATGTAGTCAGGCCGTTCCCCGTGTATTCGGTCGCCGTAGGTGGATTCAATGACAACAAAATCGGCATAAGGCGGCTTTTGAGGGTCGCGGATCAACGGGCGGTCCACATTGCCAAGATCACCCGAAAACAACAGAGTCCTTGTTACGCCGTTTTCTTCTATCGTAAAATGAATGCTTGAGGATCCCAATAGGTGCCCCGCGTCGGAAAAGCTCACGGTTATACCTTCAAAAGCATCATAGGGCTGCCCATACCCAAAGGTTTTAAACAGTTTAAGGGACTTTATTGCATCCGCCACTGTATAAGCGGGAACATACCGGGCATATCCCGCGCGTTCGGCTTTTCGGTTTTGCCATTCCGCTTCCTGTTCCTGAATATGAGCCGAGTCCTGAAGCATAATGCCGCACAGCCTGTATGTAGCCTCCGTACAATAGATCGGCCCGGAATATCCCCTCGCCGCCATAGCCGGTATCATGCCGGAATGGTCTATGTGGGCGTGAGTCAAAAATATTGCGTCAATATCCGACGGTAAAACAGGGAGCTCGCAGTTTTTGTAGGTATCGCCCCCCTGTTCCATACCGCAGTCTATTATAATATGCTTTCCGCAGGCTTCAAGCAAGGTGCAAGAGCCTGTAACCTCGTGCGCTGCGCCTATAAATGTTAAGTTCATATTGACCTCCTGCAACATACAATTTTCAATAATGGGACATCCCGGCGGAAGTTCACAATCCCGCCGGAAAAATTAAGGGTTACGTCATAGCCGCGTTTTAACGCCTGATAAGTCCAAAGGCCTTTGAGCATTCCATTACGATCACGGGAACAACAATTAGTCCCGCTCCGGCAAGATAAAGCTGCCATGGCAGTATAACAAGTCCAAATGCAATTCTGAGAGGCGTAAGCATAACAAGCGCAACCAAAAAGAACGATATCAGGGCGGAAACGTTTAGTTTGCTGTTTGAAAATACACCGATTTTGAAAATTGAATGCTCTGAACGCATATTATACGACTGAACCACCTGAGAAAGTGCCAGTACCATAAACGCAAGAGTCTGACCTCCCTGCAGGCTACCTGTCACGCTTTCCCCGGCCTTGAAGCCTATAAGCGTAAGAAGAGCGAACATAAGGCCCTGCAATACTACGCGAATTCCAAGCCCGTTTGCAAATATTCCCTCGTCCTTGGGCTTAGGTCTTTTGCCCATAATGTCACTTTCCACCGGCTCCATCCCAAGAGCGATAGCGGGCAGACTGTCTGTAACAAGGTTTATCCAAAGCAGCTGTATGGACAAAAGGAGCGTTTTGTGCCACAGCAGCATCGCCGCAAATACCGTTATTACCTCGCCTATATTTGTTCCAAGCAGGAAGCCTACGACCTTTTTGATATTTGCGTAAATTCCCCGTCCTTCCCGGACAGCTTCAACAATTGTGGCAAAATTGTCATCGGTAAGGGTCATATCGGCGGCTTCCTTTGCAACATCTGTGCCAGTAACACCCATAGCACACCCTATGTCGGCGGCCTTCAGGGCCGGCGCGTCATTGACGCCGTCACCCGTCATGGAAACCACCTGACCCTTCCGCTGCCATGCCTTTACAATACGGATCTTGTTCTCCGGTGAAACACGGGCATAGACGGAAATACCTTCTACCTCATTGTCAAGCTCCGAATCGGTCATAGCATCAAGCTGAGCCCCTGTAACAGCCCTGTCCCCATCCTCCAAGATTCCAAGCTCCCTTGCAATAGCGGAAGCGGTAACAACATGATCCCCTGTAATCATAACAGGCTTAATTCCCGCCTTGCGACAGGTCGCAACGGCTTCCCTTACTTCCGGCCTTGGCGGGTCGATCATTCCAACAAGCCCCATAAAGATAAGCCCGGTTTCCAGCTCGTCTGAGGTAAAATCTTGAGGTATCTCGTCAATTTCTTTATAACCAACAGCAAGGACACGGAGCGCTTTTCGGCTCATTTCCTCTGCGATCTCCCTTGCTTTTTCCAGATTGCCGGAAACGCAGCGCTGTGCCATAACGTCAAAAGCACCCTTAACAACAACAATGTTTTTGCCATCGATTTTGTTTATAGTTGTCATCAGCTTTCTGTCAGAGTCAAAAGGAATTTCCCCCAGGCGAGGATATTTCTTGGACAATTCCTCCTTTGGCATACCGTTTTTGTGCGTTGCCAAAACAATAGCCGTTTCGGTGGGGTCACCTATATGCTGTTCCTCATCGTCCCTAAATACTACCGTGCCGTCACAGCAAAGTGTAGCGTACATAAGAAGCTTTTTTATGTTTTCATTGCAGGAATTTGTAACATCCTCAATTCCGCTGCTGCCGTCATAATATGCTTTTGTAAGCGTCATTCGGTTTTGGGTGAGGGTTCCGGTTTTATCCGAACAGATCACTGATGCGCTTCCTAAGGTTTCTACTGCCGGAAGTCTGCGAATGAGGGCGTTTTTCCCGACCATTCGCTGAACGCCGATTGAAAGCACGATGGTAACAATTGCGGGCAAGCCTTCGGGAATTGCCGACACTGCAAGGGATACTGCCGTCATAAATATCTCCATAGCGGGAATGCCGTTCGCTATTCCCACAACAAAAATTACCGCACAGACGGCTAACGCCAAAAAGCCCAGATATTTTCCAAGCTGTGCAAGCCTTTGCTGCAGAGGCGTCTGTCCGTCAGCTTCATTGTCCAAAAGATTGGCGATCTTGCCCATTTCGGTGTCCATACCTGTTGCGGTGACAACTGCCACCGCTGTTCCACAGGTGACCGAGCAGCCCGAAAACACCATATTGCTCCTGTCACCGATGGGTGCATCCTCCTTTATTTTTGCATCAGCATCTTTTTCCGATGGAACGGACTCACCCGTAAGGGCAGATTCCTCGCTTTTCAAGCTTGCACTTATAATAAGTCTTGCGTCTGCCGGAATGAGATCGCCGGCTTCAAGGCGAATAACATCGCCCGGGACAAGCTCCCCGGCATCTATTACCCGTTCCTCGCCGTCTCTTATGACTCTTGCATGTGGAGCCGACATATTTTTTAGGGCGTCAAGTGACTTTTCGGCCTTGCTTTCCTGCATGACGCCCATAAAAGCATTAAGCATTACAATTATGAGAATCAGTGCAGGCTCAAAAAACTTCTTCGGTTCGCCCTCCATACAGGCTATGACAAACGATATAATCGCAGCGACTATCAAAATCAGGATCATAACATCCTTAAACTGTTCAAGAAAGCGCTGCATGTTGGTTTTCGGTTTCTTTTCCTTCAGCCTGTTCAAGCCGTGTTTTTCCAAAAGCTCCGCGGCCTTGCTTTGGCTTAAGCCTCGTTTTTCATCAGAATTAAGAAGGTCTAAGACATCATTTTTTGTTTGACTGAAAAACTGCAAAAATAATTCCACCTTTCATAGCTCATATAACTAAAAGAAAGATGTCCCCCGAGTCTCATCTACCGACTCGGTCGGTGCTTCTGCTTCGCAGAGGCTGCCATCGGTAGCCCGTACCCTCTGTAGGCGGCGGGTGACCCTTTCGTTTTTCGGTGGGAGATCAATCTCCCGCTGAAAAAGTAAACCGACCTCCCAATCGTTAGATTTTTAGTCTAACTTTTGGGAGTCGGTCCAAGGTAGGAATGTAGTCTTTTTTGTAGCGGTGTTCGAAGCGGCATGAATAATTCAAAAAGCTATGATCCCATTTCAGAAAACGCCTGTCTTTATTCCACTGTATAAGCTCCGCACAAGGGGCGCAGACTACCCTCTTCCCAAATAAAAGCCTTTACGCTCTTTCCGCCGATTTCGTCCGCGAAAGTAACCTCTATGTCCCTGCTCTCTCCGGCAGCCAGCCGGAAGGCGGAGGACTTCACCTCAAAAGTCCCGCCATCGGCCGTCCGAACAAACAGGACGCAGTTCTCATCCCGGTGTGAAGAATTGGTAACCTTTGCCAGCACCGATGCTCCCTGTGATGTAACGCTATCTATCTCCAAAGCGCCTTCCACTTCGTTTTCTTGGGCGAGGGCTTTTATCTCATCATCGGTGAGAGCAGCGTTGTAAAGCGCAATACTGTCTATCCAGCCGTTGAAGTCGGGATTTTCCCGTGCAGTATAATCATAGTAAGTATCCCACCACTGGCTGCGCCCAATATAGTTTCGGGTGTTTTCGCCCAGCAGCTCTATGGCCTCAGTTTCAATGGTCTTGCCTGAGGCTACAACCACGCCGTTAAGGTAAATCTTGGTCAGCCCGGAGAACGCGTCATAGGTGTAGGCCACATCGTACCACTGTCCGGCTACCAGCTTTTCATCGGCGCTGACATATTGAGTTGTACCATCGTTTATTTTTATGCCTGCCTGGAATGATGAACAGAGTCGGCCAAAAACGCTGTTAGTGCCTCCGGAGCCGAAGTCGTACAGACGGTAGTCCATGCTGACGTCATTCAGCTTTACCCTTCCCACAAAGGAATAGCTGCGCAGACTGTTAAGCAGGTAGTCCGGCGCTATAAGATAGCTGTTTGAGGACATGGGACGGTTACCATTTGAAGCGTCCCGGAGGTTGCCGGTCAAATTGAGGACTCCGTCCTCAATTTGACCAACTGTGCCCATAAGCCGGGCATCGTTGCCGTTGGGCGACTTGTCAACTATCATGGTTTGGCCGTCTCCTTCATATAGGTCACCGGCCTCAAAGTCATAGCGAAAGACCAGATTTTCCTCTGTGGAGGTCTTGGGGTTGACCGTGAGCACAAAGTCCTTTTCACAGGTTTGGTTTGCCAGAGTAAGCGTAGCTGTAACGGTGACCTGAGTGGGCTGTGCCGGGCGGATAACTGCGCCGTCGTCCCTGACAACGCCTGTATCTGACGACTTCCACGAAACCGACGCACCGTTTACAGTGGAGCTTACAAAGGCCAGATCGCTGACTACATTGTCGGTATCGCCCAGATCAATAGATGTCAGATCGTCTGTCCAATCATAGCCGGAAAGGACAGAAGCGGTGTTCACCTTATTCGTGAAGCCGTACTTTACATTGCCGTTGGAGGGAAGAAAGTCCTTCTTGTTTGACCAATAGTAGTATTCGCCGCTTAGCCATACCAGATAGACAGGATCGTTGGGATCGGCATTCATTACAACATAAGGACGGAAGTTGTTTTCGGAGGAATTTTGAGTCACAGGCGTTTTGGAAATCACTCCTCCCTGACCATTTAGGACGTACTTGTAGATTTCGTAATACGTGCCGTAAATTCCCTCCACAGGTATGGAGGCAAAGACGATATTAGTGTCGCTGTGATCCATGCACAGGCCGCCGGAATAGCATTTTTCCGCGCCCTTGGTGTTGTCGTGGAACCACCGGCCGCCGTTATCAATATAAGTGGTCAGCCACTCCTCCCCGGTCCAGCGGGAATGATAGTAAAGGTGGGTCTCGGAATCATCGCTTATTCCGACAAAGAGGACAACAGGGTTGCCGTTTTCGTCCAACTCGGTCTCCCAGTTCCAGTTGCGGACGTCGTCAGCGCGGTTCACCACAAGGGCATCGGCGGTATCCTCAGTATTGGTCACCTTAAAGGGTGCCTCGGCTATATTTGCCAGCATCTCGCCGGTAACATCGTGCAGCGTCATATCATTGATGTCAAGATATGAGCAGTAAAGTGTGTTGGGCGACGCTGTGTCCGGATGGGCATAGGTATATGAAATATATATCCTGTCCTTGCCGTTGGAGGCATACTTGGCGTATGGGCGTTTGTCAGTCTCGCTTTCGCTGAGCCGGGAGTCCACAGTAATGGTTGGCTTCATTTCAAAGGTTATGTCATCATTTTCATCGGGCAGGGAAAATCTGGCCATGGTAGGCTGCCAGCTTATGCCCCGCCAGAACAGGAAGAAGCTATCGGGGGCATCGCTCATGTAGTAAGGCGTGGGATAGGTCACCGTATCGTAGCCTTGAGTTGATACAGTTTTCTCTTCCCCGAATGAGGAAATGTCGTTGGGAAGAGACGAGATCCGATAATAAAAACAGTCCTCGGAGGTATGAGCGGAGTAGATTATCATGACTCTGTGGTTTGGTAGGACAAAGACTGCCGGATTGGAGTGGTCATCCGCGGTGAAACCCTTTCTGACATAAACCTGCTTATAGGTGTTGGCGACATTGTCGTACTGTGTGGCCTTAATATTGCCCTCATTGTCAATATAGGCCACATAGGTCTTGTCGCTGCCTGTTTCCTTGTCAATGTCCCGGACGGCTCGGGGGTCAAGGCACCAGTTCCACCCGCCGGAGGTTGCCAGCACTGAAGTGCCCATATTGGCCCCCTCCTTGTGATAAACCAGCACTATCTCGTTTGGGCCATCGGAAGTCACATTGATATGCAAGGTGGAAAGCTCTCTCTCGAAAAGGAAAACGCCATTTTCGTTGTCTATCACAGGGTCGGGGGTTCGTCCGTAATAGTAGTCGCCCACAAGACAATCCCTGACCGTAAACGATGGAGCAATAGTCTCGCCATCAGTATCGACGACATTAACAGTAACATCCGCCAGATTGTAATCCGAATCATTGGTATAGCGCAGCTCGATAGCCATGGCGTTGAAGGGATCAGCGTCCTTAGTGGCAAAGGAGGTGGCCGCCGTGTCGCTTATCATGCGGAATGACAGGATGTCACCGGCACTGCGGCAGTATTCGGTTATGTCCGCCGACACCCATGCCCCGGTAGTGCCGGACTGGACGGTATACTGGGCCACCAGATTAGTGTCGTCATAAGCCGGAGCGTTGTTCCAGTTGAGGGTGGACTCGGACCAGTTGGCGTTTTCGGTGGGATAAACGCTGATAATTCTTGATCCCTCGTTGGTGGCGGATATCACATAGCCCACCAGTCGGGCTGAGGTAATAAAGGTGCGTTCCACCCCGGACAGATCAAATTTTATAAAACCGTCCCGGCGGGCGGCGGCCCCATATTCGCCCATGTTCATAGTTACCTGAAGGTTGCCGGGATCCTCGGTATTGAAAATGGTGTCAGTGTCGTTCTGCTTGGCAAAGGTGTCCTCGCTTACTGGCACTACCGTACGGCTGACGCCCTCAGGCGTCTTGATAGGATCCCTATAAACCAGAAGTATCCGGTTTTCGCCCTCGGGAGTAATGTCTATTGACGTAATTGATGCGGCAGGGTCGTACTCATAGTCTGTACCAAGGTACGAAACCACCGATGGAATGTCGTGGGGATAGGCGTAACTGCCCACGGCTATGCCACTGAGCGAGACATCTCGGGCAATAGGCGAGTTCAACTCGTCCACAAAGCTCACCGTCACACCGGCTGTTTCAACAGAAGAGTCAAATAACACATCAATGGCGGGGACGTTGGTAGTATCCCGGGAATCCATTTTTGTGGCTCCGGTATCGCTGGATATTTTTAACGAAATGATACCTTCAGAATAATGCTCCTTTATGTAATCGGTCAAATCAATGCTGACCCAGATATCCGCGTGGTTGTTCTTATCATAGACCTGAGTGTAGACCGCTATGGGAGTTTCGTCAATAAGCTGGGGAGCATTGTTGTATGTAATAGTCTTTTCGCTCCAATCAGAGGATACGGCATAAATAGTCAGGTCACGGTCGGCTTTATTCGCCACGCTGTTAATGAACAGCCGCAGCTTCGCCGAGATCAGAGCCGACAAATCGTGGGAACGAAAGTCAAACTTTAGATAAACGTCACGGTTGTCGGCGGCAGGCTTTTTTCCGCCGGTGCTGGAGGTGATTATGGTGGAAGTGTTGATCGCCCCAACGGCCTTATCCGGATTGGATGCCTCAGTATAGCTGTCCTCGCTGGCAGTAATGGAGGCGCTGACCTCCTCCGCCATTACAGGCAAGGCGGGAATAATGCCAAACACCATAGAAAATACTGTCAAAAGCACGAGGATCCGTTTGATTTTCATTTTTACCACTCCTTTTTTTAATCGGAGCAACGCTCCATCAAGCTTGCTTGAAATGGAGCTTGCGAAC
>CAYTWZ010000038.1:0-15648 GCA_964442035.1 uncultured Oscillospiraceae bacterium
TTATACAGGATTTTTTTCGTTTTGTAAATAATTAATGTTGCGGAAGCGGTATTTTTATGGTAAAATATATAGGGTTTGAGATTGGAGGCAGATAAAATGATCGATACTATAAATATACTGGGCGCCAAAATCCATACGGTAAATATGGATGAGGCCCTCGCGAAGGCAATGGAGCTGATGGAAACCGACGGATGCAGCGTGATCTATACCCCCAATTCCGAAATCATACTCCACGCCTCAAATGATCCCGAATTTATGAAAAAGCTTAACAGCGCCGACCTGACCGTTGCCGACGGCATCGGCGTAGTCTACGCCGCCAAAATGCTCCGTAAGCCACTGCGGGAGCGTGTGGCGGGCTTTGATCTCACATGCCGTATCTTTAAGGAAATGGCAAAGACGCGTAAGTCCGTTTACCTCCTTGGCAGTAAGCCCGGCGTAGCCGAGGAAGCGGCCAAAACCATACTCAGGGACAACCCCGGCATTGTCATCGCCGGGACAGCGGACGGCTACTTTAAGGAGGACGGCCCCGTTGTTGAGGCCATCAATGACGCCAACCCCGACTTTTTGATGGTGTGCCTCGGCTTTCCCAAGCAGGAGGAATGGATATACAAGAACAGGGACACTCTTAACGCCCGTCTGGTTATAGGCGCCGGGGGCTGCCTTGACGTGTTTGCCGGAACAGTGCTGAGAGCGCCGGACTTTTACTGCCGTCACGGACTGGAATGGCTTTACAGGCTTATAAAGCAGCCCTCCCGCTTTATAAGAATGCTGGCGCTGCCGAAGTTTGCCATCAAGGTGTTTTTTAAGGGTGAGCGCTATAAGCGGGGTGAGCGGGAATGAAGCTTATAGTCATAGAGGGCGTGGACGCCAGCGGCAAGGAGACTCAGACGAGGCTGCTTTGCTCCTACCTTGAGCGGATCGGGAAAAAGGTGATACATCTTTCCTTCCCCAACTACCAAAGCCCCTCCTCCGCCTTGGTAAAAATGTATCTGGGCGGGGAGTTCGGCGCCGACCCGGACGCGGTAAACCCTTACGCGGCGGCCATGTTTTACGCCGTGGATCGGTACGCGTCATACAAGACCTCATGGGAAAAATATCGGGGCGACGAATATATCGTGGCCGACAGGTATGTCACATCCAACATAATATATCAGGCCGCCAAGGTGCCGGAGGAAAGGGCCAAGGCCGACTTCATAGACTGGCTAAACGACCTTGAGTATAACAAGCTTGGCCTGCCAAGGCCGGACATGGTGTTTTTCCTGAATATGGAGCCTGAGGCCGCGGCGGCGCTGATGTCCGGCCGGAGCAACAAGATCACCGGTCAGGCGGAAAAGGACATACACGAAAAGGATCGGGACTATCTTAACAAGGCGTACGAAAACGCCTGCTTCGCGGCCCGGATCTTGGGCTGGACCGAAATAAAATGCTCTGTTGACGGAGTTGCTCGGAGCATAGAGGATATACACAATGACATAACCGCTCTGTTGGTCACCTCCGAAAAGCACCGGCTGAGGCCGTAGCGCCTTAACCGAGGCGCTATGAATGACCGAATATGAAAAGAGGATAATATGCTTGAATTCAGAGACATAACCGTTGGGGACAAGGAACTGTTCGACCGTCGGCGCACTCCCGGCGTCGCGTCGGAAACGTCCTTTGCCACACTTTTTATCTGGGATGACTACTACCGGGGAAAGATAGCGGATGACGGGGAGTTTTTATACTACAGGTTTAACGTCAGAGATCGCACCCCCTCATACTACTTCCCTTTGGGTCACGGGGATATAAACAAGGCCCTTGACAGGCTCAGGGAATACACCCGCTCCCGAGGGGAGCGTATGGACTTTCGGCTGGTAAATGAGGAGCAGCTTGAAGGGCTTCTAAGATACGGCGGCGCGAAATTTTTGTACAAGGAGGATCGGGACTGCGAGGACTATGTCTATCCCTCCAAGCAGCTGATCTCCCTTGCCGGGAAAAAGCTCCACGCCAAGCGTAACCATATCAACTATTTTGTGGAGAATTACAACTATACCTATGAGGAGGTAACTCCGGAAACAGCTGTAACGGAATGCGCTCCCCTGATGTACAGGCTCGTAAGCGCCAAGGAAAACAACCAAAACCCCTATGAGTTGAGGGCTATGAAGCGTTATTTTGACAATTACTCCGCTTTGGGCGAAAAGGGCGCGGTAATACGTGTGGACGGCGAGATCGTGGCCATGAGCTTTGGGGAGGCAATATCGGATGATACAGCCCTTATCCAGCTGGAGCATGCCCGTGAGGAATACCGCGGCGCGTACCAAATGATAAACCAACAGTTCTGCAAAAACGCGTGGAGCGGCTATGCCTTTATCAACCGGGAGGAGGATATGGGGCTTGAAGGCTTGAGGAAGGCCAAGGAAAGCTACCAGCCCATATTTTTGGTGAAAAAATATATTGTACTTGAAGAACGATAAATTTTTAAACGAAAGGAACGAAAATATATGGTATACCTGTTTTTAGCCGACGGATTTGAAATAATCGAAGCTCTTGCCCCCGTGGACATACTGCGCCGGGGCGGCGTTGAGGTGCGGACCGTAGGTCTTTTCGGCAAGACAGTCACCTGCTCAAAGGGCGTGACCGTCACCGCCGATATCACGATCGACCAAGTGAATATGGAGAGCTGTGAAATGGTGGTTTTCCCCGGCGGGCTTCCCGGGGCCGAACATCTGCGTGACAGCGACGAGGTCAGCGACATTATTGACTACGCCGAGGCCAACGGCATATACATTGCGGCCATCTGCGCCGCGCCTATGGTGCTGGGGCTTAAGGGAGTACTCCGGGGCAAAAAGGCCGTATGCTACCCCGGATATGAGGATCAGCTCCTTGGAGCCGAAATAATGGGCAAGGATTACGGCGTTGTCACTGACGGGCGGGTCATAACGGGCCGCGGCGCGGGAGTGTCCATTGACTTCGGGCTGGCTCTCCTTGAGGCGCTTAAGGGTCCCGACAAAGCGGCACAGGTTGCCGCCAAAATGCAGTGTCCCCGATGAATGACCGAATAAGGAAATCAATGCTCCGCCTTCGCCGGGAGCATCGGCTCACAGCGGACTATGCCACATCCTGCGAAAAAATACGGGCTAATATTGCTAAAATGGCGGAATATAAAAGGGCGAGAACCGTTATGCTCTATTTGCCCTTGGGCGGCGAGCCGGACATCAGCCTTCTCCCCCTTGAAGGAAAGCGCGCCGCCGTGCCGGTTACAAGGGATCTGATAATACGCCCGGCTCTGTACTCCCCTATGATGAAAACCGTTGAGGGGAATTACCGCGTCCGGGAGCCTGAGACTCCCGTCTATATACCAAAGGATGAGATCGACCTTGTGCTTGTTCCGGCTGTGGCGGCTGACCGCCGCAAAAACCGGCTTGGCTTCGGCAAGGGATGCTATGACAGATTCCTTGCCGGCATGGACTGCGTAAAGGCGGGAGTGTGCTTTGACTTCCAGCTTACCGACGCTCTGGAGGTAAATCCTCACGACGTAAAAATGGACTATATTATTACAGAAAGCGGCTGCTTTTAATGGAAAACGAAAAAGAATACCTGTACTCTCTGCTTCCAAGGCGAAGCGAATTTCTTGAAGAATTAAGGGAGCTTTGCTCCCGGAGCGAAAGCTACGCTCCCATTGTGGCAAGGGACACCGAGCAGCTTATCGTCACTCTTCTTGCCCTAAAAAAGCCCAAAAGGGTGCTGGAGGTAGGCACAGCGGTAGGCTACAGCAGCATATTGATGGCCTCGTCCCTTCCGCCGGAAAGCGAGATTATTACCATCGAACGGTACAAAAAGCACGCCGAAGCAGCCGTGGACAATATATTTAAGGCCGGATATGAGCGCCGCGTCAAGGTCATTGAGGGGGAAGCCGCCGAAATTCTCGGGTGGCTTGACGGAGACTTTGACTTTATCTTCCTTGACGCGGCCAAGGGTCAGTACATCCAGTTTCTGCCGGAGCTTATGCGTCTACTAAACGTTGGCGGAATTTTGCTGTCGGACAACATACTTTTCCATGGCATGACCGGCGACGACGACAACGTTGTACGGCGCAAAATCACAATAGTCAAGCGTATGCGCCTGTATCTGGAGACTATAACCCGCTCGCCCCGGCTGTCAACAACGCTGCTGCCCGTAGGCGACGGCGCGGCGCTGTCGGTGAAAATATATTAGTATCTAAAAGGAGAATACCCGTGAAAAACATCGAGCTTCTGGCCCCTGCCGGCAATTTATACAAGCTGAAGATCGCCCTCGAATACGGGGCTGACGCGGTGTATATCGGAGGCGAGGCCTTCTCCCTGCGCACAGCGGCGGACAACTTCACAACGGAGGAAATGAAGGAGGGCATTGAATTTGCCCACAGCATGGGCAAAAAGGTGTATGTCACCGCCAATATCATTCCCCACGACCGGGATCTGGCGCCTATGGAGGAATACTTCCGGGAAATATATCGGCTTGGGGCTGACGCGGTGCTTGTCAGCGACCTTGGAGCGTTTTTTATATGCAAAAAAGCCGCCCCCGGGCTGGAAATACATATCAGCACTCAGGCCAACAACACCAACTACGCCACGGTAAACGCCTGGAAAAACCTTGGCGCGTCCCGCGTTGTCCTCGCCCGGGAAATGACTATGGACGAAATCGCCCAAATTGCCCAAAACGCTCCCGACTGCGAATTGGAGGTATTTGTCCACGGGGCAATGTGCGTATCCTACTCCGGCCGGTGTCTGCTGAGCAACTATATGACCGCCCGTGACAGCAATCAGGGAGCCTGCTCCCATCCCTGCCGTTGGAATTACGCCCTTATGGAGGAAAAGCGTCCCGGCGAATACTTCCCCGTTTACGAAAACGAGCGTGGAACCTTTATACTCAATTCCAAGGATCTGTGCATGATTGACCACATCCCCGAGCTCATTCAAAGCGGCGTGACCTCCCTTAAGATAGAGGGACGTGTAAAGAGCGAATACTATGTCGCGACAGTAGTTCAGGCCTATAGACGGGCGATCGACGCCTATCTTGCCGACCCGGAGGGCTACCTCCCCGACCCGTCGCTATATCGGGACATATGCAAGGTCAGTCACCGAGAGTACAGCACCGGCTTTTTCTTCGGTATGCCTCCCGAGGGGGCGCAGATTTTCGCCGACAGCTCATATATAAGGGAATATGATATAATCGGCATAGTGGAAAGCTACGATCCCGACACGCAAATGGCCCGGGTAACACAGCGGAACAGATTTTTTGCCGGGGACACCGTTGAGGTAATGCAGCCCATGGAGCCCGCCTTTACGCAAAGTGTGGCGTACATGACCGACGAGGCCGGAGCGCCCCTTGACGTTGCCCGCCACGCGGCAATGACAGTATATGTAAAGATGGACCGTCCGGTGGTTCCCGACGCCATGCTCAGGAAAAAGAGGGATTGACATGAGACAGCTCAGGGACAAAAAGACCTTTAAGCACAAAAATCTGATCATATCCCTTTGCGCCGGACTGCTGTTGATACTGCTTTTGGGCGGAGCGGCGGCCTACACCGTCTATGAAGGAGACTCGGACAGAATAATACGCAACGTATACATCGACAATATCAGGGTGGGCGGAATGAAAACCGCCGAGGCAGCGGATACTCTCAATTCCGCGTTTGCCAAGCGCGGCTTTACCGTAATTCTTGACGAAAACGTCAGCCGCGAGTTTACCGCCGAGGAAATGGGGCTGATGTATCGGACCGACGTGCTGGTTGGGGAAGCGTTTTCCGTCGGCAAGTCAGGCAGCTTTGCCAAAAAATTCGGTCAGGTATTCGCCTCGTTTCTCAGCCCGGTAAGGCTGTCCTCCTGCTCCGCGCTGGAACGCGCCGGGCAGGGCGAAGCGCTTTCGGAATTCGCCGAGGACTACCGTCAGGCTCCCACGGACTCCACCTTTGAGATCGGCAGTGACGCCGTAAAGGTAAAAAACGGGCTCAACGGCCGGGAGGTGGATGTGGACAAGCTTCTTTCCATTATGGAAAGCGCCGACTCCTATGACGACATCAAGGAGATACAGGCTCCGATCAATATTATTCCCTTTGTTCTGCCGGATGTGGACGCCATCTACCAAAGCGCGGCCTCTGACCCCCGTCCCCCCTACGGTCGCAATTCAGACGGGGATATAACCGCCACGGTAAGGGTCTTTAACTTAGACATAGCGCGCCAGACTCAAAGCGACCACGCCCTTGAGGGTGAGGAATACGAATTTCCCATAGACACGGAAGGCGTCGCCGTCCTTGACAGCAAGGCTGTCTGTCCCGACACCATCGGGTCAATGACGATTTCCCTGGGCTCTTTTTCCTCCGACGCCGCGCACAATATCACCTTGGCGGCAAAGCTGCTTAACGGCGCGGACCTCCTTCCGGGGGAGGAAATATCCCTTAACGAAAGGATCGGGGAATATACCTCGGACAACGGCTACAAGGCCGAGGGCGTCGGTGTCGGCTGCGTTGCCGGGGCGCTTTACAACGCGGCGCTTAAGGCGAACCTACCCATACTTAAGCGCTACAGCGGGGACTATGCCCCTCAGTATCTTCCTCTCGGCTTTGACGCGGAGGTGAGCGGCTCGAAGGATCTGAAATTTTCCAACAATTACGACTCGCCGATAATAATTTCGGCAAACGTAAGCTCCGGCTCCCTCACGGTGGAAATATCGGGTCGCGAAAGCGACCGGTTCACCGATGTGGAGCTTTCCTGCGACACACTTTCGGTCACCGAGTACAAAACAAAGGAGATTGTTGACAACACCCTCAAAAGCGGTGAGCGCGTCACCGTTGAAAGCGGACAAAACGGCTATGTGGTGGAAAGCTTTCGGACAGTAAGCAAGAACGGAGTGGAAATCAAGCGTGAATCCTTGGGCAAATCTACCTACAAGGCCGTGAACAAGGTAGTAAAGGTAGGCAAAAGCAATTAGGAAAGCGCTTTTCTAAAAAATCAATGGAGGTGAAAACAAAATGCAAAAAATATCCAGCTTTACCGTTGACCATGACCTTTTGACCCCGGGCATCTATATTTCAAGAATAGACGCGGACATCACCACCTATGACCTGCGTACCCGCACTCCAAACAGCGGAGTGTATATGGACAATGTGACCCTCCACACGGTTGAACACCTTTTTGCCACTTACATACGCAATTCCGACATAGGCGGCAATGTCATATACTTTGGGCCTATGGGTTGCCGAACAGGCTTTTACCTGTTGATTAGGAACGCGGAAAACGACCGGGTTCTCGGGGCGGTAATCGACACGCTCAAAAAAATAATCGCCCATGAGGGCGAGGTTTTCGGCGCGTCAAGGAAGGAGTGCGGCAATTACCGGGAGCTTCAGCTTGAAAGCGCCAAGGCCGAATGCCGAAATTACCTTGACACACTTACCGGTTTTGGCACAATAGATTTCAAGTACAGAGAGGAATAGGACTATGATAGGAATAATCGGAGCTATGGACATAGAGGTGGACGGCCTTAAGGCCAAGATGACAGATCGCCGAACCCGTATTATCAGCGGCGTTGAATACACCTCCGGCCTCCTTGGGGGCAAAAGCGCGGTGACCGCCGTGTGCGGCGTGGGCAAGGTAAACGCCGCCATCTGTGCCCAGACTATGATCCTCAGCTTTCCCGTCACGGGGATTATCAATACCGGCGTAGCCGGTTCACTTACCGCCAAGCTTGAGGTTGGCGATATCGCCATCGCCTCAGCCGCGGTGGAGCACGATATGGACACCACCCCTCTCGGCGATCCGCCCGGCTACATAACCGGCCTAAACACGGTCAGAATTTTGTCAGACGCCTGTCTTTCCGGGCTTTTGGAAGACAGCGCCGAAGCTTTGGGCCTGACTTATCTGATCGGTACAATAGCCTCCGGCGATCGGTTCATATACAAGTCGGAGCAAAAAAAGCGTCTTTCCGACACCTTTGACGCCATAGCCTGCGAAATGGAGGGCGCGGCCATAGGCCATGTCTGCCGCTGCAACGATATGCCCTTTGCCATAGTCCGAGCCATATCAGACAGCATGACCGGCAAATCCGAGATGGAATACCCCAAGTTCAAGCTGCTGGCGGCGGATATATCCAACAAAATTATAATGGATCTTATGACAAGGCTGTAAAAAGGGGAGGGACCCGCGCGGATCCCTCCCCTTTTTTTACAAAAATTCAACATCAATGGGCTTCGACGGTAACGCGTGATCTTTATTCCTTGTCAACGGGCTCGTCCGTCATCATGCGCTTTTGTGCCTCACGGCGGCGCTTCATACGCTGACGGCGCAGCTTTTCCCGCCTTATACGGCGGCGGCGCAATATGATATAAATATACAAAATCAAAATCCCGATTATACCCACAACAAACCATGGCGATCCCACAATTGCCCATATCCACGAGCTGATAAATTCCATCACGCTGAAGTCATAATCCTTGTCCGCCACAAGGTTGACCGTGCCCGCAAGCTCCTCGCCGTAAAAGAAGTCGCAGCTGCCCACTACGTCCCCCTTTTTCACAGGAGCCTTAGCATACTTCCCGACATTTACCTCCCATGTGGGCTCTCCGGGATTCGTGTCCGTGGGGTATATGTAGTACAGATCGTCCTGTGCCTCAAGGAGTACCTGCTTTTCCCCCGAGGCGTACTTTACCGGAATTTGATCGATAAGCGCGCCTTTTTTCACGATTACGCTGGTCTTGTAGTTCTCAAAGGCCGTGTCAAAAAAGCTCCGGCAGTCAATATATCCCTGCGCCTTGCCGTCCACGGACTCCGCCCCAAAGGTCAGAGCCAATAGCTCCATGCTATCCTTCCTTGCCACCTCAATCAGGCAGCTCTTGGCCTGTGTCGTATATCCGGCCTTTACGCCTATGGCATTTTCATAATAGTAATCCTTTCGCTGCACCTTGCTCACCATGTAATTGGTGTTTACAAGATCCCTTGCCTCCGGGTGTTTGTCCGTGGGCGGCACTGTGTAGCGGTCGGTGTTCACTATCTCACGGAAATCCGTATTTTTCATGGCGTAACGGGTCAGGACGGCCATGTCCCTGACTGTGGTGTAGGTTCTGTCATCGTGTTCCCCGTGTGTATTGGAAAAATGAGTGCTGTTCATGCCCAGCTCGGCGGCCTTTTCGTTCATAAGCCGGACAAAGTCCGATATGCTGCCGCTTACGGCCTCGGCCAAAACATTGGTGGCGTCCGCGGCGGAAGCAAGCATCGCCCCGTAAAGCAGCTGACGCACAGTCAGGCCTTCGCCGGGCTGCAGCTCCATAGCGGTCACCCCCTCGGGCACAGCGCTCAGCGCCGTCTCCGACGCCTCCGCCTTGTCGTCAAGGTTAAGATTTTCAAGGGCGAGTATGGCAGTCATAATCTTTACGGTGCTGGCGGGGCTGACCATCTCGTCGGCGTTTTTTTCGTACAAAACGCGGCCTGTGTTCATATCCATAAAGATAACATAGGGCGACACAGCCGAAAAGCCCGCTTCCCCGGAGTCGGCAGCATTGTCATCTTCTCCGGCGGCAACTGCCGCAAGCAGCAGTAGCATCGCGCACAAAAGACACGATATCACTCTTTTCATATGATATATCCTTTCAGTAGACTATGATTTACTGTAATTCCTCAACAGCCTTGGCCAAAGGCGCGTCTTCCTTTTCGTCAAAAACTATATCTCCGTATTCATTCAAGTTGGGGTCGTTTTCCACCTCAATATCGGGAGTAACTCCCTCGTTGAGCCAAACTCCGTCCGGTCGGTAGTTTTTTAAGGTGGTCAGCTTGAGCAGCCCGCCGTTTTCGTTCCCGCCGATTCGACATACAGCCTGGGCAACACCCTTGCCATAGGTTTTTTCCCCTATAATCACCGCCCGGCCGCGAGCCTGCATACAGCCTGCCACAATTTCGCTGGCGGAGGCGGAGCCCCCGTCCACAAGGACAGCCATAGGCAGCTGACAGCTCCCGGCCGAAGCCTCATATTCCTGACGGTTACCGGCCTTATCCTCAGTGTACATAATCAGTCCGTCATCAAGGAACAGGTCACACACCTCAATGGACGCGTCCAAATCTCCCCCGGGATTTTCCCTCAGATCAAGTATGATACCCTTCACATCCTCGCCGAAGCTGTTCACTATTCCCTTAAGATTGGCGGCGGATTCAGATGTAAAGCCCGGATAACGCAGGTAAACAAGTCCTCCGTCCAAATCTCTGCGCTCGATATTGTATATATCGATGGCCTCACGGGTCAGCTCAAGATCCAGCACCTCATCTCCCCGCTTTACGGTAATGGTCAGCGTCGTACCTTCGGGAGCGGGCATATTTACGCCCTTCATATAGCTTACAGCGTCGTCAAGGGTAGCGCCGTCATACTCCACACCGTCTATCTTATACAAAATGTCTCCGCTTTTGACCCCTGCCTTGCGGGCAGGGCTTCCGCTGAAGGAGGATATGACCACGATCTCGTTAGTCTGGGAATACACAGCTACCTCTATACCCACGCCAACATAATTTCCCTCAATGGAGGACATAAGGCTGAGGGCGCTTTCCGGGTCATAGTAGGCGGAATACGGGTCATCCACCGCCGCCACCATCGCGGAAATAGCCTCATCCTCTAATTTTTCCCAGTCGCACTCGCCTATATAACTGTTCTCAATGATATCCGCGACCTGTTCAAGCCGACCGAATTTTCCGCCTCCGATGTTTATCCCAAGGACATTAAACGCGGATATAAAAAGCACGCATGTCAGGCCAAAGGTAATGATCGCTGTCAACGCGACCTTTGTTTTGTTGGACAATAGAAAGCACCTCGATAATGCCGTCCTTCCGGCAACCCATATTGAATGACGGGCTTTCAGCCCTTATTGAAAAGCTGTTTTTTTACTGAAGGTAATTCAACGGATTTTGCAGCGCTCCGTTATAGCTCACCTCAAAATGGCAGTGCGGCCCGGTAGAATTGCCGGTGGAACCCGCCTTGGCGATCTGCTGACCGCGGCTGACTGTCTGACCGACACTGACCAAAAGGGCGCTGTTGTGGGCGTATAGCGTAGTATACCCGTTGCCGTGATTTATAACCACATAACGTCCGTAGCTGCTGTTGTAGCCGGCCACGATGACTACGCCTTCCTCCGCCGCGACAACTGCCGCGCCGTAGCTGGCGCCGATGTCAATGCCCCTGTGCAGCTTGTTCACATGGCTTATGGGGTGATTGCGGTAGCCGAAGGGACTGGTTATCCGTCCGCTGCTGGGAACAGGCCACGCGAACTTACCTCCCGTGTAATTGGAATTGTAGTAAATATTGCCGCTTTGAGCAAGCTGGCGGCGTATCTCCTCCTGCGCCTTGCGCTCCTCTTCCTCATACTTCTTTTCCGCTTCGGTGTAGACCTTGTTGGCGGCGGCCTCGTCCTTAGACAGCTGGTCTATCATAACCTGCTGCTTTTCAAGGAGAATATTGAGCTGCTCCTCCCGGTAGGCAAGGCTTTCCTCCTCCTGAAGCTGCTCGTCCAAAAGGGACTGCTTTTCGGTTCTGGCGTTCTTTATTACGTCCTGGCTTTTCACATACTGCTCCAGGACCTCCCGGTCATAGTCCATTATGCTGCCGACTATCTCCACACGGTCCAAAAGATCGCTGAAGCTTTCAGCCCCTAAAAGCACCTCCAAGTATGAGGCGCTTCCGTTTTCGTACATTACTCTTGCCCTGTTCTTAAACTGAGTCTTGTATTCCTCTGTGTTGGCCTCCGCGTCCGCCAGTTCAACCTCCTTGCGGCTGATCTCACGCTTGGTGTTTTCGATGCTGTTCTCAAGGGCGGCAATTTCGTCCTCCAAGGCCGTAAGTTCCTTGTCAAAGCGGGCATACTCCTCCACAAGGTCGGACTTCTGATCCTTGATGGCCTCAAGCTCCTCTTTGGCCTTGTCACGAGCCGCCTTGGCGTCATCCACAGCCGACGCGTTGGCTCTTATCACGTCATAAAAACACGTAAACAGGAAAAGCAGCGCCACCGCGGCGGCGCATACCATTGCCAGAACCCGCTTTTTTCCCACGCCGCGTTTTTTATTTTTAACGGTTTTGATTTTTTTATTTTTGTCCATAGCCGTAGATCCTTTCTCGGTACCGCTCGTCAAACCTTCAGATGCCGCCTTATAGCCATGCGGCTACCAAAGGCGCCCATTACGATTCCGAACACAAGCAGCCCTGCCACAACGGGCAGCGCCACCTGGCTGAAGGTGAGCAGACTGAATACATCCAAAAATACCGCCGACTGTCCCACGGCCGCGTTGTACCCAAAGGCGATAACTGTCACCGCTATGGCCGCGCCGATAATGCCCACCAATATGCCCTCAACCACAAATGGGCGGCGGATAAAGGAGTCCGTAGCTCCCACAAACTTCATAATGTGTATTTCATCCTCACGGGCGTGTACGCTGAGCTTGATGGTGTTCTGTATAATGAACACCGCCGTCACAAGCAGTATCACCATGGCGATCAGGCTGCCGAATTTTATCACATTTGTAGCGGATATGACCCGGTTGATTATATCCTGCCTGTTGCTCACATTGGCGACGCCCGATATGCCGTAAAGCGCCCTTTCCAGCTCCTCCGCCTTTGTCAGGTCGGACAATGTCACCTTTACGCTGCTGCGAAGTATCCCCTCGCCCTCCATTCCGTCAAGGGTATCGGCATATTTGCTGCCAAGCTTTTCACGGTAGTTTTCAAAAGCGCTTTCCTTGCTTTCAAACTCCGCCGCCTGTACATAGGGCAGGGCCGATATTTCGGTGAGTATCCGCTCCTCCCCCGCCTCGTCCACTGTTTCGTCAATAAAGGCCTGAAGCTCGCACTGAGCGGAAATCTGCCTGCCTATATAATTTATATTAAAAGCGAACAGCAAAAATACCCCGAACAGGAACAGACAGCAGCCTATTGTAATAATAGAAGCCACCGTCATGACGGCATTGCGGCCCAAAGAGCTTAGCGCTGTTTTAAGAGAGTACATTCAGTCTATATCCCCCTTCCGCTTCGTCCCGGACGACCACGCCGCTTTCCAGCTGGATAACACGCCGATGGGCGTCGTTCACGATTTTTTCCGAATGGGTCACCATCACAACAGTTGTGCCCATGCGGTTGATCTCCATCAGCAGCTTCATTATTTCCTCCGCCGTCTCAACATCCAGATTGCCGGTGGGCTCGTCGGCAATAACAATGGCGGGGCTGTTGACCAGCGCCCGGGCGATGCACACCCTCTGCTGTTCGCCGCCGGAAAGCTCGTTGGGATAGTTTTTGGCCCTATCCGACAGACCCACAAGGCTGAGGATAGTGGGCACCTTGCGGCGGATGTCCTTTTTCTTGGCGCGCACTACCTCCATGGCAAAGGACACGTTTTCGTAAACCGTCTTGCCCGGCAGCAGGCGAAAATCCTGAAACACTACCCCCACGCTGCGCCTAAGATACGGCAGCTTTCGCGGCCGGAGAGTATTGACCGTTACGCCGTTGACTATAACATCCCCGGCGTATGGCTTGATTTCGCCGGTGAGCAGCTTTATAGCGCTGCTTTTGCCCGCGCCGGTCTTCCCCACCAGAAAGACAAACTCCCCGTCCTCAATTTTAAAATTAACGTTTTCCAGCCCTACAATATCATTGTCATAAATGACCGTTACGTCTCTGAATTCTATCAATTGAAATGCCTCCTCGGGCCTGTCACATTTTTGTCGGATTGGCCACGAGATATTTCTTGACCATCATAGCCACCTTAAACACAATGGCGTCGTCGAACACCCTCAGATCAAGCCCCGTAAGCTTTTGCACCTTGTCAAGGCGGTAAACGAGGGTATTGCGGTGCACATAAAGCTGCCTTGACGTCTCCGACACATTAAGATTGTTTTCAAAGAACTTCTGAATTGTGAAAAGCGTCTCCTGATCAAGGGAGTCAATGGAATCCTTCTTGAACACCTCTGTCAGGAACAGCTCGCAAAGAGTGGTAGGCAGCTGATATATAAGCCGCCCTATCCCCAGGTTTTCGTAATTGACAATCTTCTTGTCGTCTTCAAACACACGTCCGACCTCAATAGCGATGCTGGCCTCCTTGAAGCTCCGGGCAATATCGCGTATGTTGGGCACAATCGTGCCTATGCCCACATTCACATTGACCATAGCCTCCGCCTGAAGAGTGTCAACAATGCTGTGGGCCATTTTTTCCACATCCTTAAAGGTCATATTGTCCCGCATTTCCTTTACAAGTACGATGGTATTGCTGTCAAGGTCGATTACAAAGTCCCGGCTGTTTTCCGGGAAGAGCCCGACGATTACGTCAAAAACGTCAAAGTCCTTTTTGTCGGTCTTTTTGACCACAAGCACAACTCTCGGCGCCTCATAAGTGAGGTGCAGCTCCTTGCTCTTGGCGAAAACATCCCCCGGAAGCACATTGTCCATCATAACATTCTTGACAAAGCTCGTCTTGTCAAACCTGTCGTCGTAAAACTGACGCATATTATCGATAGCTATTGTAAGTATCTTAGCATATTTGACTGCGGCGGCGTCCTCCCCCTCAACAAAGGTGATAAATTCCAGCTTACCGCGGCTTTCCACGGGATAAAACGTATACCCCAGATAATGCACGGCAATTCTTGCCGCCTCGCACTTGGAGAGTATGACGCCGACATTTGCGTCGATCTCCGCGGGATTGCTCGGCGATGTAATAAATCCTGTATAATCTATCATTCCGATCTTTCTGCCAAACGCGTCTTTCATCTGATAAAGCAGCGTGTTAAGGTATTTGCTTGCCATCTGTTTCAACCCTTTCGATAAAAAGAATAATATTATGTAGATGAACTTATCCTATATTACAACTACACCTTATAATACCACACTTCAAAATATTTTTCAACAAAAATTTAAAATAAAATGGAATTTTTTAAAACAAAATTAACAATTCAGACACATTTACAGCTTGAGCGCGGGAAGATCCGATTTAAAATCGGATCTTCCCTAAAATATGATAAAATATTTGCGTCACACTTGAAAGGAGATGGTTTACATAATATACGGATACGCGCGTGTATCGTCAATCGGGCAAAACGAGGATCGTCAAGTGGACGAGCTTCTGAGCTACGGTATTAAGGAAAAGTACATTTACATCGACAAGCAGAGCGGAAAGGATTTCAACAGGCCTAAGTACGCCGAAATGTGCGGTCGGATGAAGAAGAACGACGTTTTGGTGATAAAAAGCATTGACCGGCTGGGTCGCAGCTATGGCGAAATATTGGCGCAGTGGCGAAAAATCACCAAGGTCATGGGCGTGGACATAGCGGTGCTTGATATGCCGCTGCTTGACACAACAAAATCAAAGGATCTTCTGGGAACCTTCATATCCGACCTTGTGCTTCAGCTGTTGTCCTTCGTGGCTGAAAACGAGCGAGCCAACATTCTTCAGCGTCAGGCCGAAGGGATCGCCGCCGCAAAGCGCCGGGGAGTCCGATTCGGTAGGCCGAGGTTCGTCCCCACCGACGCGTACACAGAGAATTACCGCCTGTGGAAGGACAAAAAAATAACGGCCCGGGAAGGAGCCGAACGCTGCGCAATGACGGTCAAAGCCTTTTACCGATACGGAAAGAGACTCGACTGATTTTTCCAAAAATGATTTTTCCAAAAAGGTATACTTTTTTG
>CAYTWZ010000039.1:0-15490 GCA_964442035.1 uncultured Oscillospiraceae bacterium
ATAGTGAGATTCTTTCTAATTGGTGTTTTTCGACTTCAATTCTATCACAGAATCGTTACTGTGGATTTTCTTGAAATTTTTCTACCCGGTTGGGTAGTGCAACTTCATTTTACAATGCGCGTAAAGAAACAGACCATGCAGGAGCATTTCTTCTCTTACATGGTCTGTTTTCTGTTGTCTCGCTTGAAGAGTATCAGTTGAAATTTACTTGTTTTCGTAAATTCATAAGTTGAACCCTTTCTTATGTGTCTATTGAATTATTGCTGCTCCTCAGAGTCCTTCCTGCCGTAAATCTTCTCCCTTATCTGGCGGTCAATATCATTTGTAAATTCCGGGTTCTCGATCATATATTTCTTAACATTGTCGCGACCCTGTCCAAGTCTGGTATCGCCGTAGCTGAACCATGCGCCGCCCTTTTTGATTATGCCAAGGTCAACTGCCACGTCCAGTATACAGCCCACCGTACTTATGCCATGTCCATACATAATGTCAAATTCCGCCTCCCTGAAGGGAGGGGCAACCTTGTTTTTGACAACCTTTACTCTGGTACGATTCCCCACAAACTCGCCGCCATTCTTGATGACATCGGTTTTGCGCACATCAAGACGCACTGAGGCGTAAAACTTAAGGGCGCGTCCTCCGGCAGTAGTCTCCGTAGGACCGTACATTACCCCGATCTTCTGACGGAGTTGGTTGATAAAGATACATACGGTGTTGCTTTTATTGACAACGCCGGTGAGCTTACGCAGTGCCTGGCTCATAAGTCTGGCCTGAAGTCCCATGTGTGCGTCGCCCATTTCACCCTCGATCTCCGCCTTGGGAACAAGGGCCGCTACGGAGTCCACAACAATGACGTCGAGCGCGCCGCTACGTACAAGGGCCTCTGTTATCTCAAGAGCCTGTTCTCCTGTGTCAGGCTGGGACACGATCAGGTTGTCAATATCAACGCCAATTGCCGCCGCGTATGTGGGATCCAGTGCATGCTCCGCGTCCACAAAGGCTGCTTCGCCGCCCAGTTTCTGTGCTTCTGCCACAATATGTAAGGCTACTGTGGTCTTACCGCTGGACTCAGGTCCGAATATTTCCACGATCCTTCCCCGAGGCACGCCACCGATCCCAAGGGCTATATCGAGGCTCAATGCTCCTGTGGGGATAGCGTCAACATTAAAATGGGGGCTTCCGCCAAGACGCATAACGCTGCCCTTGCCAAACTGCTTTTCTATCTGGCTCATAGCCAGAGCAATGGCCTCCTTGCGGGCATCGGATTCCTTTATTTCAACCACGGGTCTTGCAGTTTTTCCGCCCTTTTTTTCTTCATCTGCCATGGTCAATCCTCCCTTAAACAAAAATGGTATACTAAAAGCATATAACTAAACGAAGGATGTCCCCGCCTCTATAGGCGGCGGACGACACTTTCGTTTTTCGGTGGGAGATCTAACTTCCACCGAAACACCCCATGACGGGCTTTCGGCCCTTATTGAATAATTATATACTATTTTTTTGTACTTGTCAATTACTTTTTACGATCATATTGTTTCTGCATCGATAAGGCTCCGCATACAGCCGGAGGCTATACACGGAGCCGGAAGGAGGAAGGGTATGGTCATATAGTAGCTTATGATTATTGCCCCCGTATGAAGTAAATTGATATTATATTTAAAAAGATTGTGAAGCTATTGTAAACGGCAGGAGGTTCCCCCTACGAGAAGTTCCTGGCGAACAAGGTCAAGGGCGTTAAGGCAGGTGCGTATTCTTATCCGCTCCCGACTACCGCTGAGATTGAGCTTTACGCTGCGCACACCACGCGCTGAGGCAATCCCCGCATAAACCAGTCCCACGGGCTTTTCCGGCGTACCTCCGCCGGGTCCGGCTATGCCGGTGACGGCGACGGCAATATCCGCCTCGCTGAGTCTACGGGCTCCGGCGGCCATTTCACAGGCCGTCTGCGGACTTACTGCACCGTATGCCTCAAGGGTGTCATGGCTTACGCCCAATATATTTTCCTTTGCCTCGTTGGCATAGGTGATAAATCCAAAGCCGTAGACCTCGCTGGCTCCCGGAACAGAGGTCAGCTGTCGGCCGATCATTCCGCCGGTGCAGCTTTCCGCTGTTGCAAGGGTCATGTGTTTAGCCTTAAGTAGCTCTACAACGGTCTTTACCATTGAGGCATTGTCGCCCTCGGCGTAAATGTGATCCCCGAATTCCTTGTACATTCTGTCCACTACCGGGCGCAAAAGTTCCTGTGCTTCTTCTTCGCTTTTGGCGCGAGCCGTTATGCGAAAGGTGACTTCTCCCTCTTTGGCATAGGGAGCTACGGTGGGATTGGTCTGGTTTTTTATCATATCATCAATCTGCATGGCGGCGGCGCTTTCGCCTATGCCAAATATGCGCAGTACTCTTGAATACAGCGAATATTCGCTTTTGCTCCTTAGGTACGGTAGTACCGTACTGTCAAACATTGGCTTCATCTCGCTGGGAGGCCCGGGAAGCAGTACGACAATCTTCCCCTCTTCCTCGATTATACAGCCCGGGGCTGTCCCGTTGTTGTTGGGGATAACTGTGCAACCCTTTGGCATATACGCCTGCTTAATGTTGTTTGGGGGCATTTTTCCGCCCCAGCCTGCGGCATAGGCCTTCATGGCGTCAAGGCTGGGCTGGTGAAGCTCCAGTTCCCTGCCAAAGGCCTGTGCTACAGTCTCCTTTGTCAGGTCATCATCGGTGGGACCCAGCCCACCGGTAAAGATTAGCACATCGCTGCGAGAGGCCGCCAGATTAACGGCTTCCTTAAGTCGTTGGGTATTGTCGCCAACAACGCTGTGGTAAAGCACGCTCACTCCCAGTCCGGCCAGCCTCTGGGAAATGTATTGGGCGTTGGTGTTGGCAATCTGCCCCATAAGGAGCTCGGTTCCCACGGCGATTATTTCCGCATTCAGATTCATGCAAAAACCTCCTTGAATTTTTTCGGGTCCGGCAACAAAGTCCTCTTTAGCTTTTACGGTATAACTATAGCGTTATACATTTTTAAGCCCTTAGGGCTCCACCAATATCCATTCGGTTTCTTCCACTGCCTTGTTTACCCAGTACTCCATATCTATTTTGCTTTGGCTCTGGAGTATTTTCTCAAGCACCGGTTTTGTGGTTGGGTGCTTGGGAACAAATACTGTGCAGCAGTCCTCATAGGGAAGGATAGAGGTCTCAAAGGTGCCGATCTTACGGGCAATGCTGACAATCTCGTCCTTGTCCATTCCCACAAGGGGGCGAAAAACAGGCAGATCCTCCACGGCGTTGTTGGTCACCCCAAGGGCATGAATGGTCTGACTGGCCACCTGGCCCAGACTTTCGCCGGTGATAAGGGCGAGGCTGCCGCTGGCTTTGGCAATGCGTTCCGCCACCATCATCATCATCCTGCGCATGATAAGTGTCAGATGCTCCTCCGGGCAGCTATCCCGTATGGCAAGCTGCTGCTGGGTAAAGGGGACGATGTAAAGATTGTAGCGCCCTGTGTAGCCCGCAAGAATCCGTCCCAATTCAATGACCTTTTCCTTGGCACGGTCGCTGGTGTACGGAGGACTAAAAAAGTGTACCGCGTTCAGCTCAACACCCCTTTTGGCCATCATGTATCCGGCCACAGGACTGTCTATGCCGCCGCTGAGTAGCAGCGTGGCCCGTCCGTTGCTGCCTGTGGGCATTCCTCCCGGGCCGCTTACCCGGTCAATATCCGCATAAACATATGCGTCCGTATCCCTTATTTCCACTCGGATGATGGTGCCCGGCTCCGTTACATTCACATTCAGGTGGGGACAGCGTTTAAGTATGGCTCCGCCCATTTCCCGACATATGGCGGGAGAATTAAAAGGGAAAGCCTTGTCGCTGCGCTTGGCCTCCACCTTGAAGGTATCAACAGCTTCTAAGACTGAGGCCAGATACTCCGGTCCGTCCTTAAGTATTGCATCCATATCCTTGGGGAATACCCCCGCCCGGGCAACAAACACAATGCCGAAAACCTTGCTGATACGCCCTATCATATCGTCCACATTTGCGCCCTCAGCCGGTTCCACATAAGTTATGGCTTGAGACTTGTATACCCTTTTGTAGCTGTCTCCCGGAAGGGCCTTTTTTATGTTCCTTACAAGCATATCCTCAAAGTGGCTTCTGTTAAGGCCCTTAAGGATGATCTCGCCATATTTTATAAGCAGAATTTCTTTCATCTGACTTGTCCTTTCCTCTTGTTTATCTCCGGAGCTCAGCTGCTCCCTCTTTTGCCGCGGCTATAACTGCTTCAACTTCATTTTCCGTATTATATCTGGAAAGGCTGAAGCGTATTGCGTTGTCCGCCAGCTCCGCGTCCATTGCCTTAAGCACGTGGCTGCCGCCCTTAGCGGAAGCACAGGCACTGCCACTGGAAACATAGATGCGCCGGGCATTAAGGTAGTTAAGCATTATTTCGCTGCGTATTCCCTCAAAGGAAATATTGAGTATGTGCGGAGCCTCGTTTTCCCCTCCGTTGTGGACAGTCCCCGGTATGGCCAGAAGCCCATCCTTAAGCCTTGCCTTGAGCATAGCCATACGCTCCACGTCCTTGTGGGAAAGCATTTCCGCCGCCATTGTGAAACCGGCTATCCCGGCTATGTTTTCCGTGCCGCTGCGAAGGCCTTTTTCCTGCCCTCCGCCAAGTACGGGCGTTTTAAGGGTCACGCCCTTGCGCACGTAAAGCGCACCCACTCCTTTTGGACCATGTATCTTGTGGCTGCTGACGCTCAGGATGTCTACGCCCCACTTTGATATGCTCATTGGGATATGCCCAAAAGCCTGAACGGCATCCACATGCAGAATTGCCCTTGGGGCTGTACGGCTCAGTATTGGCTTGAGCTTGTCCACCGGCATTATGGCTCCGGTCTCGTTGTTCACTGCCATGACGCTCACGAGACAGGTGTCGGGGGTTATTGCCTGACGGATGGACGCAAGGGGGACAACCCCGTCCCTTTGGGGCTTAAGATATACCACCTCAAAGCCTTGCTCCTCCAGCCGCTTCATACATTCCAGCACAGCGGGATGCTCTACCGCTGTAGTGACCACCCGCCGGCCCTTTTTGATATTGGCCCCGCCCATAATAGCAATATTATCGCTTTCAGTGCCGCCACCGGTAAAATATATTTCCTCGGGCAAAACCCCCATTACATTTGCCAAACGCTTCCGGCAGTCTGTAAGCTCCTTTTCGGCCTCCATCCCCAGTCGGTGGCGGCTGGATGGGTTGCCAAGGATAGTACTCATGCAACGGCAGACCTCGGTTATGACCGCCGCATCGGGAAAGGTGGTAGCGCTGTTGTCAAAGTATATCATGCTAAAACTTCCTTTTGTTTACTTGCAGACATTTCCTGCTTCATCGTAATAAACTGCTTGCACTCCTGAGCTCCCCGCCGGGGTCTCGCTGTAAATTATGGGGCTACCTGCGGCGTCAAAGGTCTGGGTCTGGGTTTTCCCGTTCACGATATAGCTTATCTCCGCGCTGACGGCCTCGCTCCCGGAGTACCAGAACAGGTCATATGGCTTTTGGTCTATACTCACGCTGTAGGTCACCGGCTTGCCGCTTGTCAGATAATGCTTTTCAAGATTGTACTTGCCGTTGCCCTTGGGCTTAAAAACAGCAAAGCCGTTTTCTCCGGTATCGGTGGTTATTCCGCTGATGACGTATTTGTCGATTTTGGCTTCGGTGACGATATGTCCGCCCACTACCTTCTGGCTCAGCAGCTGACTCCGGCTTTCCATGTCGGAGCCGTCCATTGTCCCCTGGTACACGTAAAAGCCTATAAAGGCCGCTATCAAAACTACAATCGCCGTTATTGTATATCTTTTCGGCATAAGTATCTCTCCTTTTTTATTTTGATTTAGTTACAATTCGTATTGGCTTGTGCAAAGGGCGTAATACCTCCCGCGCTTCTCCATCAGCTGGCCGTGAGTACCGCTTTCCACAATTTTGCCTCCGTCAATGAACATAATCCTGTCTGCGCCCCGAATCGTGGAAAGTCTGTGAGCAATGACAAAGCTGGTCCTTCCCTTCAGCAATCGGGCAAGGCCGGTCTGAAGGGCCTGTTCGGTACGGGTATCTATAGAGGCCGTGGCCTCGTCAAGGATAAGGATGCGCGGGTCTGCCAAAAGCGCCCGAGCAAAGGATATAAGCTGGCGCTGCCCCACGCTCAGACGGCTGCCCCGTTCGTTTACCTCGGTATAGTAGCCATTTTCCAGAGTCTGGATAAAGTCGTGGGCGCATACGGCTTTTGCGGCGGCAATGACCTCCTCGTCCGTGGCGTCCAGCCGTCCGTAACGGATGTTGTCCATGACCGTCCCGCTGAAAATAAACGTGTCCTGAAGCATTACTCCCACCTGCCTTCGCAGGGATTTGAGGGTATATTTTGTAATATTTTCACCGTCTATCAATATTTCTCCTCCCTGAATGTCATAAAAGCGGCTCAGCAGATTTATTATGGTAGTTTTCCCCGCTCCGGTGGGACCCACAACGGCTATTGTCTGGCCCTTTTCCGCCGCAAAGCTGAGCCCGTTAAGTATATTGTTCCCCACCTCGTAGGCAAAAACCACATTATTAAATTCAACCCTTCCGTGGATGGGAGGCATTTCCTTTGCTCCGGGGACATCCTCCACATCGGCCGGTGTGTCGAGCACCTCGAATATGCGCTCCAGGTAGGCGGCTGTATTGATAAGCTGGTTGTAATAATTGCAAAGGGAAAGCACCGGTGTCCAGAACAAATTGACGTAGCCTACAAATGCCACCAAGGTACCGGTGGTGATGGTGTTGGTTCCGTTAATAAGGCCGATGCCTCCTATCAGAAACACCGCGCAGGTGGTAATGGTGGAGATTGTTTCTACCATAGGCCAGTTACAAATGTCAATGATCTTGGCCTTCATAAAGCTTGTACGGACGTTTTCGCACTGAGTCTCAAAAATGCGCTGGTTTTCCTTTTCCCGGCTGAAGGATTGGGTGACCTTTATTCCGCAAATGCTCTCGTGGATATAGGCGTTAAGATTGCTCTGCTTGGCGCTGTAATCCTGCCACACCCGACGCTGCTTGTTCTTGAGAGCAAACATTATCCCGCCGAAAACCGCGATGCCGCACAGCGTAACCATAGTCAGCTTAACGCTGAGCATAAACATCAGCGCCAGAATGATTACAACCGTAAACAGGTCGGTTATAAGGTTTATCAGCCCGCCGGTAAGGAGATTGTTGATGGAGTTTACATAATTTATTACTCGGACAAGTATCTTGCCGTGGGGACGGCTGTCGTAAAACTCAAATGGCAGTTTCTGAAGCTGAGCAAACACATCACGCCTCAGGTTGGCGATAAGATTTTGCCCCACAGTTGCCATTGCTCTCATACGGAACTTGACTATTACCGCGTTGATAATGTAGATCACTATCAATACTGCCCCCAAAACCATGATGCCCTTAATATCACCGTTGGGAATTGAAACATCTATTGCCTGTCTGGTAATGATGGGCGACAGCATATTCAGTACGCTGGTAAGCAGCATCAGCCCAATTGTGATAATCATCAGCTTTTTGAAAGGGAGAAGATATCCGGCAAGACGCTTTATGTGGTCAAAGCTGAACTGAGACTCCAGCTTTTCGTCAACGTCAAATTTATTCCGCGCCATTTGCCATCGCCCCCTTTTTAAGCATATCAAAGCTGCCATACTGGGTGTCGTATAAGTCCTTGTATCTTCCGCCCAAGGCCAGCAGCTGCCGGTGAGTCCCACTCTCGGCGATCCTGCCGTTTTCCATTACCAGAATAATATCCGCACCCTTTACAGCGCTGATCCTGTTGGCGATAATAAAAGTGGTGCGCCCCTTGGAAAACCCCTTGAGGGCCTGCTGTATGTAATGCTCGGTTTCAAGATCAACGCTGCTGGTAGTGTCATCAAGAATAAGAATAGACGGATCTTTGAGGATCGCACGGGCAAGGGCTATGCGCTGCTTCTGTCCGCCGGAAAGTCCCACGCCTCTTTCCCCGATGATTGTGTCATAGCCCTCAGGCATGGAGCGGATAAATTCGTCCGCGTCAGCCATTTTTGCGGCTTCAACGATCTCATCCATAGAAGCGTCCGGCACACCGTAGGCAATATTGCCCTCGATCGTGTCCGAAAACAGAAAAATGTCTTGCATGGCCATGGATATGCTCCGGCGCAACCGCTGTAGGTTCAGCTTCCGCACATCGACCCCGTCAACCAATACTTGACCCTTGTCCGCATCGTAAAATCGGCATATAAGGTTTGTAATGGTGGACTTTCCGCTGCCGGTCTCGCCGATTATTGCCACGGTCTGTCCTGGAACAGCGGTAAAGCTTATGTGTGAAAGAACCTCTTCTTCGCCGTAGGAAAAGCTTACGTCCTTAAACTCCACCCTCCCTTGGAAGCTTTCCTTTTCTATATGGTTCTTTTCGGTATAGATCGCCGGACGCTCCAGCGTAAATTCCATGATTTTTTCACCGCTGGCAATGGCGTTCTGGGTGTCGTTTATCAGCCAGCCCACGTTGCGCATGGGCGTATTAAGAGCCCAGCTCATGGAATTGAAGGTTACGAATGCGCCGGGGGTCATATCCCCCTTAATTACCATATAACCGCCCAAAATTAAAACTATTACATTAAGTGAGTTTGCCAAGGTGTCTAAGTACGGAATGTGGTTCTGCCAAACTCTGTTAGACGCCAGATTGGCGTCCCTGTATGCGTAATTTGCCTTGTCAAACTTGCCCATCTCGTATTCTTCCCGGGCAAAGGCCTTGGCCACTCTGTTGCCGGAAATATTCTCCTGCACAACAGTATTAAGGCTGCTCAGCTTCTGACGGGCGTCTTTAAAGGCCGGACCGACATTCTTCCCGAGGGAAACGGCAAAGAGACCTATAACCGGCGAAACCGCAAATAGGCAAAGCGTCAGCTTCCAGTTGATGGAGCTTAGAATCACCAGTGCGGAAATGAAAAGACATACGTTCTCCAATATGCCATTGAGCACCCATGCCACAAAGTGCCGGACGCTTTCAATATCGCCGCTGAGGCGATTCATAATGTCCCCGGTGCGGTTGCGGTCAAAAAAGTCAAAGTCCAGCTTGTGAAGTGATTTGAAAAGGCTTACCCGAATATTGTAGACTATGTGCTGACTGCTGCCCTCAAGAATGTAGTGGTCTATTATGCGGAAAGCATCCTTGACAACTATCGATGCCAGCATGAGCAGCACAAGCGTCAGCAGCGTCCGACCCAGCTCTGTGCCGGACGCCTCGCCCGCTCTATAAAATACCTGATCTATTATACGGCCCGACAGGTAAGGGCGTATATTGCTCAATACGGTATTTGCCATGGTCAGGCACAGGGCAAATATCATGCGCCCCAGATATGGCTTTATATAACCGAATAGCCATTTTAAAGTTTTCATCGCTATTAGTCCCCTTGACCCCCGACGTTCTTGCTTAAAAATCACTCAAATGTGATCTGCTTTGCTTCGCTGTCCTCGTTTTTTAGATAATATCCCGCTGATGGAAGACTTTTTGATCGGTACGCCCCGGGATCGGTCAGCCTCCCATCAGGGAAGGTCATTGCTTTAAGCAAGGCCTTCCGTCTCATGGTCATTACCTGTACCCCCTGAGCCGTGCGGCTGGTTTTGGTTAGCAATGCGGCAGTGTTAAATACCAAACATTTTTCCCCTGTGCTGATAAGGGCTATATCACAGTCCTGAGGAATGTATAGCATGGTCACTATATTGCCCTTACCGTAGGCTCCTGTAAGCTTTTTGCGGTTTGTCTTTGTGGCATAGCTGCTCATGTCGATTTTTGCCACCTTGCCGCTGTCAAAGGCGAACAGCATAAAGCCCTTGTAGTCAAAAGCCGGTGATGCGTAAAGTATTTTCTCTCCGTCCTCCATTTCCAGCAGGTTGGGGAGGTAATCTCCCATGTTGCTGACTCTTGTGTCGGAAATGTCCTTCAGCTTCAGCTTGTAGCAATTCTGACGGTCCGAAAACAGCAGCAGATCCTGAGTGTTTGATGTCTCAGCCTCGCAGATTATCTCGTCACCCTCCTTAAGCTTGTGGTCCCCGCTGCTTCGCAGTGAAACAAGGGTGATCTTTTTAAGGTAGTTACCCCGGGTCATAAACACCTTGACCCGGTAGTCGCTGCTGTCATCCTCTTCCGGTTCGGGAGAAGACTCCTCAACAGTGATGATTTCTGTCATTCGGGGCTTGGCGTATTTCTTTGATATCTCGATCAGCTGCTTTATAATGACCTTGTGTATAAGCTTGTCACTTTCGGCGGTGCGGCGCAGATCGGATATATCCTTTTCCAGCGCTTCAATTTCCGCTGTGCGCTTAAGTATATAGTCCTTGTTAAGGTTGCGCAGCTTGATCTCCGCCACAAATTCCGCCTGTACCTTGTCAATGCCAAAGCCTTCCATCAGGTTTGGTACCACCTGTGCGTCGTCTTCGGTATGACGTACAATATATATGGCCTTGTCTATGTCAAGAAGGATTTTTTCCAGTCCCTTAAGCAAATGGAGTCTGGCTTCCTTGGTTTCCGCGTCAAATACGCACATTCTGCGGATGCATTTGGTGCGGAAGTCCGACCATTCCTTGATGATCTCCTTAACGCCCATTACCCGTGGCCGGCCGTTGATAAGTATATTGAAATTGCAGCCAAAGCTGTCCTCAAGGGTAGTCTTGTCGTAAAGCTTGTTCATCAGCTTGTCAGGGTCTGTTCCCCGTTTAAGGTCTATGGTGAGCCTCAGGCCGTTGATGTCAGTCTCATCCCGGACATCGTTGATCTCCTTGATCTTGCCGGATTTCATCAGCTCCGCTATTTTTTCGATAATTACCTCCACGCAGGTGGAATAGGGGATCTGGGTGATCTCGATGACGTTGTTCTTCTTATCATATGTGTATCTTCCCCGTACCCTTATGCTTCCTGTGCCTGTCTCGTAGATCTTGTCAAGAGCCTCCTTGTCGTATACCAGCAGCCCTCCGGTGGAAAAGTCCGGGCCGGTAATGTATTGGCGCAGATCTGCTTTTTCGTCCTTAAGGTAGGCGCAGGTAGCGTCACAAACCTCCTTTAAATTAAAGGAAGCGATCCGGCTTGCCATGCCTACGGCGATACCCATATTGGGATTGACAAGCACGTTGGGGAACGCTGTGGGAAGAAGCACCGGCTCCTTCATTGTGGAGTCATAATTGTCGATAAAGTCCACGGTGTTTTTGTCAATATCTCTGAAAATCTCCTCACAGATAGGGCATAGCTTTACCTCTGTATAACGGGAGGCGGCATAGGCCATGTCCCGGCTGTACTGCTTGCCGAAGTTTCCCTTTGAGTCTACCAGCGGGTGGAGCAGGGCTTCGTTGCCCTCGGTGAGCCGAACCATAGTTTCGTAGATAGCCGCGTCACCGTGGGGGTTCAGCTTCATGGCCTCGCCCACGACTGTTGCGCTTTTGATGCGCTTGCCCTTCAGCAGACCCCGCTTATACATTGTATAAAGGAGCTTGCGGTGAGATGGCTTGAAGCCGTCGATCTCCGGGATGGCTCTTGATATAATAACGCTCATTGCGTAAGGCATAAAATTTTTCTCAAGGGTGTATATAATCCCCTCGGGAGTTGCGTTTTTCTGGGGCATATTTTTACCTCCTACTTTTCTAAAATAATATAATATCATATCGGCGGCTGTTTGTCCAGCAAAAAAGGAAAAATTTTCTCGGAAAAGGATGCGCGTCAAAATATTTTATGTCTAATATGTACATAAAACTCTAAAATCTATATTGCATTTCTGACAAAAAAATGATATAATTGATATATATTTTAGAAAGGATATGGTAAAATGAAAAAGCTATTATCAATATTGGCGATCATTTCTATGGTTGCGGCGCTTCTGCCTGTTCCGTCATTCGCGCAGGACGGGGATACGTTAGTATACCTGAGCTTTGACGGCGGCCTTGACGATCCTCACATCAACGTAAGCCTTGGAGGTGGCGTTGA
This sequence comes from uncultured Oscillospiraceae bacterium, assembly GCA_964442035.1. Lineage (GTDB taxonomy): Bacteria > Bacillota > Clostridia > UMGS1883 > UMGS1883 > JAFLUQ01. The sequence continues at coordinate 12,012 of CAYTWZ010000039.1, forward strand.
CGAGGGTGTTATCGGCGACGCGGCGCTGTTTACAGGCAGTCATTGGCAGTATTTGACTGTCACCGATGAGGAGGGCAACAATGACCTTCTTGTAGGTCAGGATGCTGTAACTATTATGTTCTGGGAAAAACGCAACTCCGGCACATGGCCGCTGTTTATAGCCCGGGACACAAACGAGCCCGTATACGGCAACGAATATTATCTGGCGCTTTATGACAACGGTTCTACCTTCAAGGTGGAAAGATATTACGCCGGACGTTCAAATACGGACGGCAGCAGTCCTGCTGCTCAGGCGACTTCTTATCCCGGGACGCTTGAAAACGGATGGAGACATGTGGCGATAGTGGCGACTAAAGATCGTACAGACCTGTATGTAAACGGTTCTCTGGCCGCTTCGGCTACCTGCACCGCTCCATTGACCGATCTTTTCCCCAGTGAGTCTGTTATTCGTCTCGGTCGCGGCAACTGGGGCAACGAGACCTTTAACGGCTATATAGACGAATTCAAAATCATTGAGGGTGAGCTTTCAGCCGAGGATATTGCCGCCGAGGCCGTATATCCTGCCCTTACTATGGAAAAGATACTAAGCAAGATCGACATCCCCAACCAGGACAACGTCCTTGACAGCATTAATCTTGTAAGCGAGGTAGATGGCGTTCCCGTAAAGTGGACTTCGTCAAACCCCGATGTCGTTGCCGACAAGGATACTCCCAACGGAGAATATACATATCCAGCCGGACATGTTGTTCGTGGCGACAAGGATGAATCCGTGACCCTTACAGCGGAGGTAACATATAATGACAAGACCGAAACAAAAGTCTTTGACCTTACTGTAAAGGCCCGTAATACCGCCCGTGAAAACGAGGAAAAGGTGGCCTATCTTTACGCCTATTTCCGTGGCAATGTAAACGGCAGTGATGAGCACCTTCAGATACACGTTGCTACCAGCGAGGATGGCTATAACTGGACCGATCTTAACGGCAACTGGCCTATTCTTACTTCCACAATGGGAACTACCGGTCTGCGCGATCCGTACATTATCCGCAGCCGTTACGGCGACAAGTTCTATCTTATCGCTACCGACCTCAACACCCTTGACGGCGCCGGATGGGGCCCTTGGAGTCTTGAAGCCAGCAAGTATCTGGCTGTATGGGAGTCCGAGGATCTCGTAAACTGGAGCGAGGAACGCCTTGTCAAGTTTGCCAATGATGACATGGGCTGCGCTTGGGCTCCCGAGGCAATTTACGATGAGGAAACCGATGAGTATCTGGTTTATGCGGCGGGCAAGGATCTTGCGTATTACAATGAGACCGGCAATCAGTATGATACAGTCTATGTTGCCCGTACCCGTGACTTCCGGTCATTCAGCGAGCCCGAAATGTTTGTAGGTCAGGAGGCTGACGGCAGCCGCTATCAGGCCATCGACTCTTCTATAATTCGCGGAGATGACGGAAAGTATTACCATTTCTTCAAAAAGTACAGCGGTGAGATCCATATGATGGTCAGCGACCACGCTTCCGGCCCCTATACTGAGGTCAGCGCTTTCACGCCCATAGCAGGTGAGGGTCCTGCCGAATACAAGGTCAACGGAACAGATACATACTGCCTTTGCGTGGACAACTACAGCGTTTACGTTCCGTATCTTACCGATGATATCGCCAGCGGTATATTCACTAAGGGTACAGGCGATGTTGTAATGCCCACAGGCTCAAAGCACGGTACATTTGTTCCCCTTACAAAATCCGAGTACGCCGGACTTATGGAGGCCTATGGTCCCAGAAAGGTCGATGCAGACGGCACTGACGCCGAGCTTGCCTATGACTTTGAGACCGAGTCCGAAATCGGCCTTAACGGCGCTGCCAAAATCGAGACCGACGAGGAGACCGGCAGCAAGGTGCTCACTCTTGACGGCACAGACGGCACATATTTTGAGTTCCCCGAGGGTACTTTTGAGCGCCGCGATACCTTTACTCTTTCTATGGATGTAAAGAGCAACATGGACACAGGCAACTTCTTTACCTTTGCTCTTGGCTCCGATACAGATCACTATTTCCTGTTTAAGGATGCGGCGGACAGCCTGCGTATGTCTATGACAATCAGCGGCTATAGCTATGAGGAATCCGCTACGGCAGAGGAAGAAGACAGAGTCCCCGCCGGACAGTGGGCGCATTTTGACCTTGTTGTACAGCCCGGCAGTCTCGCTATTTACAAGGACGGAGCTCTTGTTGCCGAAAATAACAATGTGGTAAGAACCGTTTCTCACCTTGGTGTTGATAAGCTTAACGCTTACCTTGGCAAATCCATCATAGATGGAGACCTGTACTTTAATGGCAGCTTCGACAACATCAAGCTTTACAACCGCGCTCTTACTCCTTCCGAAATCGCAAACATAACTGATGATGACGCCGTTATTGAGGATCCCAAGTATGTGGATTTCGGCGTTAATACCAAGAGAGTGACCGGCAATGTTACGCTTCCCGCTGAGGGACTTTACGGCAGCGCTATTACATGGGAAACCAGCAATGCCGATGTTATTGCCGCTGACGGCACAGTTATCCGCCCTGCTAAAGGTGAGAAGGACGCCACTGTGGTACTGACCGGGACATTCACCAAGGGAAATGCCACAAATACTGCGGAATATAAGCTGACCGTAAAGGCTCAGACTGAGGACTGGGTTTCTACTGCCGATTTCAGTTGTCATTCCTTTGGCCCCGTTTCGGGAAATGTATATATTAACTTCGATATAACACCGAATTCTCTGTCCGATGGACTTGTGGGCATAGCTTCTTCCGATATAACTCCCGGAAGCTGGGGTGACTATAATATCGGTCTAAGAATTCAGCCCAACGGCACTTTTGACGCCCACAACGGTTCTTCGTTTACAGCTACAAACGAAGTAAAATATGAAGTGGGCAAAACCTACCATGCCACTGTTATTACTGACACCGAAGCACAGAAGTTCTCCTTCTATGTAACCGATGAAGACGGCGTTACCAGCCTTGTGGCGGACAATTTCTCGTACCGCAGCAAAACCGGCAGCGACCTTTCCAAAGTAAACATTCGCGGCGGTAATAATGTAGCCGCAGGCCTGTTTACAGTATCTGACTTTACGGCGGATACTACGCCCTTTAGTAGCGTGGACGCAAACCTTGTGATTAAGGACAACAAGCTTGGTCTTGCATTTACTGCCGACATTGGTGGCAACAAAGGCATTGTTTCCGATATGGGCTTTGAGTACGGCGCGTATACAGCCGACGCTGATGGGAACTACACTGTACTTCCCGAAAAGCTTGAGGATGTAAGCTGTGATACTGTTCCTGAAAACGGCACTCTCCGTCTGACAATCAATGACATATCCAACGCCAACAGCGCCCGCGTATACGCGGTCAAGCCCTATGTTGTAATAGGCGGAGCAAAGGTTTATGGCGAGACAGTTACAGCTACTCTTTACGACAAGCTTATTGACAGCATCGTTAACG
>CAYTWZ010000040.1:0-8435 GCA_964442035.1 uncultured Oscillospiraceae bacterium
TCCTTGAATAAGTCCCAGAATTATGGCTTTGAATATATTCATTATGTAAACCTCCAAGCTATAACTAAACAAAAGATGTCCCCCGGGTCTCGTCTACCGACTCGGTCAGTGCTTCTGCTTCGCAGAGGCTGCCACCGGCAGAGGCCACCCTCGGCGGGTGCGGGTGACCCTTTCGTTTTTCGGCGGGAGATCAATCTCCCACCGAAAACGCCCCATAAGGGCTTTCAGCCCTTATGGAACATACACACAGTTATTTTACCACATTTTTTTGCTCAATGCAATAGCGAAATTTCAATTTGCGGAAAATTTGGTTCAGGCAATAAAAGCGGGACGCAGACACGTCCCGCAAAATTTTTTATTCTGTTGTATTTGCCGCACCAAACTTCCGAAACCTTTTGTATCGCTGTTCAATAAGCTCGTCCGCCGGGATATTACGCCTTTTTTCAACAGCGTCATTTAGCCACTCCCGCAAAGTGGCGAAGGCCGCAATGAAATCGTCCTCAGGAACGATTTTTTCCACAACGTCCATGGAATACAGATCCTCAGCGGTTATCTTAAGACATTCGCTGGCTTCCTTTACCTTTTTTGCGTCACGCCACAAAATTGATGCACAGCCCTCGGGAGAAATTACGCAGTAAATAGAGTTTTCCATCATCCACACTTCATCCGAAACCGCCAGCGCCAAGGCGCCGCCACTGCCCCCCTCTCCGATAAGCACAGATATCACAGGAGTTTTAAGGGTCATCATTTCCATAAGATTTTCCGCAATGGCCTGACCCTGTCCCCTTTCCTCGGCGCCAAGTCCGGGATAGGCGCCGGCTGTGTCCACGAAGCAGATGACCGGGCGGTGGAATTTTTCCGCCTGCTTCATCAATCTCAGTGCCTTGCGGTAGCCCTCAGGATTAGGCGAACCAAAATTGCGGGCGATCTTATCCTTGGTATCAATGCCCTTTTCCTGAGCGATAACAGTAACCGGTCTGCCGCAAAGGCGGGCTATGCCGCCAATAATGGCTCCGTCGTCACCGTAGCGTCTGTCTCCGTGCAATTCCTGAAAATCAGTAAATACGTTGTTTATATACTCTATCGCCGTGGGACGGTTTTTGTCCCGGGCAGCCTTAACCTTTTCATATGCTTCCATTGGTCGTTTCCTCCTCGCTGTGGAGTGACATGATATTAGCCAGCATATCCTTCTGGAGCTTTCGTGGAGCTATAGCGTCCACAAAGCCCCTTTCCAGCAAAAATTCAGCCGTCTGAAAGTCCTTAGGCAACTTTTTGCGAATAGTCTGTTCAATGACCCTTGGACCCGCAAAGCCTATCAGTGCTCCAGGCTCCGCAAGAATTATGTCCCCTTCCATGGCAAAGGACGCGGTTACCCCTCCGGTAGTGGGGTCTGTCAGCACAGAAACATAAAGCAGTCCCTTGTCACTGTGGCGTTTGACCGCACCGCTGGTCTTGGCCATCTGCATCAGGCTCATAATGCCCTCCTGCATCCGAGCGCCGCCTGACACGGCAAAGCCTACTACAGGCAGCCGCTTTTGGGTGGCATACTCAAAGGCAAGAGTTATTTTTTCGCCTACGACAGTTCCCATGGAGCCCATCATAAAGTTGGAGTCCATCACAAACATCACGCAGGGATATCCTCCGATCATAGCCTTGCCAACAATTACACCTTCTTTTTCCCCGCTTTTGGATCTGCTTGCTTCAAGCTTGTCATCATAGCCCGGAAAATCCAATATATTTTTGCTTTCCATATCAGGGTAAAGCTCACTGAAGCTGTCCTTGTCAGCAATAAGCTTGATCCTCTGGCGGGCATTCATCCTAAAATGGTGGCCACACTTGGAGCAGACCTCACAATTATCCATAAGCTCTGAGACAGTAAGCTCAAATCCGCAGGCAGGGCAGCTTTGAGTGGACTCCACAAATGTATCAGCCGCCTGATGCCCCTCAAGCTCGTTATTCGCCTTTTTAAATAATCCCTTTGGAATCATTTATACCACACCTTTGTTATCAACATTTAAAATCGTGAGTTTTCATAAAGTCAGTATAAAAATTGCCGCTTCGGAAGTCCTTGTTTCCGATTATAGCAAGCTCAAGCTCCACATTGTTGTCCACCCCTACCATAATAAGCTCCCCAAGAGCCGACTGCATACGGCGTATAGCCTCGTCCCGGGTTCTGGCCTGAACAATCAGCTTTCCTATCATGGAATCGTAGTAGGGGGGTATTTTGCAGCCACGGTACAGAGCTGTATCAAACCTTACTCGGAAACCGCCGGGAATGTGCAGCAGATTTACCTCGCCACTGCCGCCCATGGAATTGATACGGCACTCGATGCTGTGACCGTGTATAAACACATTCTTCTGTTCAAAATTCAGAGGTACTCCCGCCGCAATCCTGATCTGCCACTTAACAAGATCAATATTGGTCACCATTTCGGTAACAGGATGCTCCACCTGAAGCCGAGTATTCATTTCCATAAAGTAGAAATTGTTATCCTTGTCAAGCAAAAACTCCACTGTACCCGCATTGGTATAATTGGCAGCCTTTGCCGCCTTTGTCGCCGCAACATACAGCTTTTGGCGGGTTTCGGGGTCAACAGCACAGGAGGGAGACTCCTCCAGAAGCTTTTGATTGTTCCTTTGGATAGAACATTCCCTCTCACCCAGACAGACTACGTTGCCCTTTTCGTCACACAGAAGCTGCACCTCAATATGCTTAACGGGGGCAAGGAATTTTTCCAGATAACAGTCCCCGTTACCAAAGGCATTTTTTGCCTCGGCAGAAGCCGTCAAAAAAGCCTTTTCAAGCTCGTCCTCTCGCTCAACAAGGCGGATACCCTTTCCGCCGCCGCCCGCCTTGGCTTTAACAAGAATCGGGTATCCGATCTTAGCCGCCTCAATCCGGGCTTTCTCTGGGCTGTTCACTATATCACAGCCGGGAGTAGTAGGTACTCCCGCCTCCCTCATGGTACGGCGGGCCTGATCCTTGTCGCCCATTTTGCGAATAACATCACCCTTTGGGCCGATGAATGTAATTCCGTTTTGGGCACACATATCCGCGAAATCGGCATTTTCGGAAAGAAAGCCGTAGCCCGGATGTATAGCCTGCGCCCCCTTTGCCTTGGCAACGGTAATAAGGGTCTCCATTTTTAGATAGCTGTCCTTAGGCTGGGGAGGCCCGATGCATACGGCGTCATCCGCCAAGGACACATGGAGGGAGTCTGCGTCCGCAGTGGAATACACGGCCAGGCTTTCGATTCCCATTTCACGGCAGGCTCGTATTATACGCACCGCGATCTCGCCGCGGTTTGCGATCAAAATCTTTGAAAACATCTGCTTCACTCCAAGCCTACATCACGGCAAAGCCAAACTCACCGCTGACGCACAATTTTCCGTTTACATAGCCTTTGCCCTCAGCAAAATAGAAGGGAGCCTTGACCTTGACGATCTTACACTGGGTCTCAAAGGTGTCACCGGGAAGAACTTTGTTGCGGAACTTCACATTATTCAGAGTAGTAAAATACGGAGTCTTGCCCGCCGCGGTTTCGGCAAGAAGCACACAGCTGGACTGAGCCATCATTTCGCATAGAATTACGCCCGGCACAACAGGGTTGCCGGGGAAATGCCCCTGAAGAAAGAACTCGTCTCCCCTGACGGTATATTTCCCGTAGGAAACACCATCCCTGACCTCAGCCTCATCCACAAGCAACATATTATCCCGATGAGGGATTATATTTTTAATTTCCTCTTTATTCATTTTCTCAAACTTCCTCACTTTATGACAAACAGTGTCTGTCCGTATTCCACAAGATTTCCGTCCTCGGCGCAGATGCTGACAATCTCTCCGTCCTGCTCTGCGGCAATCTCATTCATCAGCTTCATGGCCTCAACTATACACAGCACGTCGCCCTTTTTCACCATGTCCCCAAGCTGAACATAGGGCTTTTCCTCCGGAGAGGGGGCACTGTAAAACACGCCAACCATAGGGCTCTTGACCGCTGTTCCATCCACGCTTTGAGCCGTCGGCTGAGGTGCCGTAGCCGTGTCAGAATCAGCAACAACCGAAGTCTTGGGCGGCGCAGAAGCCCCCAATGCCGGAGCAACGGCGCGTTCAAGCACAAGCTCGTCCTCACTGTCCTTAAGCTTAATGGCCGTCAGTCCGTTTTCCTTCATTATTCCGGCAAGAGACTTTATTGTATCTATATCATGCATATTCATACATTTTCCCTCCTTTAGTTCACTTTTTTGATGGCAACACATGCGTTGTGTCCTCCAAAGCCCAAGGAAGTGGACAAGCAGAGCTTAAGATCCCTCTTCACCGCAGTGTTGGGCGTACAATCAAGGTCACACTCCGGATCCTGATTGTCAAGGCCTATGGTGGGAGGCACTATTCCATCATTGAGAGCAAGGGTAGAAATTACCGCCTCTACCGCACCGGCAGCGCCTAACATATGGCCTGTCATTGATTTAGTGGAAGAAACGCTGACCTTGTAAGCCAGTTCCTCGCCCAAAGCTTTTTTGATCGCCACGGTCTCGCTGGCATCGTTGAGCTTTGTGCTGGTTCCGTGGGCGTTTATGTAGATATCGTCGCTTTCCACGCCCGACTCCTCATACGCCTGACGGATAGCCGCCGCACCCATTTCCGCTTCAGGATCCGGCGCTGTGATGTGATATGCGTCGCAGGTAGAGCCATAGCCACACAGCTCACCGTAAATTTTTGCCCCTCTGGCCTTAGCGTGCTCCATTTCCTCAATAACCATTACCGCCGCGCCCTCGCCCATAACAAATCCGTTGCGGTTAACATTAAAGGGAATAGACGCCCGCATAGGATCCTCTGTCTCGGAGAGAGCCTTCATATTGGCAAAGCCCGCCAAGCTTACAGGCAGAATGGCAGCCTCGCTGCCTCCGGCAATGATGGCGTCGGCATAGCCGTGCTTAACAGCCCTGTAAGCTTCGCCGATGGCGTTGGTGCTTGTGGCACAGGCCGTCACCACAGGAATGGCCGGGCCCTGACACTTATATTTTATGGCGATTGTACCCGCCGCCATATTTATTATCATAGCCGGAACCATGAAAGGCGACACCTTTCGGGGTCCGCTTTCATGACATTTTATGACGTCACCGATAAAGGTCTCCATGCCGCCTATTCCGCTTCCGAAATATACCCCAAAGCGCTTGGGATCAATGTTCTCGCCTGAAACAAGTCCGCAGTCCTTAATTGCCTCAGCGGCGGCGGCTACGGCAAACTGTGTGAAGCGGTCGCTCTTTCTTATATCGCTTTTTTCCATGACCGTTGACGGGTCAAAGTCCTTGACCTCAGCGGCCACCTTAACTTTAAATTCAGTGGTATCAAACTTGGTTATACTTTCGATGCCGCACTTCCCGTTTTTTATGTTTTCCCACATTTCAGGAATGCTGTTACCCACGGGAGTGACCGCGCCCAATCCTGTTATTGCTACACGCTGCATATTATTTTCACCCTTTATGATTTATTTGGAGGTTCCTTAATTACATCTGCATACCGCCATCGCACCGGATCACTTCGCCGGTGATATAGGAGGACTGATCGCTTACAAGGAACAGCGCCAGATTGGCTATATCCTCAGGCTTGCCGGTGCGCTTAGCGGGAATTTGGTCACACATAGCCTTTTTTGCCTCTTCGGGCAGTACGGCAGTCATTTCGGTCTCGATAAAGCCGGGAGCAATGGCATTGTAGGTGACGCCCCGGGAGGCAAGCTCCTTGGCGGCAGACTTTGTCAATCCGATTATCCCCGCCTTGCTGGCGCTGTAATTGGCCTGTCCTTTGTTACCGGCTATGCCTACTACACTGCTGACGGAAACCACTCTGCCATAGCGCTGACGCATAAATATGGGGTAGGTATGCTTTATCATATTAAAGGAGCCCTTAAGGTTAACAGATATGACCGAATCAAACTCTGCCTCGGTCATTTTAAGGATAAGGTTGTCCCGGGTAATACCGGCGTTATTGATCAGGATGTCTATCCTTCCGAATTCCTTTTTTACTTCCTCTACAGCTTTGGCAGACTCTTCAAAGTCAGCTACATTGCAGTATATGTCAATTGCCCTTACTCCAAAGGTCTGTATATCCTTAACCGTCTGTGCGCCCCGTTCACGGTCGCCCACATAAAGTATTGCCACATTTGCGCCGTTTTCAGCCAGCTTTAGGGCGACGGCACGGCCTATCCCCTGTGAGCCGCCTGTTACAATGGCGTTTTTTCCTTCCAGCAGCATATTATTCTCCTTTCAAAGAGGCCACAGCGGCCTCTAATGTTTCCTTATTTTCAACGTTAAGCGTCTTTACATCGGGGTTGATCTTGGCGATTAGTCCGGAAAGGGTCTTTCCGGGACCAACTTCTACAAAGGTGTCCACGCCATTTGCGATCATATCTTCAACTATCCTCTGCCACCGGACGGGATTTTTGATCTGTTCCATAAGCAATTTACTTGCTTTACCCTCATATGGCTTGGCAGTATAGTTGGAATAAACCGTCAGCTTTGGAGTGGCAAAATCCATTTTTTCCATATCGGAATAGAGCCTTTCCGCCGCCTCAGCCATAAACGGGGAATGGAAGGCTCCGCTTACCGCAAGAGGAATTGCCCTTCCGCCGGCGGCCTTTATATCCGCTGAAAAGGCGGGGAGCTCATCTTTGGCTCCTGCCACAACAAGCTGACCTGGGCAGTTATAGTTTACGGGATAAATTCTGTTATATTTACGTGCCAGCTCCTCAACGACCTCATTCTTAAGCTTGACGCAGGCTGCCATGCCGCCTCCCTCGGTCTGAGCGGCATCGTTCATATACATGCCACGGAGGGATACTAATCTGAAGCCCTGTTTATTATCAAGCATTCCGGCAAACACAACAGCGGGAATTTCTCCCAGTGAAAAACCTGCCGCGCAGTCCGGCTCAATTCCAGCCTCTCTCAAAGCCTCGGCAGCCGCAAGGTCAACACAGTACATACATGGCTGAGTATTGACTGTTTTGGACAGTTCGTCCTTGCTGCCTTCAAAGCAAAGCTTCCTTATTCCTGGGCACTGAGCATCAGCCACGTCAAAGACTGCCTTTGCGGCGGGACTTGCTTCACAAAGCTCCTTGCCCATACCGGTATACTGGGAGCCCTGTCCCGAAAATACAAATGCTACTTTACCCATTTTCCGGCCCCCTCAAGCACCTTTTCCGCTTCGGTGAAGATCTCGGTTATGATTTCGGCGGCGGGCTGCTCCTTTTTGACGATAGCGCTGATCTGCCCGGCAAGGAAGCTGCCTTCCTTTTCGTTGCCCTCAACGGCCGCCTTGTAAAGGGAGCCTACGCCAAGCTTTTCAAGGGCTTCGTCACTGACGTTCGGGTCATACTCCGCCTTAAAATAGTTTCGGGAAAACTGGTTTTTTATACTGCGCACCGGATGACCCAGACGCTTGCCGGTCATAATTGTATCCACATCGCCGGCCTTAAGAACCTTTTTCTTATAATTTTCATGCACATTGCACTCATTGGCCACAAGGAAGCGCGTACCCAACTGCACGCCCTGAGCGCCAAGCATAAACGCCGCCGCTACGCCCCGTCCGTCACCAATGCCGCCGGCAGCCAGCACAGGTATATCCACTGCGTCTACCACCTGAGGCACAAGCACCATGGTAGTCAGGTCACCTACATGACCGCCGCTTTCACCGCCCTCGGCAATCACCGCCGCAGCCCCGGCCCGCTGAGCCACCTTTGCAAGAGCTATGGAGGCAACAACAGGTATCACCTTAATCCCCGCTTCAAGCCATAAGGACATAAAGCGAGTGGGGTTGCCCGCGCCGGTGGTCACAACGGCCACCTTTTCCTCCGCCACCACCTGAGCCACTTCATCAACATGAGGACTCATAAGCATAATATTAACGCCAAAGGGCTTGTCTGTAAGGTTTTTTGCCTTTTTTATCTGTTCACGAAGCCAATCGCCCCCGGCGTTCATTGCCGATATAATTCCAAGGCCACCGCCGTTGGATACAGCCGCCGCAAGATCCGCGTCGGCTATCCACGCCATACCGCCCTGAAATATTGGATATTCAATTCCGATAAGTTCGCATATGGGAGTTTTGATCACTTTTTTCAGCTCCTTAATAAAATTTACCGCTATTGCCTTAGGGAAGCTCTGATTAATTCTAAAATGCGGATTGGCGAAGAAATTTTTCTCTCAGCAAGGCAAAAACGCATGAATGTTTGCTGTATTTAGAGCATTTTTAACCGAGCTGTGAGGAAAGATCAATCGTCAAGCAATGTTTTAAGCCATAGGCGTGAATTATTCAGAGGTTCATTAGTCTGACAAGCAATGCACCGGGTACTCTCACGGAGATGCCCCGTCCATTGCCGGTTTCAACAGATAATGCCCGCCGGGCGGGTCGCCCCGCCCGCAGTCATTTATGGACTTACTTGCTT
>CAYTWZ010000040.1:8535-15225 GCA_964442035.1 uncultured Oscillospiraceae bacterium
TAATGCCCGCCGGGCGGGTCGCCCCGCCCGCAGTCATTTATGGACTTACTTGCTTTCAATAAGCTCAACAAGAGCGCCAACAGTTGTGATAGAGGGGTTAAGCTCTATCTCAACGCCAAGCTCTTCTTCAACCTTCATAACCATGTCAAGCATATCCAAAGAATCTATGCCCAGGTCGTCAAAGGATGTTTCAAGTGTGATCTCAGTGTCAACGTATTCCCCGAGAATTTCCTTTACCTTTTCAAATACCATTTTGATTTGCCTCCTTACAAGAATAGATTTATTTGTCAGGCGGACGACTATTTTACGCCCGGCCCGTATATAATAAGGGCTATACCCATATTACCATCTGTAAACGGCTCCGCCGTCAGTGAGTCCCGCGCCAAAAGCCGTAAATGCCACTATGTCCCCGTCCTTGATCGCGCCCCTGCGGTTTTCTATATCCAGCACGATAGGCACGCTGGCGCTGCTGGTATTGCCTAAATTTTCAATGTCAACAAAGAATTTTTCCATAGGAATTCCAAGCTTTTTCTGCGTTGCGGAAATTATCCTGTAGTTGGCCTGATGCGGCACAACATGGTCAATATCCTCCACTCTGAGACCCGCCATAGCCGCCGCTTCGACAATATCCTCGCTCATAGCACCTATAGCGTATTTGTATGTTTCCTGACCGTTCATGAACACAAAGCCGTTGGACGCTTCATTGATAGGAGCAAATGGACAGTTTCCCTTGGTGGAATGGATACCCACCACATCATCGCCGCCATGAGTGTTGATTTTTATGGAAAGAAGGTTGTCCCCTTCTCCCAATACAACCGCTCCGGCGCCGTCGCCAAACAACACACAGGTACTCCGGTCTGCCCAGTCCGCAAAACGGCTCATATTTTCGGCGCTGACTATGAGAGCCTTCTTTGCCATGCCTCCCTTAAAATACGCCGCCGCCGCGTTCATTGCCACAAGGAAGCCCGAACATGCGCTTGAAATATCAAATGCCGGGCATGAAGCGCCTATATACTTCTGCACCATGCAGGCCACACCGGGAGCCACGTTTTCTCCTGACCCTGTGGTTCCGATTATAATATCAAGCTCCTCCGCCTTCACACCCGCCATTTCAAGAGCGCATACAGCAGCCTGAGCGCCCATCTGTGAGGTGGTTTCCGTCTGAGCAATATGACGGTTGCGAATTCCGGTTCTTTTGCTTATCCATTCGTCTGAGGTTTCCATTATTTTTGAAAGCTCGTCATTGCTTACGGTTTTTTCAGGAAGATAATGGCCCGTACCGATAATTTTAAACATCTTGTTATACTCCTTTAATCGTTATTCTTTTCCAATATGTTATTTAACACATCGTCGATCTTTACTACCGCCTTTCGGAGCAAGCCAAGCTCGTCCTCGGAAAAATCCGATGCGATAGCCCTGACAGTGGATTTGATATAATATTTTTGATAGGTATAAAGCCGCTGACCCTCTTTTGTCAGGGATGTACGGACGATACGGGCGTCATTTGCGTCCCGGGATTTTTTCACTAAACCCTTTTTTACCATACGGTTTACACCATCGGTGACCGATGGTATTGATATGCCAAGGTCAGCCCCTATGTCCGATATGTCCGGATTGCCGCCCCGGCCAATAGCGCCGATTATATTCATCTCGCTCATAGTGATACTCAGCTTTTCGGTGCTCCGCAACAGTACAGACTCAACGCGCAGGATGTCATGATAGCACTTTATGATCATATCCTCAAATTCCCCAGTCGGTCTGCCCATAGCCTTGCTCCTCTTCATTCGCATTTGCAAAACTGCAATTTCAGCGCCGCCTCAAATTACTTAGTCAAGCTAAACACTTCTTTATAATTATAAAACAAAACCACACTGTTGTCAATACCTTAACAAGGAAAAATACCCCAGCTTGTGAGCAAATTGTTAATTATTTTTTTACTTATTGACAAGCTTTTTCCGCTATGCTATAATGAATACAATATTAAGAAGTAATATTTTGTCCGTTTTTGCTTTAAAGAGAGATGAATAAAATGAATAATAATACTGATATTGAAATAAACGATGAAAATCAGCCCCGTCCAAAAAAGACTGACAAGCATAAAAAAAAGAAAAAAAGCGGCGTAGCTGTGTTAAAAAAGCAGCTTACCGTGCTTCTTGTGGTAATAATCGGGGTCGCGGCGGCAGTGGGAGGAATATCCCTTGCCAAATGGATGAACTCTCCACTTGATGATGAAAGCTCTGTAACAGCGGTGCAGGAACTGGAGCCTATTGTGCTTGGCAGCAAGTACAATGTGCTCCTTATGGGTACCGATGCCGAGGGCGGCCTTACGGATGTTATGATGATATACCAAATAGACCCTCAGCGAAAAAGTGTCAATGTACTCAGCATTCCCAGAGATACACAGATTCTTTTTAACGGGCGTATTGAAAAGATAAACGCCGCTCACTCTTATGGCAAGCAGCAGGTGCTTGAGGACTCCTCAAACCGCGGTGACGAATATGCTATCCGGGCAATAAGGGAGCTGACCGGCATACCCATACATCACTATGTATGTATCAACTTTGCGGCATTCCGGCAGGTAATTGACGCTCTTGACGGCTTTGATTTCTACGTGCCTCAGGATATGGATTACGACGATGACTGGCAGGATCTGCACATTCATCTTAAGGAAGGAATGCAGCACCTTGACGGTGACAAGGGTGAGCAGCTTGTGCGTTTCCGCCGCTATCGCAACGGCGATATCGACCGTATCAAGGTGCAGCAGGATGTGCTGAAGGCTCTGATCGAGCAGAAGGTCACTCCTGCATATATCAGCAAGGTACCGAAAATTTTCGACATTGTACTTGACAACATTGACACGGATATGACTCCAGCCGATGCCTACGGCGTGGCAATGCAGATACTTGACGCCCGCGACAGTGTGGAAACCTTTACGGTGCCGGGCGTACCAAGAGACGGAGCTGACGGACTGTCCTACTGGATTGCCGACATGGACGCACTTGACGCCATCGTCGCCGAAAATTTTGGCTATGGCGGTGACAATTACGCAGTGGATACACCGGCAAATGCTGACGGCGATGTGGCTGACACTGAATAAAAGCAAAGTCGCGCGTAGGTCGTATGTGAATTGAATAAGAATGACATAAGCTATCCAAGTTTAAAGCCTATGTCATTTTTTATGCCGCAACAGGCGCAAAAATGTTCATTAAAGCTCATACAAAAAATACCGGCAAGGAGAATCAACCCCGCCGGTATTTCTAATCAGCTGTAAAATTTTCAAATCACCAAGGCAGCGCTACACAGGAGTCAAGCATTCATCAATCTTAAAGATACTTCTTGATCGCATCCGGAGTTTCGGACTCCTTAAGGCTTACTATAATCATGATTTCAACATTGCTCTTCTCAGCAATCACTTCAAGCTTATTGAGGCACTTAGCCAGTGCGTCAAGATCGTTGTTGACAATCTTAGTAATACTGTCTACAAATATGTTCGCAATATCATAATTCTGGGAAAGAATTCCGCAGATAAATCCATAAAACTCATCATAATCGGAAATGTTGTAGTCAACACTGTCCACGATCCTTACCTTATATGTCAGATCAAATATATGCCTGTCGCCCTTATTTATAAATACGATGCTGCCCTTGCTTGCAGCCTCCGCCGCATTTACTGCGTCAATGAGCTTTGCAGTCTTACCGGTACCCTTTTCGCCTATAATTACCTTAATCATCGGAAATTACCTCCTTTTATTTTATTCCTCGCCTAAAGGATTTACTGTACTTATTATACTATAAAATACTTTTAATTGCAATAGCTTTTATTAAAAATATCCAAAATAATTTTTAATTACTTTAAATTATTTGCTAAGCCTTGCCCGAAGCGCCTTCTGAGCTTCCTCATATCCCGGCTTACCCAAGAGAGCAAACATATTCTTCTTGTACGCCTCAACTCCGGGCTGGTTAAAGGGATTTACACCAAGCACATAGCCGCTTACGCCGCAGGCCTTTTCAAAGAAGTATATAAGATTGCCAAGGCAATACTCATCCATTCTCTCGGCTCTCACTACAAGATTGGGGACATTGCCGTCAGTGTGAGCAAGAAGCGTACCGTTAAAGGCCTGCTCGTTTACATAGCTGACGTTCCTTCCGGCAAGGAAATTAAGTCCGTCTACGTTTGCGCTGTCAGTGCCGATCTGGATGTCCTTGCGGGGATTATCAAAGAATACCACGGTTTCAAACATTATGCGAAGACCTTCCTGAATGTACTGACCCATAGAGTGAAGGTCGCTGGAGAAGTCGGCCGCAGCTGGGAAAATACCCTTTCCGTCCTTGCCCTCGCTTTCGCCAAAGAGCTGCTTCCACCACTCACCAAAGTAATGTACCTGAGGTTCGTAATTGATAAGCATCTCGGTAGTCCTGCCCTTGCGGTAAAGCGCATGACGGGCGGCCACATACTGGTAGCACTCGTTTTTGTCAATATCAGGGTCGTCGTACTGCTCCATGGCATCCCTTGCGCCTCGCATCAAGGCATCGATATCAAGACCGCTGGCTGCTATAGGAAGCAGACCCACTGCGGTAAGCACACTGTAGCGTCCGCCTACATCGTCGGGTACAACAAAGGTCTCGTAGCCTTCCTCATCAGCGAGATTTTTAAGTGCGCCCTTGGACTTATCGGTAGTTGCAAAAATGCGCTCTCTGGCACCTTCCTTGCCGTACTTTTCCTCAAGTATGTCCCGGAAAACACGGAATGCAATGGCTGGCTCGGTTGTCGTGCCGCTCTTGGAAATGATATTGACCGAGAAGTCAATATCCCTGACAGTTTCGATAAGGTCTGCAAGATAGGTGGAGCTGATGCTGTTGCCGGCAAAGAAAATCTGCGGAGCGCCATTTCTTGCGGCCTTGTTCACATTATAGAAGTTGTGGTTCAGCATCTCGATGACCATTCTTGCGCCAAGATAGCTACCGCCGATACCTATGACGATAAGGGCTTCACTGTTGGACTTTATTTTTTCGGCTGCCTTTTTAATCCTTTCGAACTCGTCCTTATCATAATCCGCCGGAAGAGTTATCCACCCAAGGTAGTCGCTGCCCGCGCCGCTGCCGCTGTGCAGAGTCTTATGCGCCGCTTCTATTGCGGGCTTAAGGCCATCGATCTCGCCTTGGGAAATAAAAGATGAAGCAGTGGAATAATCAAATTTGATCTTAGTCATTGCCAATTCCTCCTATTATTGTTATTGTATTTAGTATATCACTTTCAATTTTTTTCGTCAACATATTTTTTGAACATTTTCCCTTGAAATTTGTCTCAAACTATTATATACTGTAGAAGTAAGTCATATATGGATAACGTATTCTTTTTGAAAGGATAATGCCTTGATGGATAAGTCTGACGAAGTTTTGCATATGGCTCGCACCGGGGAGCTTCCCCTTGTGAAATACCCCTCCACACCTCAAGGAGCGTGGGATGAGCTGACGCTTATCCCCGCTCAACTGGCAAGGCTACCGCTGATGTGCGGGGCGGAGGCGGATATTTCCGCTGTTATCGGGAAAAACGCCCTTATCCCATTGCGGCTCAATATGCCTGTAATAATATCACATATGAGCTACGGTAGCGTTGACGCGCCATTAAAGAGAGCAATTGCTCGAGCGGCTTCCGGGGCCGGAATAGCCAATGGCAGCGGGGACGGCGGAGTACTCAGGGAGGAGATCGAGCTTTCCGCCGCTTATATCTACGAATACACACCTGGGCTTTACGGCCTTACTCCCGAAAATCTTGACAGGTGCAGCGCTGTGGAGATTAAGTTGGGGCAAGGGGCCGGAGGCGGAATGCCGCTGCCAATTCCGTCTGATACCGATGAAAGCGTTTTCGAAATGAGAAATGCTTCACCCAGTCCGTTTTTTTCCTCTCCAGGACGCTTCCCGGAGTTAAACTCTGCGGATGACCTGCGGCTCATGGTTGACGGACTGAGGGAAGGCTGCTGCGGGAAGCCGGTGGGTCTGAAGATATCCGCCGGCGATATTGAGGGTGACCTTGCCGCGGCTGCGACTGCAGGAGCGGACTTTGTCACAATCGACGCAGGCCAAGGCGGCTGGCTTGGCAGGCCATGGCTGCTGGGCGGAGGGAATCCGGTCTATGCCCTGTGCCGGGCAAAAAAATATATTGATGACAACGGCATAGACCTTGACATAATAATAGCCGGTGGCATACATACCCCGGCGGACGCCGCCAAGGCTGTAGCTTTGGGTGCAACGGCGGCTGCTCCGGCCTCGGCTGTGCTAAAGGCCGGATGCGGTGAGTTTGCCGGTACAAGCCCTTTCAGTGAGGAAGAGACCTTTTTAAGGATAAGAAACTACTTGACAGCCATGGAAAACGGGCTGAGGGAAATATGCGCCTATACCGGGCATAGCTCAATATCCAAGCTTTCTCTTGAGGACGTTGCCGCGATTCGGGGCGATGTCGCCCTTTACACCGATATTCGCCATATTTAGGGAAACACTGAATAATTCACGCCTGCGGTCTAAAACGCCGCTTGACGATTAGTTCCCCGCAGCTTGGTTAAAAAGCCCAAGGTACAGCATGTATTCATGCGCTTTTTGCCTTACTGCGAGAAAAATTCAATAAGCGCTTAAAGCCCTCATTCAACGTTTCGGTGGGAGATCAATCTCCCACCGAAAAACGAAAGGGTCGCC
>CAYTWZ010000041.1:0-15155 GCA_964442035.1 uncultured Oscillospiraceae bacterium
AATGAATGAATTAAAATTAATGCTTGACAGCGAACAAAAGTTCGTATATAATGATACAGGGAAGTGATCAGAATGGATTTTCAGCTTGTTTCGGACTACAAGCCATTTGGAGATCAGCCGGCCGCCATCGAGAGCCTTGTAAAAGGAGTGCGCAACGGATATAAGGCTCAGACACTGATGGGCGTTACCGGCAGCGGCAAGACCTTTACAATTGCCAATGTGATCGAGCGGGTAAACCGCCCCACTCTTGTCCTTGCTCACAACAAGACTCTTGCGGCACAGCTTTGCAGTGAGCTTAAGGAGTTTTTCCCAAACAACGCGGTGGAATATTTTGTCAGCTTTTACGACTATTATCAGCCTGAGGCATATATCGCCTCAAGCGATACCTATATTGAAAAAGACGCTCAGACCAACGAGGAAATAGACAAGCTCCGCCACAGCGCCACCAGCGCCCTGTTTGAACGCCGGGATGTGATAGTGGTGGCTTCCGTGAGCTGTATTTACGGCTTGGGCGATCCAAACGAATACAGAAGCATGGTTTTGTCTTTGCGCCCCGGACAAAGGAGGGATCGTGACGAGGTGATCGCCCGTTTGATCGAAATGCAGTATCAGCGCAACGACATAAATTTTGTGAGAGGAAAGTTCCGGGTTCGGGGCGACGTGCTGGAAATTATTCCGGCCAATACGGAGAAAAACGCCATTAGAATTGAGTTCTTCGGGGACGAGGTCGATCGCATTACCGAGATCGACTCCCTGACGGGCGAGATACTTGGCAATCGCAGTCATGTGGCCATATTCCCGGCGTCCCACTATGCCACATCCGGCGACAGGCTTAAGGCTGCCGTGGTAGGTATCAAGGCTGAGCTGGAGACAAGGCTTAAGGAGCTCAGGGAGGCGAACAAGCTGGTTGAGGCTCAACGCCTTGAGGAACGCACCAATTACGATATAGAGATGATGGGTGAGGTGGGCTATTGCAGCGGTATCGAAAACTATTCCCGCCATATCAGCGGACGCCCGGCCGGAAGCCCGCCCTATACGCTGCTTGACTATTTTCCGGAGGATTTTCTCCTTGTTGTGGACGAAAGTCATGCCACAATTCCACAGGTGCGGGCCATGTACGCCGGAGACAGGAGCCGCAAGCAGAACCTTGTGGACTACGGCTTCCGTCTGCCATCGGCCCTTGACAACAGGCCCCTTAATTTTCAGGAATTTGAGGATCATCTTAATCAGACGATCTACGTCAGCGCGACCCCGGCGGAGTATGAGCGGAAGCTTTCCGAAAATATTGTCCGGCAGGTCATACGCCCCACGGGACTTTTGGATCCGGAGATCAATGTCCGCCCCGTAAAGGGTCAGATCGACGACCTCCTTGGGGAAATTTTTGCGCGTGCCGACAGGAAGGAACGGGTGCTTGTGACTACCTTGACCAAAAAGATGGCCGAGGATCTGACGGATTATCTGCGTACAATGGGCGTGAAGGTAAAATATATGCATTCAGATGTGGAAACACTGGAACGTATGGAGATAGTTAGAGATCTGAGGCTTGGGGTATTTGACGTGCTTGTGGGTATAAATCTGCTGCGCGAGGGGCTTGACCTGCCGGAGGTGTCACTTGTGGCTATATTAGACGCGGACAAGGAGGGCTTTCTTCGCAGCGAGACTTCTCTGATACAGACTATTGGCCGCGCGGCCCGTAATGTAAACGGCAAGGTAATTATGTACGCCGACAGCGAGACTGAATCTATGAAGAGGGCTATCGGAGAGACTAATCGACGCCGTGAAATTCAGCACAAATACAATGTAGAACATAATATAACTCCCAAGGGTATCAAAAAGGCGGTAAGCGAGGTTATTGCCGCTGTGAAGCCCGGGGAGGATGAACAGGAAAAGGCGGAACCGACTCTTGTAATCGCCAAGCTGACCAACGAGATGCATCAGGCTGCACAGGAGCTGCGGTTTGAGGACGCGGCAAAGCTGCGTGACAAGATAAAGAGATTAAAAGGTGAGAGACATTGAACAATATTAACACGGGGGCGGATGTCCGCCCAAAGGAAAACAAGCTTATAATCAAGGGAGCGAGGGAAAACAATCTTAAAAACATAGACCTTGAGATCCCGCGGGACAAGCTGGTGGTTTTTACGGGAGTTTCCGGCAGCGGAAAGACCTCTTTGGCATTTGACACGATATATGCCGAGGGTCAGCGCCGGTATGTGGAATCCCTGTCCGCATATGCCCGTATGTTTTTGGGCCAGATGGAAAAGCCGGATGTGGACTATATCGAGGGTCTGAGTCCGGCGATAAGCATTGATCAGAAAACAACTAACAAAAATCCCCGTTCCACAGTGGGGACGGTGACGGAGATATATGATTATCTGCGTCTGCTTTATGCCCGTGTGGGAATTCCGCATTGTCCAAAATGCGGCAAGGAGATCAAGCAGCAGTCTGTTGACCAGATCGCGGATCAGGTGCTTTCCCTTGACGAGGGAAGCCGTCTGCACATTCTTGCCCCTGTTATCAGGGCAAAAAAGGGCGAGCACATAAAGGTGCTTGATGACGCGAAAAAAAGCGGTTATGTCCGTGTGAGAGTGGACGGTCATATGTATGAGCTGAGTGAGGATATAGCTCTTGAAAAGAACAAGAAGCACAACATCGAGATAGTTGTGGACAGACTTGTTGTACGTCAGGACATACGCAAGCGCCTCACCGACTCATTGGAGCTGTCTCTCCACCTTGGGGGAGGAATTGTCATTGTCCTTAACGGCGAGGAGGAATTGACATTTTCCCAGAATTATGCCTGCCCCGATTGCGGAATAAGCATTGATGAGCTTTCGCCGCGTACCTTTTCCTTCAACAGTCCGTTCGGAGCTTGTCCCCAGTGCAGCGGTCTGGGTCTGCTTAAGCGGGTGGATCCGTCCCTTGTGCTGGTAAGTGACGAGCTTTCGGTGCTGGAGGGAGCTTTTTCGGTCAGCGGCTGGAGGGCCGCTGACAAGGAGGACAGCATTGCCAACGCTTACTACCGGGCAATGGCCAAAAAATACAACTTCCGCCTTGATGTTCCTGTAAAGACCCTTCCCAAGGAGATAATTGACCTGTTCCTTTTCGGCACCAAGGGGGAGCTTTTGGACATAGAATACCGAAAAAACGGCAAGGTGCAGTACCACCGTGCCCCGTTTGAGGGCTTAGTGAACAATCTTCAGCGCCGCTATAACGAGACGGACAGCGAGTGGGCCAAAATGGATATCGAGCCTCTTATGCGTGAGATCGAGTGTAACGTTTGCCACGGCAAACGCCTTAAAAAGGAAAGTCTGGCTGTTACTGTGGGAGGCAAAAACATTGACGAGGTCTGCTCAATGGCTGTGACAGAGGAATTGGAATTTTTCAAGGGACTTACCTTTGGCCGCAACGATTCCATCATTGCGGAACAAATTCTTAAGGAGATCAATGCCCGCCTTGGATTTTTGCAGAATGTGGGTCTTGAATACCTGACACTTTCCCGAAGCGCGGGTACGCTTTCCGGCGGCGAGGCCCAGCGCATACGCCTCGCCACCCAGATCGGCTCCGGCCTTGTCGGAGTGCTGTACATTTTGGACGAGCCCAGCATCGGACTTCACCAGCGGGACAACAACAAGCTTCTCACCGCTCTGAAAAATCTGCGGGATATGGGTAATACGCTGATAGTGGTGGAGCATGACGAGGACACCATGTACGCGGCGGACTACATTGTAGACGTAGGCCCCGGAGCCGGGTCTCACGGGGGAGAGATTATTGCCACCGGTACTGTGGAGGATATTAAAAACACCCCCGGGTCGATCACCGGCGATTATCTCAGCGGCAGAAAGCGCATAGACGTGCCGGAAAAGCGTCGGCCTCTGTCTGACCGCTGGCTCAAAATTATCGGCGCGGCGGAAAACAACCTTAAAAATATCGATGTGCCTATTCCTTTGGGCAGGTTTGTTTGTGTGACGGGAGTATCCGGCAGCGGAAAGAGCTCACTGGTAAACGAGATATTGGGCAAACGGCTGAGCTGTGAGCTTAACCACAGCCATGCCATTCCGGGAAAGCACCGGGGCATGGAGGGGATAGATCAGCTTGACAAGGTAATCAACATTGATCAGTCACCTATCGGTCGTACTCCGCGCTCCAATCCGGCCACTTATACCGGTGTATTTAACGAGATAAGAGAGATTTTCGCGCAAACTCAGGAGGCCAAGGCACGAGGCTACGGCAGCAGCCGCTTTAGCTTCAATGTGCGAGGCGGACGCTGTGAAGCCTGCTGCGGCGACGGTATCATCAAAATTGAAATGCACTTTCTCCCTGACGTATATGTTCCCTGCGAGGTATGTAAGGGCAAACGATACAATCGCGAGACCCTTGAAGTAAAATACAAGGGAAAAAGCATATTTGACGTGCTTGATATGACTGTGGAGGAGGCTCTTGATTTTTTTGACAGCATTCCCAAAATCAAGCGCAAAATACAAACACTCTATGATGTTGGGCTTGGTTATATCAAGCTTGGGCAGTCATCTACGACACTTTCCGGCGGCGAAGCACAGCGTGTAAAGCTGGCAACGGAGTTAAGCAGACGCTCCACCGGGCGTACCCTGTATATATTGGACGAGCCTACCACCGGCCTACATGTGTCTGATGTGCACAAGCTCATTGAGGTGCTTCAGAGCCTTGTGGATACGGGCAACACAGTAGTTGTAATCGAGCACAACCTTGACGTGATTAAAACAGCGGACTATATAATTGATCTTGGCCCCGAAGGCGGCAACAGGGGAGGCGAAGTGGTTGCCTCCGGCACGCCGGAGGAGGTCGCGCTTTGTCCTCAGTCTTATACGGGTCAGTTTTTGAAAGACCTTTTGAAAAAGAACTAATACACGGAATGTTGAATAGCTTACGCTCCCCGCACGCCTTGCAATCTATCGCAAAATTATATTGACATTAATTTATAAATAATGTATAATTTAATTATATATTATATATTAAAGAAAGGGATGATAAGATTGAAAAAGCTGCTTGGCATTTTTACGGCGGCAACAATGCTTTTGCCCATGTGTACCTACGCGGCCGGGCCGAAGATCACAGTAAACGGAAAAGAAGCTGAATTCAGTGATGTTGAGGTAATCGACGGTCGAACCTATGTCGCGGCGGAGGAACTGCTTAAATCCTACGAGGCACAGTATGAGATCAAGGGAGATACTGTTACTGCGGAAAAGAACGGAGCCGCGGCTGTTGAGAAACTGAAAACCATAGGGGAAAACACCTTCCTTCCTTTGCGTAGTCTTGCGGAAAGCCTTGGCGGTACAGTATATTGGGACGCAATTACCGGTGACATAAAGGTCGCCATAAGTCTTACAGACGAGGGTGTATTCAACAAGCATTACTACACTGTCTCAAACGACGGCAGGAATCTTGATATTGTAGACGGAGGCCTTGTGCTCGCTGCCGAGGAGGACAAGGCAAGCCAGAGCTGGCTTCTTGAAAAGAAGAACGATGGCTACTATTGCGTTACCAACAAGAACAACGGCAATTCTCCCGATATTCCCGGCGGAGCTACTGATCCGGGGACAAAGCTTATTCAGTACGCGTCAAACAGCAATGACAATCAGCGTTTTTCATTTGAACCAAAGGACGGATACTGGCTCATCAAGGTAAAGCATTCAGGCCTTTACCTCACTGCTCACGAGGATGGCAGTCTTACTCAGGAGGAGCTTGACGGCAAGGAGGATCAGCAGTTTGTCCTTGCGTACAGCGGCAAGACGGAAAAAGCTTCCCACGGAGTTGACCCCTCCTTGAAGGTCGCGGAAAAAACGCCCCTTGACGAGGATCATTATTACAGGGCTGACGGCCTCGGAGACAAGATTACGATTGTTAAAAAGTCCGGCGGACTTGTAGATATAATCGGCGACGAAACAATTTCGGACGTTATGCTTTCGTGGAACGGAGACGGCAGCTACGCCCTCTTGGCAAAGGAGGACGGAAAGAATCTCGGCAGCTATGTCTTTGAGGAAGCGGGGGAGAAGGAGAAAGGCTCCGCGCTGGAAAAGCAACCCTACCATAAGACCTATCAGACCATTCAGCAGGACGGCAAATATCTCAGCCTGACAGATGACGGACTTTGCTTTTCCGATACAAAGACCGTATGGCAGTTTGTTTCCGGCGGAGAGGGCTTTTATGCCGTGACCGAGAAGGAAAGCGGAAAGTCCATTGATGTACCAAACGTAAGCACCGAACCGGGCGTGGAGCTTATTGCTTACGCGGCGGGCAGCGGCGACAACCAGCGCTTTGCCCTTGAGGATGCCGGAGACGGCAAATACCGGATCATGGCTAAGCATTCCTCGCTGTATTTTGCTCAACGGGACGGCAAGCTTATACAGGCTGAGGAAGGAGACGAATTTACACTTACATACGTGGGTGACAGCGACGCCCTGACCATGGGTGTAACAGCCATGCCCTTCCTTATTGAGGATGAGGAGTATGTGAACAACATTAAGGTACAGTGGAACGAGGTTTACGGCGCGTCCCGTTATGATGTTTATCGCGCTGAGGGGGACGGCGAGTACCAATACCTTACCAGCCTTGAGGGACTGTGCATTGACGATTACGACCTTAAGATTGGCCAAAGCTACAGCTATAGGGTCGACGCTGTTGATGACAAATATTTTATCGACAGCGCCGAAAGTGAAAAAACCGAAACATATCAGCTTCCTGATATTGAGTTTAACGAATTTTCAAATCTTAAGTCTTCGGGACTTAACCGTCCCAACACCCTTACGGACGGCGAGACATACTTCCGTCTGTCACACAAGAGCCGTGAGGACGGCGCGGGCGGCTTTGGCTCAATGGTGCTGACTACATCCAAGGATGATATAACCTATGGGGATGAGATGGAGGTGCTCAGCTTTCAGGATATTCTTGACAGCCCATCCACTGAGGATATCGAGTACTGCGGTTTTGAGAGTATACATTATGTTTACAACCATGAGACAGGAATGCTTTATATGTGGGCTCATATGGAGGCCAACGGCGGATACGGCTATGCCAGAGTGGCGGTAGCCTACGGCAAGCCCGGCGAGCGTTTCAAGTTCAACTGCTTCCGTCCTGAGGGAGACGACTCCAGAGATATGGGGATTTTTGTTGACGATGACAACACAGCATACATTATCTGCGCTATACATAATAACGCCGACCTTGCCATATACAGGCTTACCGATGACTGGACAGATGTGGAGCGGCGTTCCTGCATTGTAAACTACGGCAAATGGCGTGAGCTTCCCAGTGTACTTAAGAAGGACGGTATCTATTATTTGTTCCACTCCGGCACAGCAGGCTGGTATCCCACTCAGGGCGGCTACAACACTGCCACCAACTTTGAGGGTCCGTGGTCCGAGCTTCGCACCATAGGCAACACCAACACCTTCTCCTCTCAGTCCGGCGGCGTAAGCCACCTTACAGATGGCGGGGACGACGCGCTTATGATATCATATCGCTGGATGTGGTGGTGGCAGGATGCCACAAACCGTTCCACCCAGAACAGGCTTATGCCTATAACCATATCAAACGGCTACGCTTTCTTTGACTATTATGACCGATTCTATTACAACCTTGATGAGGATCTGCTCATTCCTATCCAGAAGGGCCGCATACTATCTCAGTCCAGACCCGTTACAGCGACAAACCGCAACGAGTGGGCGGCTGATGTAAACGATGGCAACTACAATACTGAATGGGTGGCCGAGAACCAGTGGCCTCAGTCTGTGACTATCAATCTGGAGCAGGTTTATGATCTTAGCGAAATGCAGATTTCATGGCGCAGCTATAACGGCTCCGAGGCGTATTACAATTATACCGTTGAGGCCAGCCTTGACGGAGAAAACTGGGAGACTATACTTGATCGGAGCGAGGGCTACACAGATTACGCCTTTACAATAGACGCGCTGTCCGGCCCGGCTCAGTATGTGAGGGTGAACATTCTTGATACCAACCCTCGCAGCGGTGAAAAGGACTCCTACAGTCCCAATATGTATGAGATCAGAATATTAGGCTATTAATTGACATAAAAAGGATCATATGTGATCCATGTCAGACTTGTTGGGGGAACCATTTGTCGGTTCCCTCGACTTTTCAATAAGGCGCGCAGCGCCTCCGTATGGCAAAATGTAAATAAGATAATTATACGAGGAGGAATACGATGGTTTGTCCGAATTGCGGAGCTCAAATTGAAGACGGGGCCGAATTTTGCCCGGAATGCGGAGCTATGCTTGAAAGCTCTCAGACATTTCAGGAGGCAACATTAACCGAACAGCCGGTAGAAGCCGTACCTGAATTGAAAAAAAGCAAGACGCCTAAAATTATCGCGGCGGTTTTGGCGGCAATTATCGCCCTTGGAGCTGTTTGCTTTGCCTGCTACAGCTTTATTCCGGGCTTCAGAGGCTTTATAAATGGAATTTTTGGTATAAATAATGCTAACGGGGAGGACCTCCTTGAAGCATTTGCCAATACAATTGACGCCGTTGGTGATCTTCCGACCGAATTGACACATATCAAAGCTGATGGGATCCGAACCTCGGGCGCTAACGTCAGCCTTGACGGCAGTATTGAATATATGGGCAGCAGCATAGGCATAGACGGAGAAATGGCTTTTCAGTTTGGAGATGACCTGAGAAGCTCTGTGCTATATGTCACAGCTGATGTCGATTCGGGAGCGGCTGTCATGGATGTTGATATGGCCGCGTCCGAAGGAAGCTTGGCGGCCCGTACCGCGGGTCGATATGTTTATGTTGATGATTACATAAGTCTGTTAAACCAATCCTTCGATTATACCGTCGATTTTAATGATATCATCAGTGACGGCAAGCTTAACGGCGCGTTTTACGAGGAAATGCTGAAATCGGCCGGAGGCGAGAACAGCCTTGGCGGCACATCCCTTTTCTATGACGCCGAGGCATTAAAAAAGACCCTTAGCAATGCCGGTAAGGGCCTGAAAGAAAGGCTTAGTGACGAAAAGGTAAGCGCTGAATATGTTGTTGAAAAAAATGTCAAGGGCGGCTCATATGAGTACACCATTGACGGCAATAAGCTGTGCCTTGCATTCTTGGAATACGCGAAGGAATGTATGGAAAACGGCGACAATGATTTTAACGCGATACTTGAAATTGCCAATATATGCCTTGATGAGGACAAGAAGATAACGACGGAAAATATTGACAATATTATGAATGAGATCAAAAACGGCGAAAAGCTTACCCTTTATATTTCCGCTAAGGTAAATGGGGATAACCTTGTTGAAACTGCGGACATAAGACTTGCCGGCGAAAAAGAGGACGAAATACAGCTGAAGCTTGATGTAAAGTCTGACAAAGGCATTGTTTCAATGATCAACGCCATTGCCTATGAGAACGGAGCTTGTATAGGTAATGCGCTTGTTGATGTAGAGCATTCGAAAGGGCGGGAAATAAGCAGCTTCGAGCTGTCGCTCCTTGACGGGGATGGCAAACAGCGGCTGAAGCTTCCCGTATCCTTTAGCCGGAGCGGTGACACGTTAAGTATCAAAGCGGATGTTTTTGCGGCTGATGAAGACCCGATTACCATAAGCGGGGAAATAACGGATGGGACGCTAAATCGCATACAGGCTGATGGAGCCGTTAATGGAAGCAGCTTTTCTCTGGATATGGTTATGAACATGGAAAACCAGCTTCTTAAAGATGCACGTATTGATATTGAGGCGGAAGGTATCAATTTTGATCTTTCGTTTCAGGCCGCAAATCATGACCGGCCTCAGATAGACACCCGGCTTATTGACGCGCTTATGGAATCCGCCCGTCAGAAGGGAAGTACAGTTTAAAGTAAAAAACCGGACAGTCAAGGGCTTAAGGACAATATTCTTTCCGCAAATGGCGCGAAAAGAATATTGTCCGTCCCTTGGGTGTCGGATGGGCGTAACGGTGCGAAAAGCATATTTTTAGCGTATAACGCTTCCATAATCACTTGCAGCATATCCCGCATGGCCTGTATCCGGCGAGCAAGGCTTCCTCAAGATTGTAGAAAAACACCCGTTTTTCCTCTGATGGCAGACTACGGCAGGAAGGAATGTGGTACACCTTGCTGGAGGAATTGCCTATATACATATAATTCTCCTCGTCTGCGCTGTCGTTTGCTTTGGGCTCCTCAACGGAGCCTTTTTCAGTTAATACGTTGAGACCGGTTCCGTCTGTGACAAAGATGATCGTGCCGTTAAGGTCAGTGCGGCAGATCGCTGTTTCCGAATCCCGCAGCCTTGACAAAAGCGCGTCGCTGGGATGTCCGTACTGGTTGTTTTTTTCACAGGAGATCACGGCATAGTCGGGATCCACCTCCCTTAAAAACCGGTAGCAGGAGGACGCCTCGCTTCCGTGGTGCCCTACCTTAAGCACAGTCGCGCTCAGATCCTCGCCGTATTCAAGCATTTTCTTTTCGGCAGGGGATTCGGCGTCGCCTGTGAACAAAAACGATACGCTGCCCAGCTGTACCTTGCACACAAGGGAATTGTTATTTTCATCGTCAGTGTACTCCACAGGACCGAGGAACTTTACCGAAGCGCCGCCTAAGTCGAAGCTGTCACCCGCCTTCGGCACGGTAATTTCCAACCCCTGCTCATCCAGCTTGCTTTTCAGCTTTCGGAAATATGTATTGTCAGACTCGTCCGTTGAGCAATAGACGGTTTTTGCCTGAGCATAGCTGAGCGCTCCGGGTATGCCGCCTATATGGTCCTCGTGAGGATGTGTGGCGATAACATAGTCCAGCACTGTCACATTGTATTTTTCCAGATAGCTGTAAATCAGGGAGGAATCCCCCGCGTTGCCTCCGTCAATAAGCAGATTTTGCCCGCCGCAGGACACAAGGGCGCAGTCCGCCTGACCCACATCGATAAAATGCACTGCCAGACTTATCCCGTCGGGTACAATAGACGCTGTTTCTGTGCAGGAGCATAGGGAAAACAGACATATCAGTATCAGAAAGCACGATAAAAGCCTTTTCATTCTGTCAACTCCTTTTCAAGCAGCATTGAGAATGTGGCAAAGTCCCCATGGGGAAATTCCACCAGTATCCCCCGGTTCATCAGCATATCGCCCATATATTTCTTTCCGCTGAACCGGTCTGTATACACGCGGGCCGGATCAAGGCCTTTGAGCTTGATGTGGGTATAGAATGTATTGGACTTAAAAAGCAATTTTGCCAGCACACAGTAGGCGCGGCTTTTGTCCTTTTCTACGCATATCCAGCCGCCGATGTTTGAAGCAAAGGGGTCGGACAGGCGGTAAAAGTCCCCGTATTCCACAGTCCGGCGAAGCTCCTTGGCCAGCTTTACCTGCTCTTTGATATCCTCAAGGTCCTTTCGGTCAAGCTTTGTGATGTCAAGCTCGTAGCCAAAATTGCCGCTCATGGCAATGTCCCCACGGGTCTTCATGGAAACAGGCCGGTGTGTGTACTGGTTTGGACTTTCGGTAACATGACTTCCCATGGTGGAAGGGGGATAGCCAAGTGAGGTGCCGTATTGGATATAGACTCTCTCCATGGGGTCGGTGTTGTCACTGGTCCAGATCTGAGGCATGTAGCAGAGTATGCCCGCGTCAAAGCGCCCGCCTCCGCCGCTGCAGCCCTCAAAAAGTATGTCAGGGTGGGGCGAGACGATGCCGTCCATTACCCGGTATAAGCCAAGGACGTATTCGTGCCCGAAGCCCTTCCGTGGCATATCGGTGATGTAGCGGTTCATGTCCCACTTTACATATTCGATGTTAGCGCTGTCAAGCACGGTGTTTACCGCGTTTATCACATAGTCCTGAACCTCTCGGCGGCTTAGGTCAAGTACAAGCTGACTCCTGATAAGGGCGGGGGACTGACCCGGACACTGTACAGCCCAGTCCGGATGCGCCCGGTAAAGCTCGCTGTCGGGGCTGATCATTTCGGGTTCAAACCACAGGCCGAATTTCAGACCGAGGCCGTTGATCCTTTTGGCAAGTCCGTCAATGCCCGAGGGAAGCTTTTGGAGGTTGACGTTCCAGTCCCCAAGGCTGCACCGATCGTTGTCACGCTTGCCAAACCAGCCGTCGTCAAGGACAAAGAGCTCGATCCCTTCCTCCTTTGCAAGGCGAGCAATCGACATAAGCTTTTCCTCGTTAAAGTCCATATAAGTCGCTTCCCAGTTGTTAATGAGTATGGGCCTTTCGGCGGCGGCGTATTTGCCACGGCATATCCTTCCTCGTATAAAGTCATGGTACTGCCTTGAAAGCTCGCCCATACCCTGTGCCGCGCAAAGTACGCATTCAGGGGCGGTGAAGCTTTCGCCGGGGGCAAGAGTCCACTCAAACATAAACGGGTTTATACCGGCATTTATCCTTGTACGCCCCCTTTCGTCGATTTCGATCTCGGTCAGGTGATTGCCGCTGTACACCTGCATAAAGCCATAGCAAAGGCCTCTGTCCTCATTACTGCCTTTTTCCGACAGAATAACAAAGGGGTTGATCTGGTGACCGCTTCCGCCCCGTGCATTGCCTATTTCGTAAACTCCCTGTACAAGGCTGTTCTTCACAATGTGGCGTTCCTTGCCCCATGCTCCCGCAAGGTGTGTTTCTTCAAAATTGTTGTAGGGGAAAGCTATGGACGCCGAAAAGCAGCGGTCAAGGGTCAGAGGCTCCTTGCCGATGTTTGTGACAACCGCGCTGCGGCAAAGGGCGGCACTGTCCGGAAACACCGTGTAAAAAAGCTCCACCTTTATTCCCGATGCGTCGTCCTCACAGGTGATAACAAGGGTCTCGCTCCCATGACCAAGGGCGGAGGGCAGTCCCTTGAGGGCGGGCTTGTCCTGAGTTATTCTGCTGTCCTTGTATTTAAGTACGACTGTTTTCCCCGCTACACCTATGGCAGGGCAGCCTAAATCTGTATGACCGTATGTGGGATATTCCTGACAAAGCTCCTGTACGCAGACCTCATCCTCTCCCGCGGCTTGAAAGCACCACCACCCGCGTTTCTCTTCCTCATAATGTACTGGGGACAGCGCCGGACCGAAATAGTCGTGAAGCACGTATCCTTCATTGCTTATTCTTATAACATAGCTCATGTTTCTTCCCTGCAAAAAAAACATGTCACCGATTTTTTTTATCATTAAAAGGCTCCTTTCATCAATATGCTATAATTTTATTTTAACATAATCGGGAAATTATTGCAAGAAATATATTGAAATGTTGAACTGTTTGTGCTAAAATACCAAAATAGACCATTTATGAAAGGAAAGCCGGGGCAAAGGGGCTTCGGCAAGGCGCTGAAATGACGGAGAAAACGCGGGACTTTAAGGAAGGGCTTAAGGACGGCATTCCCATTGCTCTTGGCTATCTGTCGGTAGCCTTTGCTTACGGTATTATGGCCACAAACGGGGGTCTTGATTTGTTGAGCGCGGTGATGATATCCATGACCAACGTGACAAGCGCGGGTCAGCTTGCCGGAACACAGCTTATTTTCGAATACGGAACATACTTTCAGCTGGCGGTCACCACACTTGTTATAAATATCCGCTACCTTCTTATGAGCATGTCGTTGTCCCAGCGAGTGGACAAGGATATGACTACCGTTCAGCGGCTACTGGTGTCCTTTGGCATTACGGATGAGATATTTGCCGTCTCTTACCGGCGGGAAAAGCCGCCTACGGCTATATATATGTTTGGATTGATACTTCTTCCGTACATAGGCTGGGCCGGGGGAACCCTTTTAGGCGGCGCGGCGGGCAACATCCTGCCTCAAAGCCTGCGCAGCGCCCTTGGCATAGCCATATACGGCATGTTTGTAGCCATAGTCATCCCCCAGTGCAGACGGGATCACCCCTGCTTGATAGTTTCGGTAACGGCGGCGGCCATAGCCTGTGCCCTTAAGTATCTGCCTTTGCCCTTTGAGCTGGAAACCGGCTGGACAGTCATAATCTGTACCGTTGCGGCGTCTGTGGTGGGAGCGCTTTTGTTCCCGGTTGAAGAGGAGGCGGAAGAATAATGGATCTTTATGTACCAATATGTATATTTGTAATGGCGTCAGTGACTTATATTATCCGTATGTTGCCGCTGACTCTTATGCGTAAAAAGCTGAAAAACCGCTTTCTCCGGTCGGTGTTGGCTTACGCTCCTTACGCAGTCCTTTCGGCAATGACCATTCCCTATATACTCTATTCTACGTCCTCCATTGCGTCGGCGGCGGTGGGACTTGGAATAGCGGTGGTACTGGCCTTCTGTAACAAGGGATTGCTGACAGTTGCTATCGGGGCTTCGGCAGCGGTATTTATTGTGGAATTGTTTTACTAAGGGCTTTAAGCTCTTGTTGAAAGTAACAGGAGAAATTAGTATGTATTACAAGGCAATAGCCTTAGATTTGGACGGCACTCTTACTAACAGTGATAAGAAGGTCACAGAAAAAACAAAGCGTACACTTTTTGCGGCAATGGACAGAGGGACCAAGGTCATTTTGGCCTCAGGCAGACCCACAATGGGTATCACAGCCATCGCCGGCGAGCTGGAGCTTTACACCCGGGGCGGCTATATAATGGCCTTTAATGGGGGAGAGATAGTTGAATGCAAAACAGGTCGGGTACTCAGGCGCCTTACCATACCCATTGAGGCGGTGGAGGATATATGCCGCGCCGCGCGCCTTGCGGGAGCTATGCCTCTGACCTATACGGCGGACGAGATAGTGTCCGAAAGCGATACCGACGATTATGTGCTTAAGGAAAAGAAATGTGTCAACGCTCCTGTCAGGAAGGTCGCGGATCTGAGCCGCTTTGTAAATTACGATACTCCAAAATTCCTTATTGTCGGTCCTCACGATATTCTCACAATGGCGGAGAGATGGCTTAAGCAGCGATGGGATGGCAGACTGAATATTTTTTACAGTGAGTCATATTTCCTTGAGGTTTGTCCTTCGGGAGTGTCAAAGAGTGACGGACTTGGGGCGATAGTTGATGACATCGGCATAGGCCGGGAACAGCTGATGGCCTGCGGCGACGGAATGAATGATATTCCGATGCTTGAATACGCCGGGCTCAGCGTAGCTATGTCAAATTCATGCCCTCAAGCGTTGGCACTTGGCGATTATATCACACTTTCAAATGATGAGGACGGAGTTGCCGCGGCAGTGGA
>CAYTWZ010000042.1:0-15029 GCA_964442035.1 uncultured Oscillospiraceae bacterium
CAATACAGCACTAAATCTTCCTTGTACCCCTCGAATGTGTCAATGCGCGTGATTTCATAATTCACGCCCCGGAGAGCGATAACATTCGCCGTCGTTATGTCCGTGCGGTAGCCTATTTGGAACAAAACTTCTTCCTGCACCTGCGCCTGTCACCGTAAAATTCTTTCATGGACAGCTGCCGGAAATACGCCCATACGGTTTGCCACGGTCACAAGGGACATGACGGCCAGAAACAGCACGATCAGCGCATTAAGCCGGGAAATTATCCATGAAAATGACACAAAACCAAAAAGATTGGTCACTGCGCTGATCATATTCATTGTTAGTAATCCTCCTTAACAAAAGCAAAAAAGCACAGCCGAAGCTGTGCGTAAACTGACAAAGCCCGGTTTTCAATAAGGGCTTCGGGCCGCGTTTATGCGGCCCTTGCGATAGATTTTTACAGCCCATCTGATTTGCCGCGGGTATCGATTCTTTGCCGAATAAATCAGTCCTCATTAAGCTTGTCCGCGATGACCTTTGCGCATTCCCGGCATACCTGAGTGCCCTCAAGAATGTTTCCGGTTTTGCCGCATACAAGACAGCTTTCCCCTGATTTGGTAAGAATGATTTTGTTGCCTTTGAGTGTAATGTCCATGAGTGTGTTGTGGGTAATGTTCAGCTTGTCCCTCATTTCCTGTGGGATAACAACGCGTCCTACAACGTCAAGATGACGGCTTATCATAATGCATACCTCCGCTAAAAATTTTGTTGTTTCGCGGAAAAATCCTTTTATCAAAGATATTCCGCTTTCCTTTTCGGTTCGTCTACATTATACAACAAAAAAGAGCTAATGTCAATAGGTAAATGACAAAAAAAGTAAAAATTTTATGAACGCTATCGACATATTTTGGAAAAATATGTCGAACTGTGACGAAACCGAGGCTTAGGACGGGACGTTTGTAATGCTCGCTTTATAGTGCTGACGGTACTCGCTGGGAGACATCCCGATCTGCTTGCGGAAAATGTCGTTGAAGCGCTGCTGTGCGCTGAAGCCCACTTCAATAGCTATATCGCCGATCTTTTTGTTTGTTTCCTCTAAAAGAGTCTTAGCCTTTTGGATGCGCACGCTCAACAGAAACTGGATAGGACTGATGCCGTAGTGCTTTTTGAAGGCACGGGCAAAGTGGCTTGTGGATATATAGACATAGTTTGATATGTCGTCAAGGGAAATGTCAGTGTAATAGTTTTCGAGAATAAAGTTTTTTGCCGCCTCCAAAAGCTCGTTTAGCTTGTCTCCCTTGGTGGACAGGGAGCTTTCCCACTGAGCCTTGAGGCTGCGGCTCAACCATACGAACAGCTCCATTATCAGCAGACTTTTCAAAAACTCACTGGCCTCGTCAGGCTCCTTGGTCTCCTGCATGATCTGCTGCATTACGTTCACAATATTGCTGCGGTATATGCTGGAAAGGGTAAAATATCCGTTGGTATCTGTGTCAGAAATA
This sequence comes from uncultured Oscillospiraceae bacterium, assembly GCA_964442035.1. Lineage (GTDB taxonomy): Bacteria > Bacillota > Clostridia > UMGS1883 > UMGS1883 > JAFLUQ01. Next base: position 1,485 of record CAYTWZ010000042.1, read on the forward strand.
AAGCTCAGAAACTCGTTAAGACTTACAGAGGATATCTTGCTTTCGTTTTTCTTGATGAAGCAGAATTTAAGTATCCAGAACTGGCAGGGATTGTCGCCGTCCATGTCCAGCTTGTGTGGAATATGGGGCTTAATAAGGAGAATGTCATGGTTATGAATTGGGACGCTCTTCCCGTTGATCTCAAAGTGGGCGCGGGATGCGTGCTGGACATATACGAGCTCAAATTCATCGTGGACGCTGTCGTTTTCCACCTGATAGCGCCCGTCCATTATCCGCTGGAGGGAATGGACTACGATGGGCAGCCCGCCCTCGGAATTGATCAGTTCTTCCCATATTTTAGGCATATTACTCATTTTATCACAGCCAATCTTTCACATTTTTTATCTATTTGCAAATATTATAACACATTTTATTGCAAAAATCAAGTTCTTGCAAATTTTTTTTGCTGCCGGTATTCTCTGACTTTGGTTTTTCAAAGTAAATCCGAGCCCCATGTAGAGATTGAACCTGATTTACTTTGAAAATTAAAGCTTGACAACAGAAAGCTGACGCTCCCGAATTGGCACTTGACAATCCGTGCAATAAATGGTATAACTAATTAAGACGTCCAGCTTTTTTCCTTATTAATATGGCTTGAAAAAACAGACGCGAAATTCGGGAACCTTTTGCAAGCCGGAGCATAGTATACCTTATAGGGAGGTATTGCTATGTTGTTTTCGCTTTTGATGAGCCTTTTCGGCGGGATGTTTCTGTCAGGACAGATACAGGATACCTGTTTTCCACGGCCGCTGAGCAAGGAGGACGAGGAAAAATATATCATGCTGATGGATCGGGGAGACCCGGAGGCCAAAAATGTTTTGATCGAGCATAATCTCAGGCTTGTGGCGCATATAGTAAAAAAATACGCTGATATATCTAACGGCGATGACCTTATCTCTATCGGTACGATCGGGCTTATCAAGGGTATCAATACCTTTGACCGGACAAAGAACAGCAAGCTGGCAAGCTATGTTTCCAGATGCATTGACAACGAGATACTTATGCACTTTCGTAGGGAAAAAAAGTATGCCGGGCAGGTGTCGCTGCAGGATCCCATTGGACATGACGACGACGGCAACGAGGTCAGTCTTATTGACATACTTCAGGCGGAAAACGAGGATATCTGCGAGGAAATCGACAAGAAAAATCTTATTCGCAGCGTGCTTTCAAAGATAAAAAACCTTTTGTCCCGCCGTGAGAGGGAAATACTTCTGCTCCGGTACGGGCTTGGGGGAGGGGAGCCCTTGACACAGCGGGAGGTGGCAAGCCGCCTCGGCATCAGCCGTTCCTATGTTTCGAGGATCGAAAAAAAGGCATTGTGCAGACTCAGGGAATAAAATTAAAAGGCAGGTTTTTGACATATGAAAAAGGTAGAACTGTTTACAGACGGGGCCTGCAGCGGCAACCCGGGAAGGGGCGGCTATGGGGCAATACTTCGGTATAACGGACATGAAATGGAGCTTTCGGCGGGCTACCGTCTGACCACAAACAACCGTATGGAGCTGCTGGCTGCCGTTGCCGGGCTGGAAGCGCTGAAGGAGCCCTGTGAGGTGGAGCTTTCCAGTGACTCAAAATATCTGGTAGACGCGGTGACAAAGGGCTGGGTGTATTCATGGCGCAAAAAGGGCTGGAAAAAGTCCGACGGAAAACCGGCGCTTAACGTGGATCTTTGGCAAAGGTTACTCGAACTTATGGCAATACACAAGGTGAGCTTTATTTGGCTTAAGGGTCACGCCGGACATCCGGAAAACGAGCGCTGTGACCGTATGGCAGTTGCGGCATACAGCGGACAGGATCTTTTGGAGGATGAAAATTACATGGGAGTATAGGTCTTAAGGGGACTGAAAAAATAGTGCGGGCCGATACGCACTATTTTTTCAGTCCCCCGCATATTATGTTCCGGAGGTGATTAGAATTTGGAATGCTTGGAATATTATACTATAAAAGCGGGAGATACCCTTGGGGCTGTGGCCCGGCGGTTAGGCACGTCAGTTGAGCGGCTGATGGCCCTTAATCCTGACGCTGATCCGGAAAATCTGGCCATTGGGCAGGTGATATGCGTGCGATCCGCCCGGTCTACGGGTGGGAGCTGCCCGTTTGGAACTTTTCCTTACTCGCTGCGCCCCGGAGACACCCTTGCGCTGATCGCCAAAAGATTTAATACTACGGTGGAGGTCCTTAAGTATGTCAACCCGGACATAGACCCATACAACCTGCAAGTGGGGCAGAGAATATGCATTGCCGAGCCTGTGGGACGCCCGCCCGTCTGCGAGGATGAAAATTTTTATGTAATAAGAAGCGGCGACACTGTAAACAGCATCGCCGCCGCCTTTGAGATCACCACACGGGAGCTTCTTACCGCCAACCCAGGCATTGTGCCGGAAAATCTGACAGTAGGACAGATAATATGTATCCCGCTGGCTCCTTCGCCGGTGGAAATTATTATAAACATAAACGCAAAACGGCTCACCGTTTTTAAACGGGGAAATGTTTTCCGACAATACGTTGTGGCTACGGGCAAGGAGGAAACGCCCACGCCCACGGGAGTTTTTACCGTGGTCAACAAGCAGGTCGATCCCGGGGGTCCTTACGGAACCCGCTGGCTGGGATTGAGCCGCCGGGGATACGGAATTCATGGAACAAATGATCCGTCCTCTATTGGGGAAAATGTTTCAAATGGCTGTGTGCGTATGTTTAACGAGGATGTGGAAGCGCTTTTTGATATTGTGCCTGTGGGAACTGTGGTCAGAATACTGCCTTAGGCAGCCTTAGCCCTGCCCCGCTGCTTTCAATATGTTGGCCTGATGAACAGAGTCTAATTGTCCGTCGGAGTGCTTGGTTGAATTATAAAAATGTATATCAAAGTGGCCGCTGGCGTCGTTGCCCTTTACGTAGTCATAGTTTATGCCAGCGCCGTAGTTATCGCTGCGCCAGTCGGTCCATACTCCGCCCGGAGCCCATTCGTTGCCCGCATGGAGCATTCCGGCTGCGCTGGCGGCGATTTTTCTTCCATTATATGTAATAATTACGCTCCGTTTGCTCCAGTTAAAGGTGCCGCCCCATATTTCCTTCATGTTGGCGGTGTCGGAGGCGGTGAGAGGCTCGCAGTCCGCGTGATTGGAGCCTATGGTGCGCTTTGCGCTGAAGCTTTTGCCTGTGGCGAGGTCAGTGACGGTAAATTCGGCTCCTATGGGAATTACGTACTGGGCCTCGCTCCACCAGTCCAGCAGCTCACCATATCCTTCCGGGGCGTATTTTACGGGAACATGATGTACTGGTATGGTCAGTACCCGGCCCACGTTCACGGTACTGTTTTCGGTGAGACCGTTGACGCTAAGCAGCTCGTCAAAGGGAATGCCGTACTCAATGGCTATGTTCCATAGGGTATCGCCGCTTTGAACCGTATATGTGGTGTAAGATATGTATGCTTCGGTGCTTTCGGAGGAGCTGCCTGAGGGGATGATTACAGTGTCTCCGATATTAAGCACTGAGCTCTCCGTTTTGTTGTTGGCCTCGAGCAGGTCGGACAGGCTTACGCCGTATTTTTGCGCAATGAGCCAGTAGGTGTCACCCTTTTGCGCTGTGTATGTGTTTGAGCCTGATGGGATAATGACGGTGTCACCGATATTAAGAATCGAGCTCTCCGTCTTGTTGTTGGCCTTGAGCAGATCGGACAGGCTCACGCCGTATTTTTGCGCAATGAGCCAGTAGGTGTCGCCCTTTTGCGCTGTGTATGTGTTTGAGTCTGATGGGATAATGACGGTGTCACCGATATTAAGAATCGAGCTCTCCGTCTTGTTGTTGGCCTTGAGCAGATCGGACAGGCTCACGCCGTATTTTTGCGCTATAAGCCAATAGGTGTCGCCCTTTTGCGCCGTATAGGAAGCGGCGCTCGCACCCTGTCCAAGCACGGCCGTTGCCGCCAGAATGGCAATAAGCTGTTTCTTTCTCATAAATGTTTCTCCTTTCTTGATTAGCCATTTTTTTTTGCAGCCTGACGCTGTAATAACATAGTAACACAAAAGTTCCCGAATTTCTCCATGTAAGTAGTGGAAACAATGGATAATCCGGTTGTAAATGTTAAATAATGTTTAATTTTTGACCCGAAAACGTGACTTTTTCATAAATAATGGCCTGAATGGGGTAATTTACATAACGCAACATGTAAATATGTACAAAAAAATACATAATAAATTATACAAAATTAACAATTTCACTCAATTTGACAAAAACCTTATTTACATAAATGATTTTGTATTGTATAATATATGTGTGTTTGATAGGGGCTGAAAGCCCATCATGGGGCGTTTCAGCGGGGGAAAGGAACTCCCGCCGAAAAACGAAGGGATCGTCCGCCTATAGAAAACCGTGGAATATCTTTCGTTTAGTTGTAAGTTATAGCGCTGTTACACAGATTTAACAAAAAAATTTAAAAATTTCTATTGCATTTTTTTTAAATTTGCTGTAAAATGTGTATAGAGCATTACCAAAATGTGAACGCTTCGTTAAATTCAATCCAAATTTGTATTTTAGGAGGGACTCTCGGTGAGAAGAAACAAAACAAAATTAGTCATTGCGATTCTTGCTGCTGCATTAGCGCTCAACTCTTTTGCCATAGTGCCTTATGCAGAGGAAGACTTGGAAATGGTGCTTGACTTTAAGGACGCGCCTGACCAGCTGGCTGTCAGCGAGGAGCTTGGCGATGTCGGGCTTGAAGCTACGGAGGATGAGGTTGGCCAGACTGTGGCTCCCGGAAAGTATATTTCCTACAATGGGCGCGTTTTTAAGGTCAGTGAGAACGCGGTAAGCTTCGTTACAGACGGTACCTTTGATACTGACCCCGGAATCACGGATGACAGCAATAGCAGCAGAACCGAAAGCTTCAACTTTTCCTCAAGTTCGCCCACATATGTGACAACAGAGGGACATGACGCTCTCGGAAGCGTACGTATCGATCCCGGCAACATCCTTATCTGGAGAAGATCCTTTGAAAGCAACAAGCTGTATGTCTATTCCGCGTGGTTTAAGCTTACCGGCGACGCCGTATTTGATGACAACCAGCGCCATCTGGCCGGGGCTATTGATATAGCTACGGGCAGCTCTCACAACAATGAACTGGGCCGTACCGTCACCAAGACAGGCGGCTGGCAGCAGGATATGTGCGTGTTCAACGGGGCAGGTACCGGCGAGGATAGGCTTGCCTACCTGACAAATGTGGGCAGCAATGATCCCATATATATTGACGATTTTGTAATCTATGAGGTGGAAGAAGTCGAGGCCATCGAAGTGACCGGTCATTCCATGGAGGATGATGACTGGAATGAGTATGATGAAATTCCGGCTCCCGGCGAGTACAGCCACATTATCAGATATGAAAACAATTTTACAAGCGTTGTCGCGCTTAGAGGCGTAGTTGCTCTGTTTAAGGACGGCAAGCTTGTAAAAATCTACACCAAGGACGTTAACAGCCGTGTGGGCGCTCTTGCGGACGGTAACCTTAGCCCTGGACGCGGAACTGTTGAAATTAGATTTACGGTTCCCGAAGGGGAAGACGTTTCGGCATATTCTTATGTTGCGTACCTGTGCTCACCCAGCAACCCATTCTATATTTACGGTAAGGCTTCAAGCACAAACGCGGCGGTAGTATACGGTAAGCAATAAGCCGATAGAAAGGAAGGAAAATATAATGAACAAGAAATATATTTCCGTTAAGCGTATTTTCGCGGCGGTTGTGGCGCTGGCTATGACGCTTGCCATGATGCCTGCGGCTTTTGCGGCTGATATTACCCTCACTGTATCGGATTGCACGGTGGTGGAGGATACAGTATCCGCTCAAGTTACCCTTAGCGGCGCAAGCTCATATCCTCAGCATTTGCTTTCTATTGTTACCGTAAAAGGCAAGGAAGCAAATCTTGCCAACGCGGTTGCCCTTGCGTATTCACAGGCTGAAGGAGCCAGCGCGCAGGTAGATGTAAAAATGCCGGACACCCTTTCAAGCGGCAATTACACCGTGACTGTCGGCACAACGGACGCGGTAAAGGCTGTTTCCAAAGATTTTGTATACATGGGTTATCAGGATCGTGTAAACCTGATGAACAGCCTTAACGGAGAAAACGCCAGCGCCGAGGGCATAGTTAAAGCGCTCAATTCCAGTTCTATGGCGCTTGATATATCCGGCTCCTCAAACAGATTTTATTCTAAACTCGGAAATACCGACAAACTTAAGTTTGCTCAATACATAATCGACCATCGTGGAGATCAGGAAATTGATATGGCTAAGTTCGGCGAGCTTGCCAACGAGGCCTTTGTGGTAGTATACGCTGACAGTGAAGAGCTCAGCAAGGATGCCTTGGCGATCAGTCTGAGCGAGGTATTCACGACCTATGCGGATCTTATTGATCTCGATATAACCGATGAACGCTTCGTAAAAATCGGCGATGCCAGCGGATTCTTCTCAGTGCTTCGCGCACAGGACGGATATGAACCCTCCCTTAACGGCATCAAAGCATGCCTTGAAAGCACCCTTATGCTTCAGCGAATCAATGAGGTCGGCTATCTTGAGATTGCCAGCGAGGTAAAGAAATATAATGATTTCTTCGGTGCGGACGAGGACGAGATCAAGAAGATCAATTCCAAAACGTCCATCAAGGAATACTTCGGTAAGGCGATGAAGGCTTCTGACAGCACATTTAAGAATGTTAAGGACGCAGAAAAGCTGCCCGTTAAGAACCTTGATGAGTTTAATGCCGCGTGGGAGCGTTCCTACAAATATGCTGTCGACAAATATAATGATGACCAGTCCGGCAGCGGAAGCAGCGGTAGCAGTTCAGGCAGTTCAGGTAGTTCTTCAAGCAGCAGCAATAAGACTACAACTATTTCAACCAGTACAGTACGTTCCGATCCCCTTCAGAAAAAGAAGCTTATCACCGACTATTATGACGATATGGCCGGATATGAGTGGGCGTCTTCAGCTGTTCTTGCGCTCACCGAGGACGGCATAGTAAACGGTACGGGAGAAAAGAAGTTCGCGCCCGAAAGATACCTTACAAGAGAAGAATTTATGAAGCTTCTTGTAAATACCTTTAATCTTGCTGATCACAGAGCCGAGTGCACATTTACGGATGTGACGGATAAAACCGCTTGGTACTACATTTATGTAGCCAGCGCTCAGGCGGCCGGTATCACCACAGGTCGCGGCGACGGCACCTTTGGTCTTGGCGATTATGTTACACGTGAGGAAATGGCAACATTGGTATACCGCGCTGCTGTAAAGGCCGGGGTGAAGATGAGTACTTCCGCAAATACCAATCTCTATTCGGATATGTCAACTCTTTCCGATTATTCTATAGAAGCGGTTACCGCACTTACAAACATCGGTGTTATGAGCGGCAACGACGGTAAGTTCTCGCCCAAGGATTACGCAAGCAGGGCTCAGGCGGCCGTTGTTATAAATAACATCAAGAGTCACCAATAATTAAGAAAGAGGGTTTACATAGCAATGAAAAGATTTCTGAGCATAATCATAGCCTTGACAATGCTCCTGTCGGTATGCAGCATTGCTTTTGCCGCTCAGGGACAGACCGGCTATTCTGATATAGACGGTACGGGTTATGAGACGCCTGTGAGTATTTTGCGGGCATTAAACATTATGAGCGGCTATACTGACGGCAGCTTTCATCCCTATGCGACAATTACCCGTGCCGAAATGGCCGAGGTAGCTTTACGTATGCGTGGTATCACGGATTACGGTACCGAGGTTTCCATTGATGAGGTTCAGTACAAGGATATGGACGGACATCCCGCGGCCGCCGCTGTGGCTTACGCCCGTAGCCTTGGCATAATTGACGGTTATGAGGACGGATATTTTTATCCCGATGATCCGGTCACCTATGAACAGGCAGTTAAGATGATAGTAGGCGCAGTGGGGTATGACTATTACGCTGTGGCCTCCGGCGGATATCCAAGCGGCTACTTGCAGGTAGCTTCCGACCTTAAGCTTACATCAGGAGTCGGCCTTACGGTAGGCTCTTACATCACAAGGGGCGATGTTGCCAAGATCGTATACAACGCTCTTACGGTTGATATGATGATCGCGACAAAATATTCCGGCAATTCCAATGATGTTACCTACGAAATAGTTGAGGGAAAAAACATACTTAATACATACTTTGATGTAAAAAAGGTTCGCGGCATAGTGCAGGAAAACGAGCGTACCGCCCTTAACGGCGAGTCTTCCCTAAGGGAAGGGGAGGTAATGGTTGGCGGCGAAATCTACGAAGTAGGAGCCACCAATATTGACGAATATCTTGGATACTATGTTACCATGTACGTCATTGATGATGACAGTACCGAATATCCTCTCGTAATTTCCTACAAGGTGGAGTCAAGCAAAAACGACTATATTGTTATCAATGCTGAGGATATTGACAACGTTGAGATCACCTCTACCAGATATTTGATAAATTACTGGAGAAATGACACTGACAAGAATACCAGATCCGTAAAAGTCAGCATCACACCTCTTGTAATTTACAACGGCGTTGCATATACGGATTTTACTCTTGACGATTTTAATCCCGATTACGGACAGCTTACTCTTATCGATAACGATAAGGACGGCGTATATGATGTTGTGGATATTCTTGATTATGACATTATGCTGGTACTCAGTTCGTCTTCCGCGACAGGCAATGTGGCTGCTTATCCCGCTTATACCACAGGCCTTAGGTCGGTAAAGCTGGAGGAGGACAATGATGATTACACCGTTAAGCTTATTGATGCCAACGGCAATCGGGTAAGCTTTGATACAATCACAAAAAACACTGTTTTGAGTGTCGCGGTCAGCAAAGATGATGAAAGCACAGTAAGAACCGCTATTGTCTCCAACGACAGTGTTACAGGCTCGATTACATCGATCACGAGTGATGGTTACTATGTTATCAACGATAAGAAGTATGACGTTATCGGCTATATGAAAAACGACAACGCCATGGCTGTAGGCGACAGCGGTACGTTCTTCCTTTCCTATGACGGACGTATTGCCGGTTTTGACGGCGAGCAGAAGCTTAGCAGGAACATTGGCTTGTATATCTCCTACAATAAGGGTACTCTTATGGAGGGCGGCAATGTTATCAAAATAATGAAAGCGGACGGAACCTTTGGCGAGTTCAGCCTTGCATCCAAGGTAAAGTTGAATGGCACAATTTATTCCGGCACAGAAGTGTTCAACATGATCTCCGCTACTTCCGATCCCCTGTTTGGTATTCGTACAGATGATACGGCAAAATGCGATAAGATAATTGCCGATCCTTCTAAGGCGGGATTCCTTTACAAAACCAATGCCAAGGGCGAGATTTCCGAGATAATCACCTCGGACGGTACGACTGTCGGCAGTGAAACGAGTGCTGCTGATGTTGACAGTGACTACGAAATCCGCTGTGTGGTAAAACGCGGCAGATCCGGTAGCAATTACAATGACAGCCTTTATTATTCCACAAAGTATCACTGCTTCCACAGAAGCGACAATAAGGTCTATGTAACGGACGGAACGGTAGTAATGTTCTCGTCGGATAACTACACCAAGACAGATGACAGCCAGATTTTCTGGGTATCTACTCCCGCTTCAATGTGGAACAATGAATACTTCCAGTATTACGAGGCATATTTCTACTATGTAGGCAACAAGAAATACGCTGATTTTGCGGTTTTCTATGACGATTATGACGCTGAAGGCACCACAAGCCTTGACTTCAGAAGCTCCTGCCTTTACGACAAGATAAGGATTGTAGACCGCATAGTTGAGCGTTATGAGGATGACGATACTATATATAGGCTTATGTACTGGGAGGGCGGTTCACTGAAGTATATCGACTTCCACGAGGATTACGAAAACGCCCTTTACCGTTCGGGCACTACAATGTGGCGTCGCGGCGATATGGTAAGGTTTGTGAAGCTTGACGGCAAGATCGGTATTATTCAGGGTATCCTTTCAAATAATACATGGAACGATCCTGTAGGAAACGAGCTTGAGGGCGGTAAGAACCCGGATCACAAGTATAAGTATCCCATTGGACTTTCGGATATCTGGGGTTATTACAGTGAGCGTCAGATGTACTACATTGGCCGTGTAACACAGATCGATACGCTTAAATATTTCTCTACAATCAATGTGCAGTATGGAGCAAGCTCTTATCTGACAGACGAGCCTTTGGAGGGTGACTGCTACAGACTTGTTTATGACAACAGGGGCTATATTATCGATGTAGATAATGTCGGTACAGGCGCTATTTCCGAGGGCCAGCTGATCCTTACCCGCCGTCAGGGTACAAACGGCCAGATAAGTCTGAGAATAAGCGAATCCTATATTCTGTACGAGTATGAGGATATCGCGGAGTCCCAAGAGCTTCGTGAAACATATTCTTCAATATATCCTGAATTTGCATCAGTTTAAACAAATTCAAAAATGGGTCACTGCAATTGCGGTGACCCATTTGTTTGGCAGGGGGCTGCGGCAAGTGGTTAAGAAACCGCTTGCCGCAGCCCTTTCTCAGTGCTTTTCAGCTTTAAAAGATATTCTCAAAGGAATACATACAACTGCTGCCGTTTACGGTAAAGGTCAGCATCTGCGCGGAGTCCATTGCGTTGGTAATGCCTGTATACCGGGAAGCGTCACGAAGGGTTATATAGTGTATGCCGCCGTTGGTATAGGCGCTGCTGTCCCGTCCGGGCGTAACGATAAATATGTTTTTGTCTGAGGTGAGCTTTTCAAAATAGTCGTAGAAAACCTCTGTATCGTTATCCACGCGGCCGGAGGGCTGGACGTCGGAAAGGATGATTATATTGTTAGGATTTGAAGCTTCAATTGTCTGAGCCATTGATTTCCAGTTGTCCCCGCTGAGCTTTCCTGAGGAGGGGAGGGATATTATCAGGGCAAAGCCCTTGTTATATGCGCTGTAGTTGTTAGCACAGATGGGTGTTCTGAGGCCGGTGGGGAGGCGGTCAGGGTCATATGTACCGAGGAAGCCGTAGCTGTCGGAGCCGGATATGCTCTTAATGCCGCGGCGGTACAGCATATTTTGGAACAGTGTGTTTGGCTGAGCCGTGTAGGCAAACACACTGAAGCTGCTGGCGTCAAGAAGCTTCCCGGCGGAGCTGTCAGAGTATACGTTTGCCGGAACAGACGGAGCCTGCCCCTCAGGAACGCCGGATCTGATGAGCATATAGGAGCTTGCCCCGCCGAATTTTACCTCCAGCACGCTGTAGCCATCGGCCACCGCTGTAACGGTGTTCCCGTTAAGCTCCGCCCCTGTGCCTGTAAGGCTTGGGCTGAGAAGTGAAATGTCGCTCACCCATGCGTCGAAGTCCTGATCGTGCACCGAGGGGGAAAGAATGTATGTCTGACCCCGCTCAAGACTTATCTCCTGAGGGAGGGCAATGGAACTCGCCCTGTCGGATACGCTGATATATACCGGGTCAGATATATGACCCTTGTATTCCGCGGTTATTTTGGCCGTCCCTGCTGAGACGGGACGGAATACTCCGCCGGTAATATCCCCATCCACCCCTTCAAGGCCCCATTGTATTTCCCCGTCCGCCTGCATGGTCGCGGTACCGTTTGCGTCCTTAAGGCGGCTTTCCACAGTCACGCTGTCCCCAACAATAATTGCTTGGGTCTGGGTTCTGATCTCTACGCCCACTGCTTCACCGGCAGGGGCGTCGGTGGTAATGGCTGCGGCATTGATTACCTTGCGGTTTTCCGTGGGAAGGTTGAGCACCTTAAGCTCATCGTCCCAGAAAGTGCGTCCAAGCATTCTTGTGGAGCCGCCTCCATCAAGGTTGAGGGCATCAGTGCAACCGACCTCAAGGGCAATGTCCGCCAGTTCGTCAAGGGTAGCGCCCTTAGAAGCGTACTGTCTGCCGTCCACAGTGATAAGGTAGACAGCGGAGCCATCGCCGCTGGCGCCTATGCAGGTTCTTGGCTGAAGTCCGGACACCTGATGGGTGATCCGGGTCTTTGCTCCGTCCTTAAGCAGCATGGTCCCGCCGCCGAATGCGGTGGCAATGCCGTCAAAATCAGGAACGGAGGTTATATCTAAGGTGACAGTGTCCCCTACGGCAAAGTTATTTGCAAGGAACATATCGCTGCCCTCACTTACAACTAATACATACCCGTTTTTCGGTATGATAACGGAGGGCTGACCGCGGCGAAATTCGGTGATCTTGTTGTCCTCGACTACGACCTCCACCACCTCACCTCCCGGCGCGGGGGAGAAACCGTTGTTCCAATCGGATGTGTACATCAGCAGCTCGCCGTAATAGTCGGTGTGCTTGTTAAGGTGCTTTACCTGATGAGTTTCACCGTTTGGGGCGGTGATAGTTATGGACATTGTCATATAATCAAAAACAAGTCTTTCTCCGTCATAGAAGGCGGCGGCCATATCCTCGCTGATCTGGGATTGGAGCAGTGTTCCGTCCTGAATTTCGACGCCGAGGGAGAAGCCCTGAGAGTACTGGGGCTGAGTATTGTCAAAGAAGTCCGCGTTTGTGGCAGCAAGCACGTCCTCCCGCCCGTCAGTCAAGGCAGCCATGCTGGTAAGGCTGTCGGCCCCGGCACCCTTTAGCAGGCTCAGGCTGATGTGAGGATCAGTCAGGTCAGCCCTGACGACAGTGACGTTGAGCCAGCTGTCGCCGAAGAATTTTTTGATTTGCCTCAGCGTCACTCCATCGGTAACCGGCGTGGTGACGTCATATGTATATATTGCTCCGTAGGCGGTAGGAACAAACAGTATCAGAGCCGCCATAAGGGCGGATATGATTTTTTTCATTGCAAAAACCCCTTTCCGGCAGTGTATCTACTGTATATTTTACATCAATGCCGGTAAAAAGGCAACAGGTAAATTATTAGCAAATTATTAATTGTTTGATAAGCTAAGTATGAGTAGATGGATTTTCCCGCTATGTGTAAAAAAATGTTGACTAAATTTTATTTCTGCTGTATAATACAATTATACAACTGTGGGAAGTGATGAATTTGAGCCTGGCGTCTTATGTTTTTATGGTGGTTGGAATACTGCTGGCTAAGGGTCTTGGGTTTTTCAGGGATATTATTTTTGCCAAGGTGTTTGGAGCCACGGAGCTTACTGACATTTACTTTAATATTTTTACGGTGGTCAACCTTGTGTTTACAGGCATAGGAACAGCAATGCAGACGCTGGTCATCAAGCAGATGAACCGGGGTGAAAACGCTCTTAACAAAAAGGCATTTGTGGCCGGGTTCATCCGACGGACGAGCCTGATACTGCTGGCGGCCACGGGAGTGTTGTATGCGCTGGCCAGACCCCTTACAAGGCTGCTGGTACCCGGCGTAAGCGAGGAAAACTTTGGTCTTGCGCTCAATATAACATATGTGATGCTGCCAAGCCTGCTGTTTGTGGTGGTGGCATACATCATATCCGGTGTGCTGCAGAACAATCGGGTGTTTTTCATTACTTCCATAATGAGCCTGCC
>CAYTWZ010000043.1:0-2333 GCA_964442035.1 uncultured Oscillospiraceae bacterium
GGCGGGCGACCCTTTCGTTTTTCGGTGGGAGATTGATCTCCCACCGAGAACGCCTCATGACGGGCTTTCAGCCCTTATTGAACATCGTTACACAGGAGGTCAGACTATGAGCGAAAGCGAAAAAACAACGCTTGAAGCTATAATGACAGCAGCAAAGGCGGAATTTCTTGAAAAGGGATTTCGTGGGGCATCGCTTCGTAATATCGTAAAAACCGCGAATGTGACGACAGGCGCGTTTTACGGCTATTACAAAAGCAAAGAGGAGTTGTTTGACGCTATTGTAGGCAAGCAAGCTGACTATGCTATGTCTGCCTACAAAAAAGCTCAGGAGGATTTCGCAAAGCTGCCGCCCGAAAAGCAGATTGAGTGTATGAGCGAGATATCGGGACAATGTATGGAGGAAATTCTTGAATATTCCTACAAGCATTCAGACGAATTTAAGCTTATACTAACCTGCAGCGAGGGCACCCGGTACGAAAATTTCATTCACGACATGGTGGAGATCGAGATCGACTCCACCCACAAATTTAACGATGTGCTGAGATCCATCGGCCGGGAAAGCAGACTGATAAATCCAAGTCTTGAGCATATTATTATTAGCGGAATGCTGTCGGCATATTTTGAAATGATAATTCATAAAATGCCCCTTGCGGACGCAAAAGAGTATCTCAATGACCTGCGCACATTTTATACTGCCGGATGGCAGAAAATTATGGGGTTTTAATGCCCTTTTAATTTTAATATTGTGTTAGTCTTAACTAACAGTTTTGAGGAGGTATTACTTTGAAAAAGCGAAGCAATCTATCACGGCTTATGCAGTATGCGGGAGGGCATAAATTCCTGACCTATGCTTCATGGGCATTGTCCGCGCTGAGCGCACTGCTGGCCCTCGTTCCATTTATTTACATATGGAAGATCATCAGTGAGGTATTAAATGCTGCACCGGATTTCAGTAAGGCGCAGAGCCTGACTAATTACGGTTGGCTGGCCGTCATATTCGCCGCTGTGTCAATGCTGGTGTATATCTGCGGTCTTATGTGCTCACACTTATCCGCATTCCGTATTGCCGCAAATATGCAACGCCACTGCATGGCTCACATTGCAAAGCTGCCCCTTGGGGCCGCCGAAAGCGTCGGGAGCGGCAAGTTGCGTAAGATCGTTCTCGACTCAAGCGCGGCAACGGAAACCTATCTTGCGCACAGACTTCCGGATAAGGCCGGCGCTATAGCAACTCCCATCGGGCTTTTAGCCTTGCTGCTCACTTTTGATTGGAGACTTGGGCTGCTGAGTCTTATTCCCGTTATTCTTGGATTTTTGATAATGGGTAAAATGACAGGCAAAGAAATGGAGCAGAGCATGAAGGAGTATCAGGACGCCCTTGCGGATATGTCCAATGAGGCGGTCGAATATGTCAGAGGTGTTCCCGTTGTAAAAACCTTTGGTCAGACAGTGTTTTCATTTAAACGCTTCAAAGGCTCTATTGATTATTACGAAAAATGGGCGATCGCATACACAAAAGACCTGCGTCTGCCTATGATGTTTTATACAACGGCGATAAATGCGGTATTTGCGTTTCTTATCGCAGGGGGAATTATATTAGCTCACGGCGGTGTTACAAAAGAGCTTTTGCTTAACTTGCTGTTTTATGTAATAATAACGCCCGTTATATCCACTACACTTACAAAAATCATGTTTATGAGCGAGGACGGCATGATCGTCAATGACGCAATACAAAGAGTCGACAGCGTGCTTGAGATGAAGCCTCTGACGGAGGCTTCAGGCTATGAAAAGTCCCGGGACAATTCCGTTGTGTTGGAAAACGTCAGCTACAGCTACGACGGAGTAAAGGACGCAATACATAATATATCCCTCACGATTAGGCCGGGACAGACAGTCGCGTTTGTGGGGCCGTCCGGCGGGGGTAAAACAACGGTGGCAAATATAATATCACGGTTTTTTGACCCGCAATTTGGACGTGTGCTTATAGGCGGTGTGGATATAAAGAGCCTAAAAAAAGAGGATTTGATGAATACAGTGTCGTTTGTTTTTCAAAACAGCAGGCTGATAAAAGCATCGATTTTGGAAAACGTGCGCCTTGCAAAGCCAAATGCGTCAAGGCAGGAGGTCATGGGCGCACTCAAGGCCGCCCAGTGTGAGGATATTATACAAAAGTTTCCCAACGGCGTTGACACTGTTATCGGAACAAAGGGCGTATATCTGTCAGGGGGCGAACAGCAAAGAATAGCAATTGCAAGGGCAGTATTAAAGGATGCGCCTATCATAATACTTGACGAGGCTACAGCCTTTGCAGACCCTGACAATGAGGTTCTTGT
>CAYTWZ010000043.1:2433-14924 GCA_964442035.1 uncultured Oscillospiraceae bacterium
CTGTCCGAGCAGGGTGCAAAGGATCTTATAAAAGGGTGTATAGCCTGTGCGGTTCAAAACATTTCGTTTATGCTTCCTGTAGGGATTTTGTACTACTTTGTATGTGATATGCTCAGCGGCGGCATAAGCGGCGAAAAAGCCGTCCTGTACATAGCGGAAAGCATCGGCTGCCTACTGCTGATATTCGCTGTAACGAGGCTTCAGTATGACGGAACATACCTTGCGACATATGTTGAAAGCGGAGTACGGAGAATTTCCCTTGCGGAAAAGCTCAGAAAAATTCCGTTGTCCTTTTTCGGCAAAAAAGATTTAGCCGATTTAACGACCTCAATTATGGGAGACTGCGCAACGCTGGAAACTGCGTTTTCCCACTATGTTCCGGAGCTTATAGGTTCGATTATATCAACGCTTCTGATAGCAGTCAGTCTGTTTTCATTCGACTGGCGTATGGCTATTGCCGCAGTGTGGGTACTGCCTATTGCGTTTGCGATTGTAGTATTTTCCGCAAGGGTACAGAATTATTTTAATAAAAAGCAGATGAAAGCGAAAATAGACCTTGAAGAAGGTGTTCAGGAGTGCGTCGAGGCCTTGCGTGATTTAAAATCCAACAATGCGGAAAAATTGTATCTTAAAGGCTTAGACAAAAAAATCAAAGCGGTTGAAAGCCGCAAAATAAAATCGGAGCTTGGAACTGCTTTATTTGTAGTCAGCGCAAGTCTTATTTTAAAGCTTGGCATTGCCACTGTAGCTCTTGTGGGCTCAATACTGCTCATACAGGGTACTGTCAGTGTCCCATTGTTCTTTATGTTCCTGCTTGTGGCCTCAAGGCTGTACGAACCTCTTGAAGGAGCGCTGCAAAACCTCGCGGCGGTAATATCCACAAGAACGAATATTGACCGCATGAATGAAATACTTGATCATCCTGTTCAGACGGGTATAGCTAAAATTGACAGCAAGGGCTATGATATTGTATTCGATAATGTAGGTTTTGCGTATAACAGCGGAGAAACCGTACTTAAAAATGTTTCGTTTACAGCAAAGCAGGGCGAAGTGACCGCACTTGTGGGGCCGTCCGGCGGCGGTAAGACCACCGTGTCAAGACTTGCCGCGCGTTTTTGGGATATAAGCAAAGGAAAGATCACCGTTGGCGGCGCGGATATATCCAAAATCGATCCGGAAACATTGATGTCGATTTATTCTATTGTATTTCAGGATGTTACCCTGTTTAATAATACGGTCATGGAAAATATACGCATCGGCAAAAAAGACGCCACGGACCAAGAAGTGATGACCGCGGCACACTTAGCTAACTGCGATGAATTTGTGAATAAGCTCCCAGACGGCTACAACAGTATGATAGGCGAAAACGGCTGTGAGCTGTCAGGCGGCGAGCGTCAGAGGATTTCCATAGCAAGGGCTTTTTTGAAGGACGCGCCGATCATTTTGCTTGATGAAGCAACTGCGTCCCTTGATGTTGAAAACGAGACCCTTATTCAAGCTGCGCTGTCAAGGCTTATAAAGGACAAAACCGTGCTTATTATAGCCCACCGTATGCGGACTGTCAGCGGTGCGGATAAGGTCGTTGTCCTTGCCGATGGCGTTGTTAAGGAACAAGGCTCGCCCGATGAGCTTGCTAAGCAAGACGGAATTTACAGGCATATGACCATGCTGCAAGCTCAAAGCAACAATTGGAAATTGTAACTAATAAAGTGCCGGGTAATTCTAAAATGCTGATTGGTGGGGAAATTAACCGTCAATGGTTGTTTCTAACCCATAGGCGTGAATAAATCAGTGCTTCCCCGAAATTTCGCTTCCATATTGCGGAAAACAGAAATTTTTTTAAATTAGTATTGACAATGAAAGTTAGTTGTGATAAACTAATATGTGTTAGTTGTAGCTAACCTAAATGGTACAAATTCAATTCCGCAATATGGAGGAATAAACAATGAGTATTGTGATAGTAGGCGGACATGACAGGATGCACTGTCAATACAAGGAAATATGCAAAAAATATGGCTGTAAATGCAAAGTATTTACCCAATGTCCGGCGGATTTTAAAAACAAAATAGGAAATCCGGATATTGTAATTGTGTTTACAAAAACAGTGGCCCATAAAATGCTGTTAGCGGCATCCCAGCAGGCGGAAAAGGTAGGCGCAACCATAAAGCACTGTAATTCCTCAAGCGCCTGCGCATTAAACAAGGCCTTGACGGATTACTTTCAGACAGTATAATTTTCGCAGATATTTTGTGTTTGTGTTAGTTAAGTCTAACTTTAATCGCTGGAGGATATTTCATGCTTGAAAAAACGATCGCCTATCATTGTGCCCCGGCATTGGCCGGAATAAAACCGGCAAATATTGTTGCATGCTACAAGGATAAAATTCCGGATATATCAGCGGGAATAAGCCGTCTGAACATGGAACTTAACCCAAGAGATATTTACTTTGAGGTACTTTGCGAATGTAGCAATCGAGCGCTTATAATGGTTTACAGAAGAAAAAAATTAGAGCAGTATCTTCAAAAAGATGAATTTTTAGACTTTCTACAGGCCTTGGGCTATCCGGGAGAATTTAACCTTGATGCATACCTGTCTTTTCTTAAAAAACGCCTAAAAGTCAGGCATGATTTTCCCCACGAAATAGGCGCTTTTCTCGGTTATCCGCTAAAGGATATATACGGATTTATTAACAATGAAACGTGCTTATTTACAGGCAATTGGAAGGTTTATCACAATGAAAAAGAGGCGCGGGAATTATTCAACAGATACAAAATCTGCACAAACGCCGTGTTAAAACGCCTGTCAAGCGGCAAAACATTGGCGCAGATTTTCTGCGCAGCGTAACAAGTTATCAGGCACAGCCTGTTAATTAAATATTTTTTAAGGAGGCTTTTACATAATGAGTAAAGCAGCAATAATTTATTGGAGCGGCACAGGCAATACCGAAGCCATGGCAATGGCGGTGCTGGACGGCGCAAAAGAGGCAAACAGCGAAACGCAGTTTTTTACTGTGTCGGAAATAACGCCGGAGGAGGCTGGCGGATATGATACTCTGATTTTAGGCTGCCCTGCTATGGGCGCCGAAGTTTTGGAGGAGAGTGAATTTGAACCGTTCTTTGCGGAGCTTGAAGGTCGTTTGTCCGGTAAAAAGGTAGCGCTTTTCGGCTCCTACGGCTGGGGCGACGGCGAATGGATGCGCTCTTGGGAAGAGCGGGTAAACGCCGCCGGAGCAAGCTTAGTGTGTGAAAGCGTTATTGCAAACGACGCCCCCGACGATGAAGCGACTGCGGCCTGCAGCGCGCTTGGCAAAGCCGCTGTAAGCGCATAAATTGCACATTGCATAAAACAAGGAACCTCTTAACAGCCATCAGGCTCGATCAGAGGTTCCTTAATTATTTCATTTTCAGCAGTTCAGCATGGCCAATCAGCCTATTACCTTGTAGCCCTTTTCCTCAACGACCTTTTTCAGCTCGGCATCGGAAATTTCAGACTTAAGAGTCACATCCGCTGTTCCATCGGTATGGCTGACGACTGCGCTCTCCACCGCGTCCAGCTCCTCAAGAGCCTTCCTTACTGTAGCTTCACAGTGGCCGCACATCATTCCTTCGATTTTAAGTGTCTTTTTCATTGAATTATCCTCTCTTTCATTTTTATTTATTATTCCTAAATCCTTAATCTCATGCTTTGTCCGCCTGTCCTTTGCACTGCTGTGTACCTTAAACAGATTGAGCCGCAAAGCGTTTGAAACAACGCAAAAGCTCGACAAGCTCATTGCCGCTGCACCAAACATGGGATTAAGTGTAAGACCAAAATGTATCCATGCCCCGGCCGCCAAGGGAATGCCTATCACATTGTATATAAAGGCCCAGAAAAGGTTTTCTCTTATATTTTTGAGCGTAGCCCGGCTGAGGCGTATTGCCGCCGGGACGTCGCTGAGGCGGCTTTTTACCAGCACGATATCCGCCGCGTCAATTGCCACATCAGCGCCTGCGCCTATAGCAATGCCGGTGTCCGCGCTGGTCAAGGCGGGAGCGTCATTGATGCCGTCACCAACCATTGCCACCTTGCCCTTTCGCATTAGCGAGCGGACAACGCTTTCCTTTCCGGCCGGGAGCACTCCGGCAATGACCTGATCCACTCCAGCCTTTTTGCCGATGGCGTCAGCGGTGCGCTGATTGTCGCCGGTAAGCATTACCACCCTTATGCCCATGTTGCGCAGCTCTTCCACGGCTCGGGGACTGTCCTCCTTGATCATGTCAGTCACGGCTATTAATCCCGCAAGTCGATCACCGATGCCGAACAGCAGGGGGGTTTTACCCTCCTCCGCAAGAGCGTCGCATTTTGATTTAATTTGTAGTGAAACGGGCATTTTACTCGTCATAAACCTAAGGCTTCCGCCCAAAAGCACACTGCCGTCTCTCATAGCGGAAAGACCGCTGCCCGCAAGAGCCTCAAAGCCTGTGATCTCATAGGGTTTAATACCCATTTGCTCCGACTTTTCCATAATGGCGGTTGCAAATGGGTGCTCGCTTTTGCTTTCCAATGAACACGCAAGCTCTAAAAGAGATTTTTCCGAAAAGCCATCAGCGGGAATAATATCAGCAACCTTGGGCCGGCCCAGTGTTATGGTACCGGTCTTGTCAAGGACAACTATCTGTGTCTTTCCCGCAGTCTCAAGAGACGCCGCGGTTTTAAACAGTATGCCGTTTTTGGCACCCATGCCGCTGCCCACCATTATAGCCACAGGTGTGGCAAGGCCCAACGCACAGGGGCAGCTTATTACCAGCACAGAGATGCTCCTTGCCAAAGCAAAGCCTACACCCCGTCCGGCAAGCAGCCATATTACCAACGTAACAGCGGCAATAGCAATAACGGAAGGTACAAATACTCCTGACACCTTGTCTGCGATCTTGGCGATAGGAGCCTTTGTGGCGGAGGCGTCACTGACCATTTGGATGATCTTTGAAAGTGTGGTGTCCTCCCCCACCCGCTCCGCCTGACAGCGAAGGAAGCCGGACTGATTTATGGTGGCGGCTGACACTCTGTCCCCCTGAGTTTTGTCAACAGGGACGCTTTCCCCGGTGAGAGCCGACTCATTGACAGCGCTTTCCCCCTCCAGCACAATACCGTCAACGGGGATGCTTTCACCTGGACGCACAAGGAAAGTATCCCCCTTTTGTACTTGCTCAATGGGTACGGAAACTTCCGCCCCGTCCATGAGGATCACAGCTGTCTTGGGTGAAAGGCGCATCAGTCCCTTAAGAGCATCGGTAGTACGGCCCTTGGATCGAGCCTCAAGCATTTTACCAACTGTTATGAGGGTAAGTATCATGGCGGCGGACTCAAAGTACAGCTCGTGCATACAGTGCATGGCCCCCTCCATGTCACCCCGGGCCTGAGCGGCGGTCATGGCGAACAGTGCGTAAAGACTGTAAACAAAAGACGCCCCCGCACCCAATGCCACAAGGGTATCCATATTGGGTGAGCGGTGTATAAGTCCCTTAAAGCCGCTGACAAAGAACTTTTGATTGATAACCATTATTATCCCGGTGAGAACAAGCTGAAGCAGTCCCTGTGCCACGTAATTTTTTTCAAAAAAAGCCGGAACCGGCCAGCCCCACATCATATGTCCCATGGAAAAGTACATCAGTACTGCCAAAAAGCCCACGGAGGCAATCAGCCGCTTTTTGAGGAGGGGAGTTTCCCTGTCCTCAAGCGGATCAATTCCCGTAGCGAGCTTGGCCGCACCCTTCAGCTCCGCGCCGTAGCCAGCATTCTTCACTGCCGCCACAATAGCCTCGGGAGCGGCGGATCCCTCAACGCCCATGGAATTGGTCAGCAGACTGACCGAACATGAGCTGACCCCCGGCACTGCTGAAACAGCCTTTTCCACTCGGGCGCTACAGGCGGCGCAGCTCATGCCAATAATATTATATTGCTGCATAGTTATCCCCCTATTTCATAAGCCTTTGTAGCGTGTCAAGGAGCTCGTCGATTATATCATCCCTGCCGTCCCGGATATCCCTGACAACACAGGTACGAATATGCTCGCTCAGCAGCTCCCGGTTAAAGGCATTGATAGCCGCGCCCACGGCGGCGGACTGCATAAGTATATCAGTACAGTATGCGTTTTTTTCCACCATGCCCTTTATTCCCCTGATCTGTCCTTCAATCCGGCTGAGCCGGTTTATGAGCTTTTGGTATTCCTCGGGAGAACGCTCCTTTATTTTTTTACCGCAATGACATTCATCCACCTTCATCACCTTTCCTTCTTCGCTTATTATATACCCCCATGGGGTATTTGTCAATAGGGAATTAAAAAATGAGCGTAAGCCCACAGACTTACACTCATTTTTTCTTTGAAATAATATATCTTGGGCTTTTTAACTGAGCCGCGGGAACTCCACCCTCAAGGTTTTTTTTTGGCCGTAGGTGTGAATTATTCGGCTCTTTCATTAGATAGTTGAAATATCAACTATGCCCAAGTCGCCTTTGTCCTTTTGCTTAATGGCGGTAAGCAGAGCCTTAGCCGTGTCAAGGCTGGTCATGCAGGGAACGCTGCGTTCCACGCTGGTACGGCGTATCTTGAATCCGTCGCGGTTGTGCTGGCGTCCTCTGGTTGGAGTGTTGACCACAAGGTCAACTCCGCCGCCGCTGATAAGGTCAAGGATATCCGGTGAGCCTTCAGCGATCTTGTTGACCCGACGGACACGTATGCCCTTGCTCTTAAGGTAGTCGCAGGTGCCGCCGGTGGCATAAATGCCAAAACCGTATTCCGAAAAGTCCTTTGCGATTTGACAAACCTCTTCCTTATCAGTGTCGCGTACAGTGATAAGCATATTGCCAAGCTCAGGAATTCTCATTCCGCTGGCAATAAACGACTTGTACAGCGCCTCATGGAAGGTGGGGGCAATACCCAGCACCTCGCCGGTGGACTTCATTTCCGGCCCGAGAGAGGTGTCTACATCGTGGAGCTTTTCAAAGCTGAACACGGGCATCTTAACGGCAACGTAGTCCGCCTCTTGATGAAGACCTGTTCCATAGCCAAGATCCTTAAGGTTCTCGCCCAGCATGCAGCGTATTGCCAAAGCTACGATAGGCACATTGGTGACCTTGCTGATATAGGGTACTGTACGGCTGCTCCGGGGATTGACCTCGATAACATACACGCCGTCCTCCGCTACGATGAACTGAATATTTATGAGTCCAACGATATTAAGCTCGGTTGCAAGGCTCTTGGTAAATTCGATAATGGTTTCCTTATCATTACGGCTTATGGTCTGGGAAGGATATACGCTTATGCTGTCACCGCTGTGGATGCCCGCACGCTCCAGATGCTCCATAACACCGGGGATGAGGATATCCTTGCCATCGCATACCGCGTCAACCTCCACTTCCTTGCCGTGCACATACTTATCAACAAGGATGGGATGCTCCTGAACGCTGCGGTTGATGATCTCCATATAGACCGTAATGTCCTTATCATTGTAGGCGATCTCCATACCCTGTCCACCCAGAACATAGCTTGGACGTACAAGCACAGGATAGCCGATCTCATTTGCGGCCGCAATAGCCTCCTCACAGGTGAAAATGGTGCGGCCCTGAGGGCGGCGGATCTTACATTTTTCAAGCACCTCGTCAAACAGCTCACGATCCTCCGCACGGTCAACATCCCTTGCGTCAGTGCCTAGGATCCTTACGCCCATATCGTTAAGGGCTTTGGTCAGTTTGATGGCTGTCTGGCCGCCAAACTGCACTATGGCGCCGTATGGCTGCTCAACGTCAACGATGTTTTCCACATCTTCAGGGGTAAGGGGCTCAAAATACAGCTTGTCGGAAATATCAAAGTCTGTGGAAACGGTTTCGGGGTTGTTGTTTACGATAATAGTCTCGTACCCAAGCTTGCTGAGAGCCCAAACGGCATGTACCGAACAGTAGTCAAACTCGATACCCTGACCGATGCGGATAGGTCCGCTGCCAAGCACAAGTATCTTCTTACGATCGCTTGAGGGATCGGCCTCAGTCTCGCTGGCGTAGCAGGAGTAGTAATACGGGGTCACGGCCTCAAACTCAGCGGCGCAGGTGTCAACCATCTTGTAGGCCGGGAGTATGTTCCACTGCCTGCGAAGTTCCTTGATCTCCCGATCAGTATTGCCGGTAATCTCCCCTATCACCTTGTCATAGAAGCCGTATACCTTTGCCTTTTCCAGCAGCCGAGGAGTTAGCTCCTCGCTGCCAAGGGCAGCTTCAAGCTTCATTATATTATCTATCTTGCCGAGGAACCACTTGTCAATCTGAGTGATAGCATTTATCTCATCAACGGTAATGCCCTTCTTAAGCGCCTGCGCAACAACAAACAGTCGCATATCGTCAACCTTTTTTAGCTCGTCACGCAGCTGCGAAGCGGTGAAGTCCCTGTATGCGGGAAGGTCAAGGCTGTAGACATTAAGCTCCAACGAGCGGACAGCCTTCATCAGCGCGCCCTCAAAGCAAGTGCTAATGCTCATGACCTCGCCGGTGGCCTTCATCTGAGTACCAAGCTTGCGCTCAGCTGTGACAAACTTGTCAAATGGCCACTTGGGTATTTTGGCAACAATATAGTCAAGAGCCGGCTCAAAGCAGGCAAAGGTTTTGCCTGTAACAGCGTTTTTAATCTCGTCAAGGTTGTAACCCAGAGCTATCTTTGCGGCGACCTTAGCTATAGGGTAGCCGGTGGCCTTGCTCGCCAGAGCCGAGGAACGGCTTACCCTGGGGTTGACCTCAATTACAGCATAGCGGAAAGAGTGGGGTTCAAGAGCAAACTGAACGTTGCATCCTCCTTCCACCTTAAGCTTGTCGATTATATTGATAGCCGCTGTGCGAAGCATCTGGTATTCCTTGTCCGCAAGGGTCTGGGTCGGGGCCACAACAATGCTGTCGCCGGTGTGAACGCCCACAGGGTCAAGATTTTCCATGGAGCAGACTGTGATGCAGCTACCCGCGCCGTCACGTATTACCTCAAACTCGATTTCCTTCCAGCCGGCGATGCACTTTTCAATCAGAACCTGCCCCACACGAGAAAGACGCAGACCGTGAGGAGCGATCTGGGCAAGCTCCTCCTCATTTTCGGCAATCCCGCCGCCGGTGCCTCCAAGGGTATAGGCGGGGCGTACAATTACCGGGAAGCCGATCTCCTTGGCAAAATCAAGGGCATCGGCGTAGGTTTCAACCACCTTGCTGGCTATGCAGGGCTGATTGATATCCTCCATAGCGTCCTTAAAGCTTTGTCGATCCTCCGCCATCTTTATTGTTTCGCTGCTGGTGCCAAGGAGCTTCACATTGTGTTGCTCAAGGAAGCCATCTTCAGCCAGCTCCATTGCCAGATTAAGTCCCGTCTGTCCCCCAAGGGTGGGAAGAATCGAATCGGGCTTTTCAGCTATGATAACATTCTTGACCGTATCAGCGGTAAGAGGCTCGATATACACCTTGTCGGCGATATCCTTGTCCGTCATAATAGTGGCAGGATTGGAATTGATAAGCACTACCTCAATGCCGTCATCCTTAAGGCTGCGGCAGGCCTGAGTGCCGGCGTAGTCAAATTCCGCCGCCTGACCGATAATGATGGGCCCGCTGCCGATAACAAGTACTTTTTTAATGCTTGGATTTTTAGGCATTTTTACTTCCTCCCATCATTGCTATAAACTCGTCAAAGAGATATTCCGTGTCCTGAGGACCGGGGCAAGCCTCAGGGTGGAACTGAACGGTAAATATTTTCTTTCCTTTGTATTTAAGACCCTCAACAGTGCCATCATTTACGTTGACATGGCTAATCTGAGCCACATCCTCATTAATCCTGTCCACAACGTAGCCGTGGTTCTGACTGGTGATGAATACCCGTCCAAGATCCAGATCCTTTACTGGGTGGTTGGCTCCCCTGTGACCGTACTTAAGCTTTTCGGTGGAAGCTCCGGTGGCAAGGGCAAGCAGCTGATGACCCAAACAAATGCCGAAGATGGGTATATCCGTGGCATAAAGCTTTTTGAGGTTTTCAATGACCTCGACACATTCCGTAGGATCTCCGG
The DNA here is from genome assembly GCA_964442035.1 of uncultured Oscillospiraceae bacterium. Taxonomy (GTDB): domain Bacteria; phylum Bacillota; class Clostridia; order UMGS1883; family UMGS1883; genus JAFLUQ01. The sequence continues at coordinate 12,495 of CAYTWZ010000043.1, forward strand.
GGCCGTTGCTCAGCATTATGCCATCAGGATCGGATGCGATGATTTCCTCCGCGGGGGTCTCGGCGGGATAAACAGTTACGTCAAGGCCACGCTTATGTAGGGACTCAATAATATTGTCCTTAGCTCCTACGTCAAGCAGTGCCACACGCTTGCCGCCGTTAGCGAAGGTCTGCTTTTCATTTCGCGAAACGGATCTTACAGCATCCTTGATAACATAGCTTTTGAGCTTGTACAATATCTCGTCCTTATTAAAATTCGGATCTGTGGTAAGGTAGCCGTTCATGGTACCGTTTACACGTATCTTTTTGGTCAGAGCACGTGTATCCACACCGCTGATAGCGGGAATGTCGTATTTTTTAAGCAGATCATCCAGAGAGGCCTGATTTCTGAAGTTGGAGGCAAGGGTGGTGTACTCCCGGACAATAAAGCAGCTGACCCATACGCGACGGCTTTCCATATCGTCAAAATTTACACCGTAGTTGCCCTCGATAGGATACGTCATTATTACTCCCTGACCATAGTAGGAGGGATCGGTCAACACTTCGGTGTAGCCTGTCATTGAGGTATTGAACACAACCTCCATACAGGCATCACGGCTTGAACCGAAGGAATTCCCTGTATATACGCTGCCGTCGGCAAGAATTAAATATGCCTTCATCTAAAAGCCCATCCTTTCACTAATATTAATTTTAATGAATAAATATACATACCTAAATCTTCAATATTATAACACAGGGGCTGTAAATATGCAAGGGGTATTTAAAATTTTTCTGCACAATCATTCAAATTTTTCCGATCAAAATATTTTTAAATAAAAATTTAAAATAGTCCTTGATTTTTAAAATAAATTATGTTATACTTCAAAAAGTTTACAAATTTATTAAAAAAGTTTTACATAATTGTTCTAAAATGGTGTTATACTAAATATACTTTAATTGAACACAGTAATTTCATTCACATTCATGAGTGTTCAATATATGTAAGGAAGGATGATACCTATGCAGTTTGACCACACAGGTAATTGTATAATCTCGGGCTATGCGCCCACAGCCGCAAAGGCTGAGTCCGAGGTTAAAGCAGCGGCGCAGATCAGTGAGGCCCCGGCTTCGCCCGAAGGGAAAAAATCCAGCAAAAAATCAAGCATATTAAAAAAGATGGCTGTATCGACTCTTTTGCAAAAACAATTAGTCCGTGATATGGTTTTGGTTATAAAAAAGCGTTCTCGTCGCACAATGGCGATCGCCGCGGGAGGAGCGGTATTCCTTGCGGGTATAAGCGCGCTCAGTTCCTACTGCACAGTGGGAGTTGACTACTACTGCGACGGAGAGCTGCTGTGCACAGTAGCGGCGGCAGACAACGCGGCCGACATCATCAAAGCAGCTGCGGCAAAGGCCGACAGCCTTGGCGTAGAGGAGCCTGTCATCAGTACCATCGCCAAGCTTACCTTCAAAAATGATCTGACGGACGTTGATGAGGCCATTGACCGCATCCTTTCCGAATCCCCCGAACTTTGCAGGGGATATGTAGTCAGCGTAAACGGCACCGAGCTTTTCACGGCATTGGACAAGAACACTATCACCGCTGTTTTAGATGATTATATAAACAAATACCGTATCAACGAGTCTGCACGGCTTTCCCACGAGATAGACATAAAGGAACAGATTGTCCGCAAAGACAATGTCACTCCCACCGACTCTATCATTGCTACCCTTGAAAAAGGGAATTTTCTCACCGTTGTAAACACAGTGGACACGTCCGAGGAGCAGGCAGTTCCCTTTGATGTAGAAGAAATTCCCGATGACACAATGTACATGGGTGACACCGCTGTTGACGTCCCGGGCGCAGACGGAGTTATCACCACTGTAGCTGAAAATGTTTACAGCAACGGAGAACTGCTGTCCACCTCTATACTCAGCTGCGAAACCACCACCGAGCCTGTCACTCAGGTCACGCGGGTAGGCACTATTCCCCGAAACGCGCTGGCGGACGGCTTCAGCTATCCGGTAAGCGGCCATCTCAGCAGCGGCTTCGGACCCCGCTGGGGCAAAACACACCGGGGCATAGATCTGGCAGTCGCCACCGGGACTCCGGTAGGCGCCGGAGCTGCCGGAACCGTAATTACCGCAAAGTACAATTCCAGCTATGGCAATTACGTACAGATAGACCACGGCTACGGCATAGTCACGACCTACGCCCACCTTGACTCGTATATCGTTTCAGTTGGGCAGACAGTTAACCGGGGCGAGGTAATCGGATACAGCGGCAGCACCGGCAACTCCACCGGTCCTCACGTCCATTTTGAAGTAATTATAGACGGTGAATATACTGACCCACTAAACTATCTTATTTGATAAGTATAACTAAACGAAAGATGTCCCCCCGGGTCTCGTCTACCGACTCGGTCGGTGCTTCTGCTTCGCGGAGGCTGCC
>CAYTWZ010000044.1:0-14632 GCA_964442035.1 uncultured Oscillospiraceae bacterium
GCTGCCACCGGCAGAGGGCACCCTCTAAGGCGGCGGGCGACCCTTTCGTTTTTCGGTGAGAGATCCTTTCTCCCACCGAGAACGCCCCATGACGGGCTTTCAGCCCTTATTGAAGCGTTTTAGAATTAATCAGAGCTTCCTTAATTTTGGCAATTCTGACAAGGTTTAAATTCCTCTAAAAATACACTTTACAACTTATGATTTTTCTGTTATAATTATTGCAAGTGAAAAAAGGACACAGTTAAAAAGAAAGGAAGGTTAAGTTGATGAAACGTTTTATATCATTTATAACAGCCATGCTGACGTTTTGCGGAATTTTTAGCTTTGGAATGACAGCGTCCGCCAATACCATAGAGCTGTCGGATATTTTTACCGAATATACTCGGGGCGATACAATTGTTGTTCAGGGCACTACAGACGCGGAGGTTGTTGCTATATATGTTTTGGATCCGGGAGCAAATATGATTTGTGTAGTTTCCGCCGATCCAAATACTCTTATGGAGGGTGAAGAAATTTCTATCGGCAATGAATGGGAGTTGGGTTCTTATACCATGAGAATAAGCTACGGTCCATCTCAGATAACGGAATTCCACTTTGAAGTGGTAAAGGATAGCACATCCAGCTCCGGCAACGGAAACAAAACACCCGTGAAGGCTACCGGCATATCTATCAGCCCGGCTCGGCTTGAACTCAAGCTTGGGGAAAGCGGTCAGGTAAAGGTCACCTCTGAGGAAAGCTCTGTTCGCTGGGAGACAGACGATACCAGTCTTATTTCCATTGAGGGCACCGCTGACGCGATAATTACAGCCAAAAAGGTGGGTACCGCTACGGCTTGGGCTTACAGCGGCAACAACTATGTCACCCTGACAGTTGTCATTACTCCCGCTGAAAAGCACGACACCGTATCTAAGCCCGATGAGACAGATAAAACAGAAAACCAAAATAACAATGTGGTTGACAAACAGGACGCCTTTACTGATCTATCGGATGTCGCATGGGCAAAGGACGCTATTAATACTCTTGCGGATGATGGAATTGTCAACGGTATCGGTGACGGTACCTTTGCCCCTCAGCGTAACGTCACTCGGGCGGAATTTGTCAAGATGATAGTGGAGGCCTTTGATTTTGAGGATAAGGGCGAAGTGGCCTTTGGGGATGTTTCCGACAGCGACTGGTTTGCGGAATATGTGCTCATTGCCGCAAACAATGGGATAGTTAACGGCTATGATGGAAAATTTTTCCCAACTGACAATATCAGCTGTCAGGATGCGGCGCTTATACTGAAACGCGTGGCTGACATGAAGAATATTACTCTTCCATCCGGGTATGAGGAAATAAGCGGCACCGCTGAATATGCGGCCAAGGCCGTTGCGGAGCTTAACGGCGGCGGCATTATAGGTGAGGCGATGGAGTTCCGCCCGACCCAGGAGGCTACCCGCGCCCAAAGCGCTTACCTCATAGCTCAGGTTTATGAACTCAGGGGGTAGACAATGGAAGGCAGGGACAACTCTCATTCCGGACACAGGGCAAGACTGCGCCAAAGGTTTGAAAACGAAGGGTTAGAAAATTTTGCACCCCATGAGGTGCTGGAGCTCTTGCTGTTTTATTCCATACCTCAGCGTGACACCAACGAGCTTGCCCACAAACTGCTTCAGAGGTTCAGCAGTATTGACCGGGTTTTTGACGCTGATATTCCGTCACTGACCCAAGTAAGCGGAATAGGCTACAATTCTGCTGTGCTGATACATATGATATCTGAGATTACCCGTGTATATATCAAAAGCCGTTATAAAAAGAGTGTGCATATCGACAACAGCGAGGAAATGGGCGAATATATGTGTTCACGCATCGGAATGATGGACAGGGAGGTATTTGCTGTTGCGGCATTTAACGCGGCAAACGAGGAAATCGCCTTCCGTATCATCAACGAGGGAATCATCGGTCAGGCGCCGGTGCAGATGAGGACCTTGGTGGAATTTGCTATTAACAACCGAGCCGAAACTCTCGTTGTTGCACACAATCATGTTGCCGGTAGCCCCAATCCGTCTCATGCGGACAGGGAAGCTACTCGTATGATATGTTCGGGGCTCCTGCAAATCGGGGTAAAGGTGATAGACCATATTGTTGTGGCGGGTGACAGGTACTATAGCTTTGCCATGAATGATATAATGCCAGTATGATTACTTAACTTAATATATGGAGGATAGTACAGATGAGCAAACGCATTTTTGTTGAGAAGAAGTCCGGCTTTGATGTAGAGGCCAAGGGCCTTTTGCATGACTTCCGGCACACTCTGATGATCATTGGCCTTGAAGCCCTCAGGGTTGTCAACCGTTATGACATTGAGGGCGTGACCGACGATGAGTACAACGCAGCACGGACGCTGGTATTTTCCGAGCCTCCTGTGGACTATGCCTTTGATGAGGAGCTGCAGATCGCGCCTGATGAAAAGGTCATTGCCTACGAACTGCTTCCCGGTCAGTATGATCAGCGGGCGGACAGCGCTGCTGTATGTGTCCAGATCATAACAAGGGGCGAAAAGCCAATTGTTCGGGCGGCCAAGCTGATCATTTTTAAGGGCGATGTGTCTGCCGAGGACATGGAGCGAATGAAGAAATACGTTATCAACCCCGTAGAGGCTCACGAGGCCGAAATGTCCAAGCCTGACAGCCTTGTTATGCGGGGCGAGATACCGGCCGATGTTGCGGAGGTAGAGGGCTTTATTGACGGCGGCGATGAGGCATTGGAGGCTTTGGCGGCAAAAATGGGCTTTGCCATGGATCTTGATGATCTTAAGTTCTGCCGTGAATATTTCAAAAACACTGAGCACCGCAATCCCACATTTACAGAAATGCGCGTAATCGACACCTATTGGTCCGACCACTGCCGTCACACTACTTTTACAACGATCTTTGATAAGGTGGATATTGATGATGGCTTCGATGCCCTCAAGGCATCCTTTAACCACTATCTTGACGCTCGAAAGACCCTTTATGTGAACAAGAAAAAGAACATGTGCCTTATGGATCTTGCTACTATTGCCATGAAAGAGCTTAAGGCCGCCGGTAAATTGCAGGATCTTGATGAAAGCGAGGAGATCAACGCCTGCTCCATCAACATAACCGCCGATATTGACGGCAAGCCGGAGTCTTGGCTTGTTATGTTCAAAAACGAGACCCACAACCATCCTACCGAGATTGAGCCTTTTGGCGGCGCGGCCACCTGCCTTGGGGGCGCTATCCGCGATCCTCTTTCCGGACGTAGTTATGTATATCAAGCTATGCGTGTCACCGGTAGCGGCGATCCCCGTACTGAGGTCAAGGATACCCTGCCCGGCAAACTTTCTCAGCGCAAGATCACCCGCACCGCCGCCGCAGGCTACAGTTCCTACGGCAACCAGATCGGCCTTGCCACGGGACAGGTGGCGGAGGTATATCACCCCGGATATGTGGCGAAGCGCATGGAAATCGGTGCGGTAGTCGGCGCAACGCCCAAGGATCATGTTGTACGTATAGCGCCGGAAAAGGGCGATATCATAATTCTGCTCGGCGGCCGTACAGGTCGTGACGGTTGCGGCGGCGCTACAGGATCCTCCAAGGCTCACAATGTCAACTCACTTGCCACTTGCGGAGCTGAGGTGCAGAAAGGCAATCCCCCCGAGGAGCGTAAGTTGCAGCGCCTTTTCCGCAATGGGGACGTTACACGCATGATCAAGCGCTGCAATGACTTTGGCGCAGGCGGTGTAAGCGTTGCCATTGGTGAGCTGGCCGACGGCCTTGATATTAATCTTGATGCCGTACCTAAGAAATACGAGGGCCTTGACGGCACCGAGCTTGCCATCAGCGAAAGTCAGGAGCGTATGGCTGTTGTAATAGATGCCAAGGACGCGAATCGCTTTATAGCCGAGGCAAACAAGGAAAACCTTGAGGCTACAGTCGTGGCAGTTGTGACGAATCTTAACCGTCTGCGTATGACCTGGCGAGGCAAGACAATTGTGGATGTAAGCCGGGATTTCCTCAATACTAACGGTGCCGAAAAGCACGCCCATATACACGCGCAGGCCCCGTCAGAGGAACTGTTCCCCAAAACGATGGTCATTGACCTTAAGTCCAAATGGCTTGATACCCTTGGTGATCTTAATGTTTGCAGCCAGAAGGGCCTTTCCGAGAGATTTGACAGTTCCATCGGAGCCGGCAGTGTGCTGATGCCATTCGGCGGAAAATACCAGCTCACCCCAGCAGAGGGCATGGCGGCAAAGCTTCCCCTTTCACAGGGTGAAACTACTACCGCTACAGTTATGACCTATGGATATAACCCCATTCTTACAACAAAAAGCCCCTATCACGGCGCAATGTATGCCGTAGTGGAATCAATTTCCAAAATAGCGGCTATGGGCGGCGATTACAGCAAGGTTCGCCTTACCTTTCAGGAGTATTTTGAACGCCTTGGTACTGACCCGACCCGCTGGGGCAAGCCATTTTCCGCTTTGATGGGTGCGTATACCGCACAGCTTAAGATCGGCACTGCTGCCATCGGCGGCAAGGACTCTATGAGCGGCTCTTTCGGAGATATGGATGTTCCCCCTACGTTGGTGTCCTTCGCGATAGTTGTGGAAAACGCAGCTCAGGTGATCTCCCCCGAATTTAAGCAGGAGGGCAACTATATAGTATATCTTCCCCTTAAGCGACTTGCTGACGACACCCCTGACTTTGACTGCCTTCATAAGAATTACACCGCTATGTATGCGGCTGTAAAGGCCGGAAAGGTGCTTTCCGCCTCCGCCATCAAGATGGGCGGTATATGTGAGGCCGTAAGCAAGATGTCCTTCGGCAACATGATTGGAGCCAACCTCAGCTATGACGGGGATCTTTTCGCACCGGAAACCGGAGGCCTTATAGTTGAGACCGAGGATAAGGATCTGTTTGATGAGCTGGGCGGCATCGTTATCGGCACTACCGGCGGCAGCGGCCTTATGGTGAACGGTATTGAGATCACACTCAGCGAGGCTCTTGAGGCATGGAGGGCTCCTCTTGAACGTATTTTCCCCACAAAGGCAAGGGAAGAGGATGCCAAGCTTACGGATTACCTATACGGGAAGAAATCCATCTATGTGGCTAAAAATAAAGTTGCCCGTCCAAAGGTGTTCATCCCTGTTTTCCCCGGGACAAACTGCGAGTATGACAGCGCCCGTCAGTTTATCAAGGCGGGGGCGGATCCCGAAGTATGCGTATTTAACAACCTTTCCCAGACAAATGTTGAGTATTCCCTCAAGGTCTTTGCCAAAAAGATCGGCGAAAGCCAGATGATAATGTTCCCCGGCGGCTTCAGCGGCGGTGATGAGCCCGATGGCAGCGGCAAGTTCATTGCGGCGGCGTTCCGCAATCCTCAGGTGAAGGATGCGGTTATGACCCTGCTCAAGGAACGTGACGGCCTTATCTTAGGTATATGCAACGGTTTTCAGGCACTTATCAAGCTGGGCCTCGTTCCCTATGGTGAGATTAGGGACATGGATTCCCAGTGCCCCACACTTACATTCAACAATATTGGCCGCCATGTTTCCCAAATGGTATATACCAAGGTAGTCAGCAAGCTCAGCCCGTGGTTTTCCAAGGTTCAGCTTGGCAGTATACACACTATCCCCGTTTCCCACGGAGAAGGACGCTTTGTAGCCAGCCCTGAGCTTGTGGATAAATTGCGGGAAAACGGACAGGTGGCTACACGTTATGTGGATATAAACGGCATGCCCACCCACGATATTGCCTTTAATCCTAACGGCAGCATTGATGCCATTGAAGGCATCACGAGCCCTGACGGACGTGTACTGGGGAAAATGGGTCACAGTGAAAGAAAGGGTGACTTTGTCGCCAAGAACATAATCGGTGACAAGGATCAGTTCATCTTTGAAAGTGGCGTTGAATATTTCAAATAAAGAGGTAAATTAAAATGAAAAAATGTATTTCAGCACTTCTGTGTCTGTGTTTGTTCTGCGTCCCGGTTATGGCCGATGAGGTGACAGACCCCGATGATGCGGATTTCCGTGTTGTTGCGGTGTGTAGCAGCGACACCATTGAGGTGGGGGATCAGTTCCTTGTAATGATCAGAATCGATGGCCAGCATAATGGCTATCTGACCTACAGTGTGGCGGGTAGCTTTGATCCGGAAACCGCCCAACTCATCGCACCGGTCTACAAGGATGACGGCTTCAGCATTGTCTGGAATGAATTCAGCAATGAGGACGGCAGCTTCCAGTTTGATGCTGCGGATATCAACCATATCAAGGGCTCCACAGACGACCTTATATGTTCACTGCTGTTTGAAGCAAAAAAAGAGGGCAAGTTTACCCTTAAGCTGGGAAATGCCGCTGGGGCGAAATTTATTGTTTGTCGTACCGAGGTAGTAAACGGCAGCATAGAGTATAATTTTACTGTTGAGGGGATGGAAGCGGATATAACCGCTGACACAGACAACAGCCAAAACATTATAATTGCGGAAAAAAAGCCAAAGACACCATATGACGATATGGACGGCTACGAATGGGCCGAAATTGCTGTAGGCGCCATGGCTCAGCTGGGAATACTTGACGGGATTGCGGATCAAAGCCTTCAGCCGGGCAAGGAAATAACCCGCGGTGAGTTTGTTGCCATGCTTATGCGGGGCGCAAAGCTCAGCTCTCAGGGAGATCAGTTTCCTGACGTGCCGGAGGACTATCCCTTTGCGTCTGAGATCATGACCGCAAAGAAAAAGGGCATAGCTATAGGAGATCAGAACGGCTGCTTTAACCCCAACGACACAATTACGCGTCAGGACATAAGCGCGCTTGTTTGCCGCACACTTACACTGATGAAAAAAATGAGTCCGGCGGAAGCGTCGGCGCTTGATACGTTTGGTGACAAAGATGAAATAAGTGATTATGCTGTTGATACTATGGCGGCAGTGGTGCGCGCCAAGCTGCTTGTAGGAAACGATGATGGTCTTCTCATGCCTAAGCAGAACATGACCCGTGCCGAGGCCTGCGCACTTATTGAAAGAGTGATAATCCATATTAAGCTTGTGAGATAATATTCCGAAAAAAAGAAATCCGAGGCACAGTTGCTTCGGATTTCTTTTTTTCTTATGAGCCTTATTGCTGATTTGCGCCGAACTTCTTGTCATATGTCGCCATGCAGGTCTCGATGATCTTTTCCGCCTCAGCACGGCCAAGCACCTCTTTGACAGCTGTCTCCTTGTTCTCAAGGAATTTGTATACCTCAAAGAAGTGAGAGATTTCCTTATATATATGCTCCGGTAGCTCGGAAATGTCATTGTATATGGAGTATGTCGGATCTTTAAAGGGCAGGGCGATGATCTTTTCATCTACTTGTCCGCCGTCAATCATCTTGATTACTCCTATGGGGTAGCAACGTACCAGCACAAGGCTGTCAATAACCTCCTGACACAGTACCAGCACATCAAGGGGATCGTTGTCCCCGGCGTAGGTGCGGGGTATAAAGCCGTAGTTGGCGGGGTAGTGGGTGGAAGTATAAAGAACGCGATCAAGGATTATCATGCCGGTTTCCTTGTCCAGTTCGTACTTGTTTTTGCCACCCTTGCCAATCTCGATGACTGCCAGAAAGTCATCCTTTTTTATTCTTTCGGGGGAAACATTGTGCCATACATTAAACATAAAACTTCATCCTCTCAAATATTTTGGTATATGATTTTTAACTGTTCCGTTGCTTATTTTTCCCCAGCCCAAGGGAAATCCTTCCCATGTGACTGCTGTGTAGCCCTTGCCGTCCTCACAGGGGACTGTGTCTCCGGCATAATAGGCCATGGCCGTAGCCTCATCAAGTTCTATGACCTGCCTGAAGTCCTCTTTCTTCAAAGCCATGCAAAGGTGGTGGGCAGGCTCAAAGCGACCTTTTTTGTTGTCCCCGAGATATAAGCCCGGGCGTACTGCTTTGATCCCTTTAAGTGAACCCAACTCATCTGGCACCAAAAAAAGCTTTTCGCCAAAGACGGCAAAAGCACCGTCAAGAGCTGTGCTAAGACTTTCGTTTTCAAATCTACGGTAAAGGGATATGTCGCATTTTTCCGCTAACGGCGGCCTGTCAAGCCTTTGAGCTCCCCGCTTGACAAATTTAGCGGCAAAGTGTCCTTCACCCTTGTGGGTGTGAGGCATTAGTCGTTTGGTTTTCACAAGATCCATTTCGGGACAAAGCCCGGTCAGTCTTTCGCAGACATTTTCGTTTTCGTCCCTTGAAAAGGTGCAGGTGGAGTATACCAGTTCGCCGCCGTCTCTGAGCATTTTTATGGCAGAGTGCAGTATGCTCAACTGTCTTACGGAACAGGAGCGTGTGTGCTCGGGACTCCATTCAGTCACCGCAATTTCGTCACGGCGAAACATTCCCTCACCACTACAGGGGGCGTCCACCAATATTTTGTCAAAAAACAAGGGGAACAAGCCCTCCATTTTCTCCGGTGACATGTTGGTCACCACTGCGTTTACGATGCCCATGCGCTCAATGTTTTCGGCAAGGATAGATGCACGGCTCGGTATGATCTCGTTTGCCACAAGCAGACCCCGGCTCCGAAGCTTTGTCGCTATCTGGGTGCTTTTGCCTCCAGGTGCGGCACACAGATCCAGCACCCTGTCCCCGGGCTTGGGGTCTAACAGCTCCACCGGGGCCATTGCAGATGGCTCTTGGGAATAAATAAGCCCGCAACGGCTGCATAAATGCCTGCCTGCCCGTATATCATAGTAAAAACCGTTTTCACACCATGGGACTTTTCCTGTGCTGTATGGGAAAAGCTCAAGCAGCCTTTCGGGACTGAGCTTAAGGGTGTTTACTCTGAAGCCGCGATAGGGCGGCTTATCATATTCGGCGATAAAAGCGTCATAGGCTTCACCTAAGTCCTGCTTCATACGCTCCTTGAATAACTCCGGAAGCATTGACGCACCTCCAAATTGCTCTTAATAATATAATAACCATTTAAGTACAGTTTGTCAACAATTCTTTAATAAATTAATAAATTAAAAATATCCGGTTGACAACATGGAGGGTTTCTGTTAAAATATTTATTAAACAAAAAGGAACAGAAGGCGAATAAATAAATATGAATAATCAGAAAAAGCCTAACAAAAACCGTAAGCCCATAATATTCTATTATCTCATTGCCCTTGCGGTATTAATGGTGCTTAACGCGATAGTTTTTCCCCAATATATGGGTGACACCTTTGAAAAGGTGGGCTACAGCGAGTTTTGGCAGATGCTGGAGGACGGCAAGGTCACAAAGGCCGTGGTGGACTCTACTCAGGTCAAGTTTGAGGCTCAGGACGAGAATGGTACCAACCATTATTACAAGGCTAATATTGTCACCAACAGCGACCTCCTTAACAAGCTGACGGAGGAAGGGGTAAAGGATTTCAGTCAGGATGTTCCCAAGGAGATTAATCCTGTGATTTCTTTCCTACTTTCATGGATACTTCCATTGGGTATGCTGCTTTTGATAGGCCAGCTTTTGAGCCGGAAGATGGGCGGCATGAATGCCATGAGCTTTGGCAAGTCCGGAGCCAAAATTTATGCCGAAAACGAAACCGGTAAGACGTTTGCGGATGTGGCCGGTGAGGACGAAGCAAAGGAAGCTCTTCGGGAGATCGTGGACTTTCTCCATGACCCAAAAAAATATACAGACATAGGCGCCATTCTGCCCAAGGGCGCACTTCTTGTGGGGCCTCCGGGCACAGGTAAGACCCTGCTTGCACGGGCTGTGGCCGGTGAAGCAAAGGTGCCGTTTTTCTCTATTTCCGGTTCGGAATTTGTGGAAATGTTTGTGGGTATGGGTGCGGCGAAGGTTCGGGATCTGTTTAAGCAGGCCAACGAAAAAGCGCCATGTATAGTGTTTATTGATGAGATCGATACAATAGGAAAAAAGCGCGGCGGGGTCATTGACGGCGGCAACGACGAGCGGGAGCAGACCCTTAATCAGCTTCTTACCGAAATGGACGGCTTCGACGGCAACAAGGGCGTGGTCATACTTGCCGCCACCAACAGGCCGGAGTCATTAGATAAGGCACTGCTCCGTCCTGGACGCTTTGACCGGCGTATACCTGTTGAGCTACCGGATCTGGCTGGCCGGGAGGCTATTCTTAAGGTTCACGCCAAAAAGATTAAGTTTAGTGACTCGGTGGATTTCAACGCCATAGCCCGGGCTACTTCCGGCGCCAGCGGCGCGGAGCTTGCCAATATTGTCAACGAGGCTGCGCTCCGTGCAGTGCGCAAGGGACGTAAGATAGTGATACAGGAGGATCTGGAGGAAAGCGTTGAAGTGGTTATCGCCGGATATCAGCGAAAAAACGCTTCTATATCCCGTCACGAAAAGGAGATTGTGGCCTACCACGAAATAGGACATGCCCTTGTTGCTGCACAGCAGAAGGACTCCGCTCCGGTGCATAAGATTACAATTGTTCCTCGAACATCCGGGGCATTGGGCTATACCATGCAGGTTGATGAGGATGAGCGCTTCCTTATGAGCAAGGATGAGGCCTTTAACAAGGTGACTACCCTTACGGGAGGCCGTGCGGCGGAGGAGCTTATATTTGGCTCCGTTACTACCGGCGCATCCAATGATATAGAGCAGGCTACGCGTATCGCTCGGACGATGATCACCCGTTACGGCATGAGCGACACTTTTGATATGACAGCCCTTGAAACTGTCACCAATCAATACTTGGGCGGAGACACGACCCTGATGTGCAGCGCCGAGACTGCCGCCAAGGTGGATGCCGAGGTTATCGAACTTATTCGTAAGGCTCACGAAAAAGCCATTGAGATACTTAAGCAGAATATGCCAAAGCTCCATGAACTGGCCGGATTTTTGCTTGAAAAGGAAACTATCACCGGGGAAGAATTTTTGCGAATTTTGAGAAGCGAGTAATAATGGGAAAGCGCTGATTAATTCTAAAATGCTGATCGGCGAGGGAATATTTCTCGCAGCAAGGCAAAAAGCGCATGAATACTTGCTGTATTTTGGGCTTTTTAACCGAGCTGTGGAAGCTCTCCGTCAAGGGTTGTTTTAAAACGTAGGCGTGAATTGTTCAGCACTTCCATAGCTAAACGGAATATGGTCTGCCACCTATACAGGCATGGGCCAATTCCGTTTTAGCGTTCCTTGCGGAAAATAAATATGGAGGAAATTTTATGCTATCAGCTGATTTGGCGGAGCTACTGCCTATAATACAGGAACAGATCGCCTCCGGGGGCAAGGTCTGCTTCAAGCCACGGGGCAGAAGCATGTTGCCGTTCATTATGGAAGGCAGGGATGAGGTGGTACTCAAGGCTCCCGATCCAATGCCAAAAAAATACTCGATACCATTTTACCGCCGCCGGGACGGACACTTTGTGCTTCACCGTATCGTAGGCTTTGACCCGGACGGAAGCTGTATACTGTGCGGGGACAACCAGTACATAAGGGAGCACGGCATAAAAAAAGAACAGATAATTGCCGTGGTGGAGGGTGTTTACCGCAAGGGAAAATACATCTCTGCTGATGACATGCTTTTTCGTCTGTGGGGCTTTTGGTGGCCAAGACTGATGTGGTGCAAGGGTTTCCCCATAAGGGCGTATCATAAGATAGGGAGGATAATAAAGTTTGAAAATAAAAATAAATGACAAAATAAATACCTTGGCCGCCGAGGCTGAAGCCGAGCTTGCGGACAGGTTCAGACAAATTGACGAAACAGCCGCTTTAAACCAGCAAAAGGTGCTTCAGGCCTTTATTGACAATCGGGTGTCCACAGCGCATTTTAATCCTACCACCGGATACGGCTACGATGATGGCGGGCGGGAGACTTTGGACGCTATTTACGCCCAGATATTCGGGGCTGAGGCGGCTCTTGTGCGTCACAATATCGTCAACGGCACCCACTGCCTTGCAATTGCTCTTTTTGCAGTGCTGCGTCCGGGAGATACTCTTCTTGCCGTTACCGGCAAACCCTATGACACACTCGAGGAGGTCATAGGCATTTCCGGCTCAGGCTCGGGCAGTCTTAAGGAATTTGGCGTAAATTATGAGCAGGTAGATCTGATGGACGGACGCCCGGATTACAGCAAAATAAAAAAAGCCCTTCATCAAGGGGTAAAAGCTGTAATAATTCAGCGTTCCAAGGGATATGACTGGAGGGAGTCCATCAGTGTTGAGGATATCGGGCACGTCATTTCTGCGGTGAGGGAGGTCAAACCCGACACTATCTGCATAATTGACAATTGCTACGGCGAGCTGGTGGAAAAAACCGAGCCGACTCAGGTGGACGCTGATTTGGTAGTGGGCTCCCTTATCAAGAACCTTGGGGGAGGTCTTGCTCAGACAGGAGGTTACATTGCAGGCAAGGCCAAATATGTGGAGCTTGCGGCCTACCGTCAGACCTGTCCGGGGATAGGCGCGGAATGCGGCGCTACGCTGGGACAAAACCGCTTTATGTATCAGGGACTGTTTGTGGCGCCGCACGTGGTCGCGCAGGCGCTTAAGGCGGCGATATTCTGCGGAGCCCTCATGGAAAAGCTTGGCTATGAGGTAAATCCCCGCCCTATGGACTTCAGAAGCGATATAATTCAGGCCATAAAATTTAATGATAAGACAAAGCTTGTCAGGTTTATCCAAGGCATTCAGTGCGCTTCCCCTGTGGACAGCTATGCCCTGCCACTCCCTTGGGATATGCCGGGTTATCAAAATCAGGTAATCATGGCTGCTGGCACGTTTGTTTCGGGCGCGAGCATCGAGCTCAGCGCTGACGCTCCCATCAAGCCCCCATATGTGGCCTTCATGCAGGGTGGCCTTACATACGAGAGCGCTCGTCTTGCTATTATGTATGCCGCAAGTGTCATTTTAGAGCTATAGGCCGTGAAAAAAAACTGAACAATTCACGCCTACAGCTTAAAACAACCCTTTACGGGGCTTCCGCAGCCAGGTTAAAATGCTCTGAATACAACAAGTGTTCAGAGCATTTTTGCCAAGCTGCGAGAAAAATTTTCCCGCAATCAGAAGTTTAGAATTAATCAGTGTTTCCGAAAAGTTTGTGTTTTTTTATTTGATTGCTTCAAAGGCTTCGTCTAACGCAGCGATTAGGTCATTTACGTTTTCCGTACCGATGGACAGGCGGATAGTATTAGGCTTGATACCCTGATCCAGCAGTTCCTCCTCTGTAAGCTGAGAATGGGTTGTGCTTGCCGGATGAATGACCAGCGACTTCACATCAGCGACATTGGCAAGTAACGAGAATATGGCGAGATTGTCGATAAATGTTTGCGCTGTTTTGTCATCACCCTTGACCTCAAAGGTAAAGATGGATCCGGCACCGTTCGGGAAATATTTCTGATACAGTCTGTGACTTGGTTCACTTTCCAGCGATGGATGATGCACCGCTTCAACCTGAGGATGATTGTTCAGGTATTCTACAATTTTAAGAGCATTTTCCACATGCCGCTCAACGCGCAGAGAGAGGGTTTCCAGTCCTTGTAGGAACAAAAACGCATGGAATGGAGAGAGCGTCGATCCGGTATCACGAAGAAGTATGGCACGAATATAGGTGACAAAGGCAGCCGCACCTACCGCATCAGCAAAGGAAATACCATGATAGCTGGGATTAGCGTCGGAAATCCACGGATATTTGCCGGAAGCCTTCCAATCAAAGTTGCCGCTGTCCACGATGACACCGCCGATTGCAGTTCCGTGCCCACCGATGAATTTTGTGGCGGAATGAACAACTATATCCGCGCCGTATTCAATGGGGCGGAGAATATAAGGCGTTGCAAAAGTGGAGTCGATCACAAGGGGAATAGAGTGCTTGTGTGCGATTTTTGCCACCTCTTCAATGTCTATGATATTGGAATTCGGGTTGCCCAGTGCTTCAATAAAAATCGCTTTGGTGTTATCCTGAATAGCTGCTTCAAAGGAGCCTTCCTCGTCTGGATCCACAAATGTGGTGGTGATGCCGCTTGTCAGCGGCAATGTGTGTGCCAGCAAATTGTAGGTGCCGCCGTAAATAGTCTTGGATGCGACAATATGCTCGCCGCTCCTTGCTAATGCGCCGATGGTGTAGTTGATTGCGGCTGCGCCGGATGCTGTGGCAAGCGCCGCCACTCCGCCTTCAAGGGAGGCAATCCGCTGCTCAAAGATGTCCTGTGTCGGGTTAGTCAGTCTGCCGTAGATGTTGCCTGCGTCTCGAAGACCAAAGCGGTCAGCTGCGTGTTGAGAATTGTGAAAGACGTAAGAGGTGGATGCATAAATCGGTACAGCTCTTGCATCGGTGGTTGGATCGGCCTTTTCCTGACCTATATGTAACTGCTTGGTTTCAAAGCTCCAGTTTTTAGAATCATGAATATTTGACATTGTATTATCCTCCTGTGGCGTTGCCGTTTAAATTTAGTTTTATGATCTGATTTGTGTTGATACAGGGATTTCAGAATGTGTTTCGGCACATTCGGTTGAGGCTGAGAAGCTTAGAAAACGATGTGCACAGGGTATTGCGTGATTTATTGCTCATAGCTTTTTCCTCCCGTTTAGTTATGTTTGTATTATAGCATCAAATTAAGCTTTTGTCCAATACGGGAAACATATGCTGAGTTATAGATTTTATCTATATGTATGGCAGGTT
>CAYTWZ010000045.1:0-14437 GCA_964442035.1 uncultured Oscillospiraceae bacterium
CCTCACTAAAAATGTGAGGCGGCTCCATTTTTGTTGTTTTCATTTACTATTTCAGTAGCTTGATCATAATTCGGTTCAGCATCGGACGTTGGATGCTGACCGCACCCTTGGGGCAAAGCTCCTGACAGCAGAAGCACTTAATACAGTGGGAATAGTCGATCACCGGACGGCCTGTGTCCATGGATATGGTCTTTGCGGGACAGTCCCTTGCACAGACGCCGCAGCCTACACAAAGCTCCTTGTTTATCTTTGGACGGCTGGCAAGCTTATTCTTGACTACCCTGTTAAGTCCTGACGGCAGGTTGAGAAGCTTAAGGAGGTCAAAATGACTTTTGGGCTTAACAAAGTCCCTTATCACCAAGGGCGCTATTTCCTCGCCCAAGACCTCAAGCCCCGAAGCGTCAGGGCAAACCAATCCCCGGGAAACTGCCTCCTTAAGCATGGGCACTTCATGGGGAGCGTAACCTATTACCGCGCAGGCGGCCATATCAAGGGCATGGGCATTTGGCGCGGCAAGAACAAGGCCGATATGGCGGCTTGTGCCCGATGTGGGACCGTCTCCCTCCATGCCCCACACCCCGTCCATTACGGTGAGCGTCGGCTTTACCCTCTCGTACAGGTCAACCAGCATACTGCAAAAGGCATCTCTGTCATCAAGGCGAAAATGCATTTCGGCCTTGTGCGTACCGGGAATTGTTCCAAAAATGTTTTTTACGCCTCCGGTGTAGCTTGTCATGGCGTGTGTCTTAAGCTTTGGGATGGATATTATTACATCCGCTTCAAGTACAGGCTTAATAAGGGGGAAGCTTTTTACGGTTTTTCCCTGAGGAAAGCTGACCTCCTCAAAGTCTGTGTCAAAATTAAGCTTGGCATTTGTGCCTTCAATGGCCTCATAAGCGCCGCAACCGGAATACACCGCCTTAAGAGCGGCGGCGTTATATGGGCCGCCGGGACTTTCGGCCACAGTGACTATGCCCCCGGCCTCTTCCGCCGCCTGTATCACCGCACGGAGAATTTCCGGATGTGTGGTAGCGGCATCTCCGGGCTTTTTTCGGGAAACAAAATTAGGCTTGATAAGCACCTTATCGCCCCTATGAACAAAGCTTTCCATTCCGCCCAGCAGCTCAAGCGACTGTTCCACAGCCTTTTTTGCCTGAGAATAGTCCGAACATTTTACAATCGCAACTCGGTTATCCATAGTTTCCCTCCATTAAAATTTATTAAAAGCTTTGGTGTTCCATATTTACGCAACTGCCTATTTTGTCAATTATAACATCCTTATCGACCTGCACCCTACAGCCCCTGTCCCGCAGGTATCTGTAAACGCTGTCTTTTTCGCCAAAAATATGGTTTTCGGTATGACTGCCCATCAGCATATACAGGGCGCATATAGTGACATCTTTAGGCAGCTCCAGCTTTTTAACATCTTCAATGCTCCGGCAAAGGTGCAGATCGTTGTCACTGTTGAGACTTTGCAGCCTGTTAAAAACCGTGTTGTCCTTTGAGGGATGGATCATGGCAATTGTAAAACCCTTGTGACTCTTCAAAAGCGAACGGTAAACTTCATCGTCAAAAATATCAACTATTTCCGTATCCTTAACCATGGCCGTTAGCAAATCATAATAATGCCCTTTTTGCAGAAGCATTGGCACACATTTGATTTTTATGTCTTCCTCACGAAGCCTGTCCAAAATGCTTTTTACGCTTTCTATCCCGTCAATGAGCATATTCTCACTGATAAATCCACACTCTGCCGGAATTGGACAGCGCCCTGCAAGGCCTTTCAGCTTGGGCAGCATGGCGGGGTTTTTTACTCCGTGAAAAGCAAAAATCGCCGCTTCTCCCCTTTTCCGTGCCTCATCATAAAAGCTCACACCAGTCCCTCCACTCCAAAGCACTTTTCCCTGCTGCCGGAAAGGGCTATGCCAAAATATTTTTCCGGAATATTGCCTTGTATGCAGTCCTCCCAGCCTCCCTCAAAAACCTTGCGACCCTTTTCCAAGGTCACGATCCTATCAGCCCAGCGCATGACCTCCGTCAGCTCGTGAAGAACCACAAGTATGGCCTTTTTCTTTTTCATACAGTCCAAAAGCTCCATAAACTCGTACCTTGCCCGTATGTCAAGATGTGCGGTAGGCTCGTCAAGGATTATATTGGGAGTATCCTGTGCCAAGGTCATTGCAAAAAAAGCTTTCCTGCGCTCACCGCCTGAAAGCCGTAACACTGATGCGGAGCTTAGCCGCTCCAGTCCCGCTGTTTCAATGGAGCTGTCCACAACGTCCCAGTCCTCAGCCGTAAGTCTGCCTGAAAGGGGCGCGTAGGGCGTGCGGCCAAAGCTGACCAATTCCCTTACCGTGACTGATGGCTTAGGCAATACCTGCGGCATAACGGCACAGCGTCTGGCTATTTCCTTCGGGGTAAGCCGCTCCGCGGACATCTGGTCAAGCAACACCTCTCCCTGATGCCTTTGTCCGGTGACACAGTTAAGGAGCGTTGTTTTACCCGCACCGTTGCGCCCTATAAGTGCGGTAAGGCAGCCGTTATCCGCCTCAAATGACACTTCATTCAGAATACCTTTGACGCTTACATCCATAAATTCGATCACCGTATATCCCTCCTTTTAAGGAGAAAAAGGAAAAACGGAACGCCCAGTACCGCCGTTATCATTCCCGCCGGCACCTCTCCGGGGGCAAATATTACCCTGCCTACCAAATCGGACACCATCATAAGAATCATTCCCAAAAGACAGGCGGCCGGCAAAAGCGACTTGATCCGCCCTCCGGCTATTCTCCGGGCCATATGCGGCACCATAAGCCCCACAAAGCCGATAAGTCCGCCAAAGGACACCGCTGCTCCGGCGCTTACACTGGCAAGGATAAGCGCCCCAAATCTTACCCGACTTATCCTGACCCCAAGGGAAGCGGCGTAGCTCTCACCAAGGCACAGCAGATCCAGCCTTGACGACATAATATAAGCCGCAGCAAAGCAAACCGCAACCGCGCCCATCGGCAACCAAAGTTTATCCAGTGTCACTCCGGAAAAACCGCCTATGGCAAAATATGTGTAAGACATAGCTATATCGGGGAAAAGCAGCTTCAGGGCCGAAATTCCCGCGTTCATCAGTGCTGACACCGCTACACCGGCCAAAACGACAGCTGTGCGCCCTCTGTTGACGCTTTTGGCTATACCCGCAACAATAATGGTACACAAAAAAGCGCCAAAAAAGGCCGCCCACGGCTGAAGCTCCACGGCCTTTGGAAAAAAACTCATTGCCAGCACCATTCCCAGTCCGGCCCCGGAGTTTACTCCTATAATATTCGGCCCGGCAAGGGGGTTGTCCACTGCGGACTGCAAAAGTACCCCCGACATGGACAACGCACAACCGGCCACACATGCCGCCACAGTCCGGGGCAATCTTACCGCCCTTATTATCAATGCGGCGGAGCTGTCTTTGCGAAACAGGCTCCGCCACGTAATGTCCGCGCTACCAAACCTCAGACACAGTAAAAACACTGCCGCACATACAAACAGCAATATTAAATTGACAGTTGCAACGCTACGTTTATTCATAAATCGATCTCCGGGTACAATAGCCTTGCCAGATAACGGTAGCTTTCGGCATATCTGGCGTTAGGCTTGTAATTGAAAAGATCCTTAGGCAGGAAATAGCATTTTTGCTCCTGTACAGCCCTTAGGTCTGCCCAACCTTGGGACGCAAACACCTTTTCCATATAGGCTCGCCCGGCCTCCTCGTCGCCCTGCACTGTTATAAATATTTCGTCCGGATCCTGCTCTATGACCTCTTCCAGAGAAAGTCCGTCAAGGAGCAGCTTCGCATTGTCGGCAATATTATACGCGCCCAGCTCCTCCAGTATGGCGGCGGCAAAATGATCCTCTGCCCGCTTGGCCTTTGTGGACGAGGCCTGACTTCCGGCACGTATAAACAGTATCTTTTTTTGCTCCCCACAAGCCTCGGCCTTGATATTCTCTATCTCATCCGCAACCTTTATACCATATTCTTCATAGGCATCGGGGTTACCGGTTATATCGGAGCAGATCTTAAGCATATTAAGATAGTCCTCCACAGACTCAACCCTGAACAATGCCGCCGGGATCCCGGCCTCCGCCGCAAGAGCACAGGCCTCAAGCTGACCCTCAAAATCCGCCGTACCGATAACAAGATCCGGCGCACTTGCAAGCAACAGCTCAGTATTTACTGTCCTTCCGGCGCCATCGTCCAAAAGCACAGCCTCCTCGCCGCAAAAGCCACGGTCAACACTGTCCCCTACGGTGGCATATATTTCTCCCCCGGCTAAAAGCCAAAGCTCCGCATAAGAAGAAAACAGCACTGCCACCTTTTGGGGTTTGTCCTCAAGGATGACAGTATTCCCCACAGAATCCTCAAAGGAATAATATGACTTCATTTCAGCCTGATCATGGCTTTCGTGGCCGCAAGCGGTCATGAAAACCGTACATATGATGAATGTATACAATAACTTTTTCAGCACGTAGCTCCACCCTTCATATGCTTCTTTGCGGCAAGATTTTCGGTTTTTCTGGCAAGCAGCTCGTCACTGAGAAGCTGGCTTTCAACGTTTTCAAAGCCCAGTCTGGTCACCGTATCCGCAAAGCGCTCGCCTGTAATACCCTGCTCTCGGAACAGAAGGATAGCCTTTTCAATAATATTCATTAGCTCTTCCCTGTCTGTTATTATCTTGGAAATCGGTCTGCCATGGGCCACCTTTTTGCCCCATCTGCCGCCCAGATATACCCTATAGCCTATTGAGTAATCCTGAACAGCCTTAAACGGGCACTTACCCACACAGCGACCGCAATGATTACACTCATTGGGATCAACGGTAATCTTGCCGTTTTCAACCTTGGCAACCTTGATGGGACACACGTTTTCGATCTGACAAACCTTGCAGCCTCGGCACTTGCTGTGATCGATAAAGGGGATCTTCTGTCCCACAATACCAAGGTCGTTAAGGTTTGGCTTGACACAGTTGTTGGGACAGCCGCCCACGGCGATTTTGAATTTGTGTGGCAGCTTTACGTCATTGTAGCCCTCAAAGAAACGGTGGTGAATTTCCTCGGAAATGTCAAAGGTGTCGATCAGACCATACTGGCAGGTGGTACCCTTGCAGGAGACCACGGGGCGCACTTTTGAGCCTGTTCCGCCGGTATGAAGTTCATACCGGGCAAGGAACTCACGGAGCGCGTCCACATTCTCATAGGGAACACCCTGTATTTCCAGAGTAAGGCGAGTAGTCATTGTCACTTCGCCGGAGCCGAACTTTTCGGCTGCTTCAGCTATGGCGATATGCTGTGCCGATGTGATCTTTCCGTTAACTGTAATTACACGTACATTGAATTTGTCGTCAGTACGCTTGTCCCAAAGGCAGCCCAAGGCCTTAAGTCTGGTCACTTCCTCGGCCGGAAGTGAACCGCTGTGGCGAACTCTTACCTCGTTGAAGGTAAGGCCGCCCTCAAGCACCTTTGTATTGGTATAGCCTGCGGCCCGAAGCTTGTTTTGGAGAAAATACCCCCGCTTGCCCTTTGTGCACACAAGCAGCAGCTTTGCATCCTTGGCAATTCCCACAAGTCCCTCCTCGGCCTTGGGAAGATCCGCAAAAACAGCTCCGGGAATGGATCTTTCGGGAGTCGCGTCAACAATGGTGTAGCCATCAGCTTTTCCGGCAAGATATTCGGCGGGGGTCATGGTCACGATATCCCCGTTAAGCTTGTTTTCAAGCACATATACAGCCTGCACAAACGGGTGTATAGCCGTGGAGAAGGGCGGTGCATAGCTCAGATCCATATTATCAAAATCATATATCGCGGCACCCAAAGCAATGCCTGTAGCGCCGATATCCACCATCTTGTCCACCGCGCCGGGACCTATTACCTGCACGCCCAGCAGCTTTCCGGTCTTGCGGTCAGCGATAAGCTTGGTGACAAAGGAGGTTGCATCCTCATAATAGTGGGCCTTGTCATCAGTACAAACTACGGCGGACACCGCGTCATAACCTTCAGCCAGAGCCTGAGCCTCAGTAAGGCCGGTTCTGCCGCATGATATGCCTACAAGCTTAGCTACGCCTGTACCCATTACCCCGGGGTGACGGTTGTCCCTTCCGCATATGCCCTGGGCCAATGTGCGTCCCATGTAATTAGCTGTGGAGCCCATGGGTGAATAAAAGCTTTTGCCCGTAATGCGGTTGTGTACCATTGCACAGTCACCCGCCGCATACACATCGGGAATACTTGTAGCGCCCCTATCGTCCGTAACGATTGCGCCCTTTATCATTTCAATACCGCTTCCGGCCAAGAAGTCAGTGTTCGGCTTTATTCCCGCGGCAAAAATCACCATATCCGCCTTAAGCTCCCCGGCATCGGTGGCCACGGCTTCCACCTTATCACCGCCTTTAATCTCCTGTACCTTTACGCCTGTCATGACCTTTACCCCGGCCTTCTGAAGGCTACGCTTTATGTAAAGAGCCATTTCGCTGTCAAACACGTTGGGCATGATCTGCGACGCGATATCTACAACAGTAACTTCCACATTCTGTGCCTTAAGATTTTCGGCCATTTCAAGACCGATAAAGCCGCCCCCTACGATCACTGCCTTTTTGGTGTCAGGAATATAGCTTCTGATCTTTTCGGCGTCAAGGGGAGTGCGTACCTTGAACACGCCCTTTTTGTCCGTGCCATCAATGGCGGGAACAACTGCCTCCGCGCCGGAAGCAATTACGCAGGCGTCATAGCTGTACTCTACGTTTTCACTGTCGCAAAGTCTTACAGCCGTCACAAGCTTATTTTCACTGTCTAAACTTACAGCCTCAATGCCGGTTTCCACCTTTACCCCTGTAAGGCCCATATACTTTTGGGGAGTGTTGACAATAAGCTCGTCCCTTGTTTCGATCATGCCGCCCACATAGTATGGCAGTCCGCAGCCGGCGTAAGAAATGTCAGAGGACTTTGTTATCACGGTCACCTCCGCACTCCGGTCAAGCCGCTTAAGCTTTGCCGCCGCCTTTGTACCGGCGGCCACACCTCCGATCACCAAAACCTTCATAAATAACCCTCCTAATTAATAATCCTCCTAATTTTTTGATAGCCACTGATCAAGCCTTCAAAAACAGTTTGCAAAAAACTCCGCCGCACTTGATGTTTTTCAAATTTGTCATATCAGCATAGCCTTACATACCCTGCGCTGACAGGCGTTTTTCATCAGTCCTGATTTTCATTAGTCTTGTTTTCACCGTAACCGTAGCCATAGCCGTAACCGTAACGGCTGTACCCGTACCTGTGTTTTTTGTAGCTGTACTTATAGCTGTCAGCCTCGTTTTCAGTACCGTTGAATATGCCGCCCAGTATCTTTGCGTTAGTCAGCCTCAGCTGCTCAACAGCTTCCGAAACCGCGTTGCGGTCAGTTCGGTTATAATGCGCCACAATGAGAACGCCGCTACAAAATTTGGTCATTATGGATGTATCCGTAACCACAAGCACGGGAGGCGTATCGATAAATACATAGTCATACTCCCGGCCAAGGGTATCAACAAGCTCCTGCATTTTTGCGGAGCTCAAAAGCTCCGATGGGTTAGGCGGGATTTCCCCGCTTGTCAGGACATCCATATTTGGGCGAACATTTTTCCTTATGGCGGAATGGAGATCATTCATCCTCACAAGCACATTTGACAGTCCCGGCTTCTGAGGCACATTCAGCAGATTTGAAACATTAGGGCGGCGAAGGTCACAGTCAACGACAATTACCTTCTTCTTTGCTTCTGCAAAGGTAATGGCTGTATTTACACAGGTAGTGCTTTTACCCTCGCCGGCCAACGCGCTGGTAATAATTATCTTGTTGCTATTCTCCTCAGGCAGGGAAAAAATAATATTTGTTCTTAAAGCCTTATATGCCTCCTTGATCTGGAAGGGGGTCTTTTCATTTATTATATAGCTCCGCTTCTGTTCAATGGTCATGTTGTCGGAGATAGATTTTTGGTTTTTGTCACTGCCTTTAAAAACCTTAGTCAAACTAAACTTACTCATCTCAATGCTTGCCTCCCGTATTTTCGGATTTGTAATAATCGCCGCCGTAGCTATTGCCGGATGTGGTTGTATTCATGTCCGGAATTACACCAAGCACCGGCGCTCCCATTCTTTCAGCAAAGTCATCAGACTTTTTGATCCTGCTGTCACAAAAATACATCAATACAACAACGCCCATGCATATTACGGCACCCGCAACAAATCCCATCAGACCGTTACGCTTGTTTGACGGGTAGGATTTGTTCATGGGTGTAACAGCGTAGTCAATAATAGTTGCCGTAGTACCCTCAATATATTTGGGTATTTCCAGCAGACCGCTTTCAGCAACAACATTGGCAATGTCCGCGACCTTGTACTGTTCCTCGCCGGTAACATTGATGGAAAAAATGCCCATGCCCTCAATAAGCTGCATGCTTACCATAGACTGAAGCTGCTCCAAAGAATATCCCTCAAGCTCAGGCTGTTCAAGAGCTCTCTGCATCGCGGCCTTGGATCCTATTATCTCAATGTAGTTAGGGACCAAGCCCTCTGAAGCCCTAAGCTCGGTCTGAGAAATCGAACTCATATAATCTGTGCTTTTTTTATTGCTCACATACATTATTACCTTAGCCGTATACTGCGGCTTAATAAAGAAGCAGCTATAGCTGTACGCTAACAATGTCCCCAAAAGTGCCGCCGCAAGTATCCACGCGAGTTTACTCCTAAGCTGGTACACTATTTCCATAAAATTGAAGCTGCCGGTTTCTTCTTCGTCCTCTTCCTGCAGCAGTAGTTCCTTTTCCTCAAGGGTCATTTTATCACCATCCTCATCTGAATATCATGCCTCTTTTAGCCCTTATTGAATCAGTCAAACATATTCATCACTATGCCGGTTATAAGCTTAGGATAAAAGTATGTTGACTTCTGGGGCATTTTTTCATTTACAAGGGATACTTCCTTTATCTGGCTGACCTTTGTAGGATTAAGCAGAAAAACACAGTCAGCCTCTCCCCCGTCTACAGCGGCAAAGCCTTCATCGGCATCCCTTGTATATGTCAGGTTGATCTGCTTAGCCATATTATCCTTGTCTATTCCCAAGGCCTTTTCCAGAATAAGCGTATGCAAAACGCTCACATCAAGACTGCGGTATTCCTTGCTCTTATCGGGTAGCGCCCTCTCCATAGCATCGCTGTCCTTAAGCTTGAGCAGCCAGCATCCATTGCGGCTGTAAAGCACAAACGCGGGCTTTTCACTGTTATTGGCCAAAGCATTGCGGGCGTTTTCCCGGCTTAACGGTGTCAAGTCAAAGTAGCTTTCGCACTCCTTGACCAGCCCGTTAATGTCAAAATCCTTAATATCACGTACAATGCGGTGAGTGGGATATACCACAAGCCCAGGTGCGCTCATGTCCACAAGGAACATCATGCAGTAATCCCAAAGTCCGCCGGTTTTGCCCGATCCCTCCATATAGCGCTTGTAATTAAGGGCTGTTTCGTAGCGGTGATGTCCATCAGCAATAAAAAGCTGCTTATCCTCAAAAAGGCACGTTATTTCAGCATTGGCCTTTTTATCGGTAATCACCCAAAGGTTTTGTGTCAGTCCGTCAAAGGCCGTAAAGCTTACGTCCGGTTCCCTCTGTGAAAGGCTGTCGATAAGTTCGGGCAGCGCACCGGAGGCGTCATTGTAGAGGGAATATATTTGGCTGAAGTTACAGCCCGTAGCTTTCATAAGCTCAAACCGATCTGTCTTAGCCTTAGAAAGTGTCTCCTCATGAGGCAGTATCTTTTTTTCGGAATAATCACTCAATTCTACCAGCGCGACAACGCCCTTGAGCGAAAGCTCTCGGCCTTTATGCCGGAAAAGCTCCTGATAAATATAAAATGCCGGTTTTTCATCCTTGGCAAGCACTCCTTCCCCGAGCATACGATGAAGCTCAGCAGCAGCACGGGTATACCGGTTGTTCTTTTCGGTATCCTCCGGGTGAGTAATGCCGTATTCCAGACGGATAACATTGTCCTTATCCATTTCATAAAAGTTCTTCTGCCGGGAAGCGGAAATAATGTCGTAAGGGGGCGCAGTGACCTTTGCCAGATCCTTCCCTCTGTATCTCAATCCACAAAACGGAATAACCTTTGCCATTTTTACACTCCTAATTATTTTCTTTTTTTAAGGTATACACTTGCAAGTTCCTACCGAAATACCCCATAATAGGGCTGCGTACCTTATTCAATCAGGGCTGAAAGCCCATCATTAGACGTTTCGGTGCGAGAAAGGAACTCCCACCGAAAAACGAAAGGGTCGCCCGCCGCCTATAGAGGGTACGCCCCGCCGGCGGCAGCCTCCGCGAAGCAGAAGCGCTGACCGAGTCGGCAGACGAGACCCGGGGACATCTTTCGTTTAGTTTTATTTTACAACATAATGTGTAAAAAATCAAGTAGTAATTGCTGTATCAAACCAACTTTTTAAGAAAATTTCCATCGACCTTTACGGCTTCCTTGACCACAACAAAAGCGCTTGGGTCAATACTTTTGATAATATTCTTTGCCGTGGGTACCTCATACTTGCTCATGACTATATACAACACCCGCACATCCTCCCCTGTATAGGCTCCCTGACCGCGCCATGAGGTAACACCACGAGTTAGACCATCGTTGACAGCCTTTTCGATCTGTCCCTGAGGCGACTTGGTAATAACGGTGAGCTCGACATTTATGCTCTGGGAATAAGCGGCGTCAAGCGCAATAGCGCTGGCTACAGCAAAAATTATGGAATAAACAGCCGTATCCACATCAAAAGCAATCATACATATGCCGTAAAGCACAATATTGATAATCAGCGCTATATTGCCCACGCTAAGGGGAATATTGTGTTTGATGCAGTAAATGCCGATAATATCCATGCCGCCGGAGCTGCTTCCCATCCGAAGGGTCAGCCCCGAACCGAAGCCCGAGATCAGTCCCCCGATCAGACACATAACAAGCTTGTCCTCCACAAGCATTGCTGACGGAATTGGTATCACAGACATGAACAGAGAGATAGTTGTAACACAGATTATGGTTCGAGCAAGGAACATCTTTCCTATAGTCTTATACGCCATCACAAAAATCGGAATGTTAAATATATAATAGATGATACCGGAAATATCAAATTTGCTCATCTGCGGCACCAAATAAACAATAAAGCTACGTATTAGCTGACATATACCCATCACCCCTCCGCTGTACAGGCCCATACCGGTAATAAACATGTTTATTCCAAAAGCATAAAAAAACGTGCCCGCTACTGCAAGCAACACCTTGCCGCCATGCTTGACTAATACATGCTTTGACAACTCCCGCATAAAAAATCAATGCCCCTTTCAACCGCTTTTGATTTATTATAACATTCGTCATCAAAAAAATCAATAGTTAATCAAGCATTTATTAAAAAAAGCCATATTAGTGAGCATTAGAAAAAGCATAAAAGCCGCATTTACGTGAAATACTGCCTTTATGCTTTTATCTTTAAATAAGGCTAAAAGCCCATCATGGGGCGTTTTCGGCGGGAGAAAGGATCTCCCGCCGAAAAATGAAAGGGCCGCCTGCCACCGGCCGAGTCGGTAGACGAGACCCGTGGGGACATCTGCGCTTAGGTTATTATGCCGCTTGGATTTCTGCCACAGTAGTTTGACTCTTATCAGTCACTGCTTAGGACATCCCCGCCGGTAAAACCCGAACATTAACATGTGCTGCTAATTTACGTCAGCAGACTTACTTCATCTGATTTTCCATTTCGGAAATCATTTTCTTTACCATCTGGCCGCCTACGCTGCCATTTTCCTTTGCTGTCTTGTCGCCATTGTAGCTTTGATCAAGATTTACGCCGACTTCCTGGGCAGCCTCCATTTTGAACTTATCCATAGCCTGCTTTGCTTCCGGAACAAGAGTTTTGTTGTTTCTGCTCATTTCCAATTTCTCCTTAATTAATTTGAGTTTCACTTGGGTACAGCAATAGTATGAGCATAAACAGGCCTTGTTATTCACAAATTTGTCAGGCTGTTTTTTCGATTTTTGTTATAGAAAGCTCGTAGGCAGTGCGAGTCTCGCTTTCGGTCTCGCTGAGGCGCTTCACATATTCTCTGGACTGCAGACGTCCCCATATCTGCACATTTGTACCCACCTCAAGCTTTTCCGCAAAAACGGCATTACGCCCCCATGCTATAGCCGGTATGTAATCAGAACGGTTAAATGCCCGGTTCACCGCAATGATCAGATCAGTGATCTCCCTTCCAAAGGGTGTTTTACGATAAACAGGACTTTTGCAGATAAAGCCATTGATGAATATCTCGTTGGGGTTTTCACCGGCGCCTATTTGGGCCAGATCGATGGATTTTACAAATATTGTAAGCACAAGATGTGTTCCTGTTTCACTGTATTTATTGTAAGAACGCAGCTGTCCCGTGACCCTCACCTTTACTCCATCCCTGAGCCACGGCAACATAAGCTTTTCGGATATTGTTACAGGCAAAACGTCATCCACCTCGCTGAGCCGGGGAACCCTCACCATAAATTTGTAAAAGCCCTCATCCAGAACATTGTGGCTGAATATGGGCTCGCCCTCTACATAACCCGTTACTGATATATTGTTATTTTCCACGGTTTCGCATCTCCTTTTATGTAACGTTTCTAAAAACATTATATTAAAGGGTCAGTGGGTATATTCCAACAAAAAAAGTAATATGCTATGTCAAAAACGAATATAATTGCCTTAGGTGAGGAAGCGCCGACCAAGGCAGAACGCGCGCAAAGCCGCTAAGCAGCCTTTTGGCAGTATTTCCTCAAGGGGGTATGGTATGTTTTTGGTATTAAAAAAACGAACGGCGGTGCTGACCGGTCTGATGCTGATGTCAGCGGTGATAATGCTTGTTTCCTTCCGTGACGCCGATGTCCCTATTTTTTCCAAATCCAACGCAAAGATAATTGTTTTGGATCCCGGCCACGGAGAGCCGGACGGAGGAGCAGTCAGCAAAAGAGGCACCGTAGAAAGCAGCCTTAATTTATCAGTGGCAAAGAAGCTTAAAAAGCAGCTGGAGGGGCGGGGCTACACAGTTATCATGACACGAGAGGATGAAAACGGTATCTATACAGAAAAGTCCCGTTCTATAAAGGAAAAGAAAAAGGAGGATATGCAAAACCGCCTCAAAATTATCAACACATCCGGTGCAGATCTGGTGATCAGCATACATATGAATTTGTTCCGCGGCGAAAAATACCGGGGCGCAGAGGTACTGTATTCTCCCAACTTTGAAAACTCGCTGCTTTTGGCGGAGCTTATTCAGGGTGAACTTAAAGCAATTGACCCGGAAAACCAGACCCGCAACGTAAAAAAATCCGATGGTGATATTTACTTGCTCAAAAATGCCCGGATCCCCGCTGTGCTGGTGGAATGCGGCTTTATATCCAATCCGGATGAAGAAAAGCTGCTTAAGGACAAGGAATATCAGCAGCGTCTGGCCTACGCCATCTGTGACGGGACAATGGAATATTACAGGAGTATTCAAGGGAGGGTCAACGAGATTTGAAAATTTTTGTTTTTGACAAATATACGATTATTACCGCCGTGCTGATACTGGCGCTTATAGGGATGGCGCTACCCCTATCAATGGGCGCTCAGGAGGTGTCAAGCGTACAGGAGGAGCCTCCCATCTACAGCGTTGAACGTACAGACAAAAAAATATCCTTGACCTTTGACTGCGCCTGGGGTGTCGATGACGTGGACGCGATAATACAGGCGCTTAAGGAGCACAACTGCCGCGCAACCTTTTTTGTGTTAGGTACATGGGCCGAAAAATATCCCGACGCCATAAAGAAGCTGCATGACGCGGGACATGAGATAGCCAATCACAGCTATGACCACACCTATTATACCCGGCTAAGTCCGGACGAGATGCGAACTGACATGGACAAATGCGACGCCGCCATTAAGGCCGTTCTGGGTAGCGCCACCGACCTTTTCCGGGCTCCGGCGGGAGACTACAACAGCAATGTGGTAAAGACCGTGCGCGCATCCGGTAGATTTTACATACAGTGGGATGCCGACAGTCTGGATTACCGGGGTCTTTCCGCCGCCGAAATGGAAGAACGCGTCATGAGCAAAGTCAAAAGCGGTAGCATTCTGCTTTTCCACACCGGGACAGCAAATACGGCTTCAGCCCTGTCCCCTATACTCACCCGGCTTGAAAATGAGGGCTACGGCTTTTGCCCTGTAGGTGAGCTGATCTATCGTGACAGTTACAGTATTGACCATACGGGGCGGCAATTCCCGATAGAATGACGATTCTAAAGTTCCCTGTTTTACAAGGGGTCTCGGGAACCTGCCACGCAGGAGGACATGGATGCGTTCTGATGTTGAAAAAGTTTGTTCATTT
>CAYTWZ010000046.1:0-14144 GCA_964442035.1 uncultured Oscillospiraceae bacterium
GATGTCCCCGAGTCTCGTCTCCCGACTCGGTCGGTGCTTCTGCTTCACAGAGGCTGCCACCGGCAGAGCGCACTCTCCGCCGGCGGCGGGCGACCCTTTCGTTTTTCGGTGGGAGATCCTTTCTCCCACCGAAAACGCCCCATGACGGGCTTTCAGCCCTTATTGAAAAATCTAATTCAAACGAGGTATATTATTATGGAAAAGAATATGCAGGGCTTTTGTAACAGACTTAAATTTTTGCGGGAAAACGCGGGAATATCCCAAGCATATCTTGCAAAGAGGCTTTCCCTGACCAGAGCCAGCGTAAACGCTTGGGAAATGGGGCTTTCGGTACCGTCAACGCCTCTTATTGCCGAATTGGCAAACATATTTCATGTTACAACGGACTATCTTCTGGGCGTAAGCAGTAATCTGACTATCAGAACAGACGGCCTTACCCCAAATGAAATAGCCGCTGTGATGGCAATTGTGGATTGCTTTTTGCAAAAGGATCGTTCATAGGCAGTCCATAAGTCTGATCAGATACAAAATTCTTCCTTTGTATTATGTTCGGATCAAGGAAAATCGGCTTCCGTGCCAAAAGCAATACGAACACTCAAATATACAGGTAAAAAGGAATTATTATGAACAACCTTATCAGCGTACTGTTCCCTCCAAGGTGTATTATCTGTCGCAAAATACTGCCCCGCAGCGCAAAGACCGGGGTCTGCGATTTGTGCGACAAAAAGCTGGAATATCTGAACTCCCCTAAGTGTCAAGTGTGCGGGACACCGCTCAACAGCCAATACGCACTGCCCCGGTGCAAGGACTGTGCCAAGGGGCGACCTTTTGTCAAATGCTTTGTCCCTTTTCGTTACCATGGGGATCTACGCCATGCCATATATCGGCTCAAATTCAGTCAGCATCCAAGCTGCTTCCGATTTTTGGCCCGGGAAATAGTCCGTGAAATGGGCAGTTTCCGCCCGGACGTCATCACATTTGTACCCCAAAGCCGCAAGTCGGATCTTAAAAAGGGCTTCAACCAGACACGGCTGCTGGCAAAGGAGATAGGGCGGCTGATTAAAACACCTGTAGAAAGCACTCTGATACACAATAAGCACGGCAAACATCAGGTGGGCTTGAGCCATAAGCAGAGAAAGCAGAATGCCAAGACGCTTTATTCCGCCAAAAAGAAAAAGCTGTCGGGAACGTACCTGATAGTCGATGATATAGTGACTACCGGCGCAACCTTAGACGCCTGCTGCACACTGCTCAAAAGGATGGGCTGTAAGAATGTATATGCCGCCGCTGCGGCAAAAACCATTTTATGATAACGCAAAAAGACGCCCTTTACGGCGTCTATGCTTTGCGAACAATATGTTTAATCAGATACCGTTCGAGCTCAGACAGCACGAACTACCTTGTTGCTGCGAAGGCAGCGTGAGCAAACATGAATTGTCTTGGGTGTGCCGTTTACAAGAGCCTTAACAGTTCTTACATTGGCTTTCCATGCACGGTTAGCGCGTCTGTGAGAGTGGGAAACCTTGATCCCAAATGTAACACCCTTGCCGCAGATATCGCACTTTGCCATAGCTATTACCTCCTTAAATGGTTCTTTATCAAATCATGCACCATGTATTGTAACAGATTTTTTAGTAAAATGCAAGCATTTTTTTAATATTTATCAAAAAAAATTTAAAAAACAGCCCAAGTGAGATAAGAAACAGTGTTGACTAAGCCGTTTAAAGGTATTATAATATATAAAGCGGCATCTTAGCAGATATATTATGAATAATAAAGGACAGTTCGAATGAAAATAAACGTTTTGGATACCACGCTAAGGGACGGAGCCCAGTCGGAGGCCGTTTCGTTTTCTATTTCCGACAAAATCAAGATAGTACGCCTACTGGACGAATTGGGAATAGACCTGATCGAAGCTGGCAACCCGTTTTCAAATGTAAAAGACAGGGAATTCTTCCGGGAGATGAAGCAGATCCCGCTTAAGCACGCCAAGCTTGTTGCCTTTGGCAGCACCCGCCGTGTGGGGGTGAAGGTCAGCGAGGACGCAGCGTTGGATGCGCTGTTAGACGCCGGGACGGAATATATCAGCGTGTTCGGCAAGGCATGGGATCTCCATGTAAGTCAAGTTTTAAACACCACATTGGAAGAAAACCTTGCAATGATAGCGGACACCATCAGCTGTGCCGCAGGCCGGGGGAAAAAGGTGATATTTGACGCGGAGCACTTTTTTGACGGCTACAAGAACAACCCCGACTACGCAATCGAGGTCATACGCACAGCTGACAAGGCCGGGGCGGAGGTGGTCTGTCTGTGCGACACAAACGGCGGAACCTTCCCGGACGAAATTTACAGCATAACAAAGGAGGCCATAAAGGCAGTAAGCTGTCAGATAGGCATACATACCCACAACGACAGCGGAATGGCAGTGGGCACATCTGTAATGAGCGTGCTTGCCGGAGCCACACATATTCAGGGTACTATCAACGGGATCGGCGAACGTTGCGGCAACGCCAATCTTGCTACGATAATAGCCAATTTACAGCTTAAGCGGAATTACGAGATCCTCTCCTCCGAGCAGCTTGAAAAGCTGACGTCTGTATGCCGTGGAGTGGCGGAGATCACCAACATCAGCATAAGCGGGGTACCCTATGTAAGCAAGGGGGCGTTTTCTCATAAGGGCGGAATGCACATCGACGCGGTGATCAAGCTGCCCCAGACATTTGAGCACATTGACCCATCTGTTGTGGGCAATGAGCGTACGCTGCTGGTCAGCGAGGTATCGGGAAAAAGTGCGCTTATGCCGTTACTTAACAAAATAGACCCCTCCATAGACCGCAACTCCCCCAAAATAAAGCTTATCCTCGAACGGATGAAGGAACTGGAATTCCACGGCTACCAGTTTGAGGCGGCCGAGGCCAGTCTTGAGCTTGAGATCAGGCGGGTGCTTGGAATGAGTAAGAATTTCTTTGACATAGAGCGCTTCCGCGCCACCACAGAGAGAGACGGTCTGTCGGACAGTTTGCCGGAAGGTTATTCCTCTACTTTTATAAAAGTAAGGGTACAGGACGAATGCGAAATAACAGCCGCTGACAGCAATGACGGCCCTGTAAACGCCATAGATATGGCTCTGCGCAAAGCTCTTAAAAGGTTTTATCCCAATCTTAAAAGCATGAGACTGGTAGACTACAAGGTACGTGTACTTGATCAGTCGGCAGCCACAGGAGCGAGGGTAAGAGTACTGGTGGAATCCACTGACGGCTACGACAGCTGGACCACCGTCGGCGTCAGCACTGACATTATCATGGCCTCTAAAAAGGCTCTTGAGGACTCGATCGAATACAAGCTGCTCAAGGATAATGTTCCGGCTGAAAATCGGAATTAAAGAAGTGCCGATCAATTCTAAAATACCGAGGCGATGAAATTTTCTCGCGGCAAGGCAAGAAGCGCGGTAACGCTTGCGCATCTTGATTTTTTAACCGAGTTGTGGGAAAATCGACCGTCAAAGGCGTTTCAAGCCGTAGGCTTGAATTATTCAGTGTTTTCCTAACAAGCTTTAAGATTTTAATTAAGATTATAAATAGAAAAGGTGATATATATGGCAATGACTATGACCCAGAAAATTCTCGCAAAAAAGGCGGGGCTCAACGAGGTTAAGGCCGATCAGCTCATCCTTATAAATCTGGACCTCTGTATGGCGAACGATGTTACAGGGCCGGTAGCTGTAAATGTATTTGAAGAAGCAGGCTTCAGCGTCAAGTACCCTGACAAGGTATGCTTTGTGCTTGATCACTTTACTCCCAACAAGGACATCAAGAGCGCCCAGCAGTGCAAGCAGGTTCGGGAGTTTGCAAAAAAATGGGGTATAAGCAAGTTCTTTGAGGGAGGCTGCGCCGGCGTTGAGCACGCCATCCTTCCCGAAAAAGGTATTGTAAAGTCCGGCGACGCGGTTATCGGCGCGGACAGCCACACTTGCACATATGGAGCGCTCAATGCTTTCAGCACAGGCGTAGGCTCCACCGACATGGCAGTTGGTATGGCTACGGGCAAGGCTTGGGTGAAGGTACCCCGCGCACATCGGTTTAACCTTACAGGTAAATTCAGTAAGAACGTATGCGGCAAGGATCTTATACTTTATATCATATCCAAGATCGGCGTTGACGGCGCACTTTACGGTTCAATGGAATTTACCGGCGAGGGAGTAGGCCAGCTGACCATGGACGAGCGCTTCACTATCGCAAATATGGCTATCGAAGCCGGCGCCAAAAACGGCATCTTCCCCGGAGATGACAAGACCGAGGCCTATCTTAAAGCCGCAGGCTGCAAGGAATATAGCTTTGTTGCTCCTGACGATGACGCTCAGTATGAGACAACAATGGATATTGATCTGGCTGCAGTTCCACAGATGGTAGCCTTTCCCCACCTTCCTGAAAACGGCAAAACCGTGCAGGAAGCGGAGGCCATGCACATCAAGCTTGATCAAGTAGTTATCGGCAGCTGCACCAACGGTCGCCTCAGCGATATGGAGATTGCCGCCAAGGTGCTTAATGGCAAGCATGTGGCTTCCGATGTACGTTGCATCATCATTCCCGCCACACCCAAGATCTGGACACAGTGTATGGAAAAGGGGCTGTTCAAAATATTTATGGACGCAGGATGCATAATTTCGCCGCCCACCTGTGGTCCATGTCTGGGTGGACATATGGGTATACTGGCAGATGGAGAACGGGCCATTTCCACAACAAACCGCAACTTCGTAGGACGTATGGGTCATGTAAAGAGCGAGGTTTATCTTGCATCGCCGATCGTTGCGGCAACAAGCGCACTGACGGGTTATATCACCGCTCCCGCTGAGTAAGAAAGGAAGTAATTAATATGCAGATAAAAGGCAATGTATTCAAATACGGCGACAACGTGGACACGGACGTTATCATCCCGGCCCGTTACCTTAATGTTAGCGACCCCAAGCTACTGTGCGAGCACTGCATGGAGGACATTGACGCGGACTTTGTAAAGGAGGTAAAGAATGGGGATGTAATGATCGGCGGCTTCAACTTCGGTTGCGGTTCCAGCCGTGAGCACGCGCCCATCTCCATTAAGGCTAGCGGAATCAGCCTTGTAATTGCCAAAAGCTTTGCCCGTATCTTCTACCGCAACTCCATCAACATCGGGCTTCCCATTTTGGAATGCGCTCCCTGTGTTGACGAAGCGGAAAAAGGAGATGTGATAGAAGCTGACCTTTCAGCCGGTGTGATCAAAAACGTGACCAAAGGAAAGGAGTACAAGACAACTCCTTTCCCCGAATTTATACAGGAAATAATCAATGCCGGCGGCCTTACAAAGTACGCCGAGCGCATGTAAGAAAGGAAGTTTTTTTCAATGGAAAAGAATATTGCTGTAATTCCCGGCGACGGCATCGGTGAGGAAGTCGTAAGCCAGACTGTGCGTGTGCTTGACGCCGTAGGCGAAAAATTCGGCCACAAGTTCAATTACACATACCTTGAGGCCGGCGGTTGCGCCATTGACAGCACCGGCAAGCCCCTCCCTGAGGCAACACTTTACGAGTGCAAAAAGAGTGACAGCGTGCTTCTCGGCGCTGTAGGCGGCCCCAAGTGGGATCACATTCCAGGCATCCGCCCCGAACAGGCGTTGCTGGGACTTCGCGGCGGCCTTGGTCTGTTTGCCAACCTCCGTCCTGCCATTATGTACGATCAGCTTAAGGACGCATGCCCCCTTAAGGAGTCCATCACAGAGGGCGGCCTTGACATTATGATCGTCCGTGAGCTCACCGGCGGTATTTACTTTGGAGAAAGCGGCCGTAGTGAGGACGGCAAGAGCGCCTATGACGTAGAGTCCTACTCATGGGGCGAAATTGAACGTCTCCTTAAGCAGGCTGCGGAGATCGCCATGAAGCGCGGCAAACATGTAACCGTTGTAGACAAGGCCAATATCCTTGAGACATCTCGTATGTGGAGAGAATGCGCTGCCGAGGTATTTAAGTCATATCCCGAAATAAAGGTAGACTTCCTCTATGTGGACAACGCCTCCATGCAGTTGGTACGCAATCCACGTCAGTTTGACGTAATTGCCACAAGTAACATCTTTGGTGACATTCTTTCAGACGAGGCCAGTCAGATTACCGGTTCCATCGGTATGCTTCCCTCCGCTTCCCTTGGTGAGGGCAGCTTTGGAATGTACGAGCCCGTACACGGCTCCGCTCCCGACATTGCCGGTAAAAACATTGCCAATCCCTTAGCAACCATACTTTCCGGCGCAATGATGCTCCGCTACTCCTTTGGCATGAAGGATGAGGCAGACGCAATTGAAGCCGCCGTAAGCAAGACCCTTGACGCCGGATACAGAACAGCCGACATCGCCGGCAACGGCGTTACTCCCATAGGTACAAAGGAAATGGGCGATGCCGTGATCAGCTTCCTTTAATAAACTAAGGGAGCGCTCAATGATGGGTCTTCTGCCCTTTTTGAAAAAAATGCCCCACAGGATACAGCATGGTTACTGATTGAACCCCAGCTCAGGTGGTATGACATAAAACAACAAAGCAACAAATTTTATGACAGGCTGTCAGACAGAGCGCCAAAAAGCGGCTATCACTATTGTGTGATACGCCGCTTTTTCGGTATATTTGTTGTCATTTTATAGGAACTCAGGGGTGTGTATAGTTACATTTCCCATTCAATAAGGGCTGAAAGCCCGTTATTTAACGTTTCAGTGGGAGATTGATCTCCCACCGAAAAACGAAAGGGTCGCCCGCCGCCTATAGAGGGTGCCCTCTGCCTGTGGCAGCCTCTGCGAAGCAGAAGCACCGACCGAGTCGGTAGACGAGACCCGGGGGACATCTTTCGTTTAGTTATATCTCAAATTTCAGAGCTTGTCAATAGTGAGACTCAATTCATCACCCACTTTAGACGTGGGGGACTTCTTTCTGGAGTAGGTTAAATTACCGAAAGAAATATCTGCTTTTAAAATCCTCAGCAGATTTTTACAGCCCCTTTATCATTTTCCTTAATTTAAGTCCCAGTCCCGTTGCCACCACACTTTTGGCTATGTCAAAGGGAATAAACGGGATTACACAAGTCGCCAAGGATACCCCAAGACTCCTGCCCATTACCGCCATAAACTGAATAGTACCAAGGGTATAGCACACTGCTACGCTTAAAAGGCAGGCCGCAAATATCCCGGCTGCTCTGATCCAGCCCTTCTGATGATTATAAAGCCAGTCTGCGGCTATCCCTGTGATAAGTGCCATTGGGATGTAGGAATAAATATATCCCCCAGTAGGTCCCGCAAGCATTGCTATTCCTCCCCCAAGACCCATTCCCCCGAACACAGGTATACCGGCCAGACCTATACCTACAAAAACCGCTGTTGCGATAGTACCCTTTTTCCATCCCAAAAGCACCGCTGTAAGTAGCACCGCCAGAACACTGAGAGTAATATGTATCATCCCCACAGGGATGGATATCATGGCGCAAACGCACATGACCGCCGCCATAAAAGCGCATTCAACTAAATTCTTTGCCTTCATATATTTTGTTCCTTTCTGTTTCAGATACAAATATTATACACAAAACAAAAAGGCCTTGTCAATAGTTTTTAGCAAAAAATTGTATACCTTATTTTTAAATTATCATATATAGTTATTATTGTCAACTTAATTTTGTGTTACCGGTTTACAATTACAGATTTTCCCCGTTATTTTTTACAATGTCTCCATAATAATAGTACGACTCCTTGGGGATACGGTTTTGATTGCTGTAATCCGTGTACACCAGACCAAAGCGCTGGCTATACCCATCAGCCCACTCAAAATTGTCCAGAAGAGACCACAGGAAGTAACCGCCTATATCTATACCCTCATCGGCGGCCCGCTTAAGCCCGCTGATATGACGGCGCAGATACTCGATCCGCTGTGGATCGTGACACTTTCCGTCAGAAGTGATAATATCATTGTTAGACATGCCGTTTTCGGTGACAAAGATGGGCAGCTTGTAGCGCTCGTAAAAAAACCTTGCCCCCCAGTACAGGCAGTCCGGTGTAACAGCCCAGCCCATTGATGTCCGTCCGTGTCCCACGGGAAGCTTGGCTCTGACGGGCTTGCCGTCCTCACCGGCTCGGACCACATCGGCCTGATATATATTTGTGCCGCAGAAGTCCGGTCGCTGGAATATGGTCTTAAGCTCATCGGGGGATGGCTCCCCTATGTTGCGTGCTACGGTTTCGGGATAAATACCCAGCATTATGGGATCAAGCCACATACGGTTGTCCCACACGCCACAGCCGCCGAACATCCACTTACGTGCGGCGTCAATATCCTCTGTCGTTTCCGTAAGGGGCATTACGATCCCTCCGCATGGAGCGTACCCAAGCTTAACATCTTTAACAGTTCCCCTGAGGGCAAGACTGGCCAGACCGTTTGATATGAGCACATTATGTATACAGTATGAGATATCCGGCTCATCCAGCCTAAGTCCCGGCGCATGAGTGCCGGCCACATGTCCCAGCCCGATAAAGCACTGAGGCTCATTAAAGGGAATAAAATTTTTAATCACATCCCCTAATCGCTGCCCCACAGTCCCGGCATACGCCTCGAACCACTTGGGGCTGTCAGGATTGAGCCAGCCGCCACGGCGGTAAAGGGCATACGGATAATCCCAGTGGAACAATGTAGCATAGGGCGTGATGCCGCTTTCAAGGAGCTCCTCAGATAAACGGCGATAATATGCGATACCATCCTCGTTTACTCTTCCGATGCCGTCGGGAAATATCCTGTTCCATGAAATGGAAAACCGATAGGCTCCCACTCCCAACCCCTTCATAAGCGCAACATCTTCCTTGTACCTGTGATAGCTGTCACAGGCCACGTCACCGTTGTGTCCCTCAAAAATCTTACCCTTTTGGTGAGAAAACACGTCCCACACCGATGGAGTGCGTCCTCCGTCACCGGCACCGCCCTCGACCTGATATGCGGCTGTAGCCGTACCCCAGACAAAGTCCTTTTTAAAGCCCATTTTTTCGCTCTCCTTTTTTATCGAAAGCTTCCACCCGTCTTTACTTCGGCGGGTGAAGCTTCCTTAATATTGTTTAATACCTTCTATGCTTCCATATGCTTTCCAAGAAACCCGGCAGCGCTTTGGCAGAGCTTTTGCTCTACCTCCCCCATGCTGTCACCACTAAGATCGGTGACCATTACTACTGTGCCGATAGTATCACCCTCGCTGATAATAGGAGCCATTACTCCGGCGTAATACTTGTCCGCGCCTTCAACAATGGGAACAGGATCACTGCCCCCAGGCTCCATTACAAACAGACGCTTTTCGTCCATGAGCTGCTCGAGACGGTCACTGATGCGCTTTTCGTGAAGATCCTTGCGGGGTGCGCCGGAAACGGCGATCACATTGTCCTTGTCGGTGATAAGCACGGGAGTGCCGCTGGTCTTGGAAAGAGTTTCGGCATACTCAGTGGCAAAATCACCAAGCTCACCGATAGGGGAATATTTTTTGAAGATGACCTCGCCGTCACGCTCGGTAAAAATTTCCAGAGGGTCTCCCTCACGGATGCGGAGAGTGCGGCGTATTTCCTTGGGAATTACGACCCTGCCAAGGTCGTCAATTCTCCTTACTATGCCTGTTGCTTTCATATGTCAATTTCTCCTTTTTCGATTTACAACCGTATTATTTGCATCGGGAGAAATTTTATCCGTGGTAAAATCTGTTGCACCGGTTCGGCTGTTTTAGCAAAATTTACCTTTTTAAGGAAGCGATAAAAGCGCGGTAATCTCGTACCGCAATGGTGCACAAGACGCTTTAAACTACAATTTCCGCGTGACTTCCGGCCCATGGATCCTTTTTAACCACTATGCGCCGGTCTATCCTCTCCTTAAGGGCGGCCACATGGGAAATTATTCCAACTATTCTGTTTCCCTCCGTAAGCTGAGAAAGAGCCTCCACCGCCTTAGAAAGCGACTCGTCATCAAGGGAGCCAAAGCCCTCGTCCACAAACATACTGTCAAGCCTTATCCCACCTGAAGAGGATTGTATCTCATCGGACATACCCAGAGCGAGAGCCAGGGACGCCATGAAGCTTTCGCCGCCGCTGAGACTTTTGGTGCTTCGGGTACTGCCGCTGTAATGATCCCATACTGCCAGCTCCAATCCGCTTTTGCCGTTGCGGTTTTCACCGGTAGCCCGCTTAAGCTCGTACTGTCCACGTGTCATGGACATAAGGCGAGTATTAGCCCGGGCAATTATACGGTCAAAGTACGCCATTTGGACATATGTCTCAAAGCGGATCTTCTCCTTACCCTTAAGCTCACCGTTTGCGGTGTCGGACAGAACTTTGGATGTGACATATTTTTTGATTGCCGCGTCAAGTCCGACGCTCAGGGCCTTAAGCTTAGCCGAGGCATTTCTGCGCTTATAAAGACGAACTGCGGCGGCTTCCCGGCTTGACGTAAGTCCGGCAAGCATAGCATCATTTTCGGCAATAGACTTTTCCAATGCCGGAATGTCGGCGTTTCCCTCCGCCTTAGCCTGTCCCTCCAAGGCCTGAGCCCGTGAGACAGCAGCGTTGATTTTTTCCGCAAGTAGGTCATAACGACGGCGCACCTCACTGCGGCGGCTAATAGCCCCGCTTATATCACCTTCCAGTTGCGCCACGGCGGCTACTGCCAGCGCCTTGGACTGGTATTCCAGCTCCGCCCTTAGCTCGGCGATACCATTAGTTGAGGCACGTTCTTCTTCCTGCAGTTTTGCAAGGATGACACGTGCATCGTTAAGAGCGCTCACCGCTTCTTCCTGTCGGCGGCGGACAGCAGGAAGCTCCGCTTCCAGCTTTGTCTTCAGTTTAAGCTGCTTTTCCGCTTCAATTTGTCGCTTACTCAAAGCTTGCCGCTGTTTCGACAGTGCATCAGCCTCCTGTAAAGCGGCGTTTCGTGCCTGAGTCAGGTCTGTGATTCCAAGCAGGCTTTCGGCCACGGTCTTAACCGCATCACATTTGGCATTTGCGGCGGCCTCAGCAGCCTGAGCCTTACGTCCCACAGCGGCAGCGGCAGCGCGGGCGGCTTCAAAATCAGCCTGAGCTAAATTTACAGCATCCTCACAGATATCGTTCTCCGCGATTATGGCCGGTGACGGATGCTCAAGAGAGCCGCACACAGGACATGGAATGCCATCTCTGAGCCCACGCGCCATTATACCGGCCTGTGCGTCCATAAAGCGGCGGTTAAGCTCGGCATAACGGTTCTGAGCCTTATCCATCCTATCAGCCATAAGCAAATACTCATCCATGGCACTTTTAGACGTCTTAAAAAGCCTGTCCATATCTTCAAAGCCCTTTTTAAGGTTTTCAAGCTCCCGGGTTCTGTCTGTAAGGCGCTGAATATCCGTCCTGATTTGATAAGCCTCAGACTCGGTATTTTTAAGAACTTCAAGCTCTATTTCGGCTTCTTCGACTTTAGCCCTTGTTTGAGCTATAGTGTTTTCCTTAAGCCCGATATTATTATTTTCACTCTGAATTTTTTTGTGTAGCAGCCGGGCTGAATCTTCCATTTCCTCAAGGCGGTCATATTTCGGCAGCCGAGAGGAAATGGCGCTAAGCCTAAGACGGAGTTCGTCTATGTGCGCTTCATATTCATCAGACTCCAAGTCCTTTACCTCCAGGTCTAAGCTTTCCAGCTGAGGACGGTTTTCCGCCGCAAACCGCAGTTCCTCCTCCATCCTACGGGCGGCCTCTGCCGCGCTCTTCGCCTTACCGCAGCATTGATTGAGTCTGGCGGACTCCGCCTGAACCCTTGCGGACTGCCGGTCAATTGCCTCAATTGCCTTTTCGTCCTCCATTGCTTCGGCTGCAAGCCGCTGGGATACGGACAGAGCAATGGCGCCGTCCA
The DNA here is from genome assembly GCA_964442035.1 of uncultured Oscillospiraceae bacterium. Classification (GTDB taxonomy): domain Bacteria; phylum Bacillota; class Clostridia; order UMGS1883; family UMGS1883; genus JAFLUQ01. Next base: position 11,903 of record CAYTWZ010000046.1, read on the forward strand.
TCGGCAGAACCACCTCATCCGCAAAATCTGCCTCCGACATTTCAAGCAAGCGTTGAGCGTCATCGCAAAGACTTTTATATTTTTTAAAGCTGTCAAGCATATCCCGTTTAAGCAAATCCTGAAGCTGTTCATACTTTGAGGTATCAAATATCTTGCGGAATATTTCGGTACGCTCGTCAGTTGAGGCAGTAAGCAACTTCATAAATTCGCCCTGAGCGATCATGGATATTTTAGTAAAGCGGCTCTTATCAAGGCCGATGATACGGGTGATCTCCTTTGTGACCTCCGTATAGCGGGTAATCCTGCTCCCATCAGGGAGAACCAGTTCAGCCTCGGCCTTCTGCCTTGTTTCTCCTGTGCCATGAAGCTTGGGGCGGCTGTATTCGGGCATACGCCGTACCTTATACTCCTTGCCTCCATAGTCAAAGGTCAATTCCACAAAGGTGGGCGCGTCTGAAGCGTATTTGCTGCGAAGCATTTTTGTATCCCGTATTTCTCCGCTGGGCTCCCCGTAAAGGGCAAAGGTTATTGCGTCAAAGATCGTGGTCTTTCCTGCGCCGGTGTCCCCCGTTATCAGGTAAAGACCCTTAGAACCCAGCCTTGTAAGATCCAAGGTTTCGGTTCCGGCGTAAGAGCCAAAAGCCGAAAGTACAAGCTTTTTCGGTTTCATAATCCCGCCTCCTCTATCGCCCGTTCAAGCTGGCTCAGCCGGTCTGTGTCCATATCCTCGCTATTCATCTCCCGGTAAAATCGGATAAACAGCTCCTCCGGGGTCAGCTCCTCCACAGGGACGGGGTTAAAGCTGACAGCTGAGTCTGAAACCGCATTTTCATAACGAAGCTCCATTATATTGGGGTAAATGCATCGGAGCTTACCTATTGCGTCAGGTATCTCATGCTTATCGGTAAGGGTAATTCCAAGGTAATCCTCCGTGTTCGTGCCATCATAATTTTCCCGCAGTGTAAGCTCATCATAGCTGCCCCTTATTTCCCGCAGGTCATGAAGTGGGACAAGAGGAACAGTCCTTATGTCCACTTTCCCCTTTTCGCCAAGCTCTACAACAGTCAATGACTTTTTTTGCCCGGCCTCCGCAAGGGAATATTTTAGGGGAGAACCGCAGTAGCGCACAAACGGGCTTCCCGCACTTTGAGGACGGTGGATATGGCCAAGGGCAGTGTAGTCAAACCGGTCAAAGACTCTGTGAGATATCTCATCAATACCCCCAATACTAAGCTCCTCCGAGCCGCCCTTTTCCGCCCCTGTGATAAACTGGTGTGCAATAGCCACATTACGCCGGTCCTGAGGAATGTCCACGCTATCCGCCGCAAGAGAGAACGCCTCCTCATAGGTATCGGCCTTTGCATCCTTAAAGAACTCCCTTACATAGGCAGGCTTAAGAAAGGGAAAGCAGTAAAAGCCAACATCGCCAAATTCGTCCCTTAGGACAACAGGCTTCACCGTTCCGGCGTAGACAGGGGAAATATACACCCCGCTTTTTTCCATAAGCTTGCCGCCAAAGGCCAGCCGTCCGGCGCTATCATGATTTCCGCTTGTAACAAAAACAGCCTCTGTCAGGGCGTTTATATCCGTGAGAAAGCTGTCAAAAAGCGTCACCGCATCGGCTGACGGGGTAAAACGATCATAAATATCCCCGGCAAGAATCACCGCCTGAGGCGTCTCAGCTTTTATTATTTCCGTGATCTGTTTTAAAATATGTCTTTGGTCATCAATCATTGAAAAGCCGTTTACAGACTTTCCAATGTGTAGATCCGCAAGATGAATTATTTTCATAGACCCAGCTCCTTCAACAGTCCTTCACAGCCCATTTTTATGTCGTCATACGTGGCGTCAAAATCCCCTGTGTACCATGGATCCGCCACATCCCGGCCTGATCCGCGGAAGCTCAGCATAAGCCGCACCTTACCCTCCGGATCGCCTCCACAGATGCGAATAATGTTTTTAATATTCCACTTGTCCATACCTATTATGTAGTCATATTCGTCGTAATCCTCACGGCAAAGCTGCACAGCCCTGTGAGGGAGCACAGGGATATTAAGACTTTTGAGCTTTTCCACCGTACCGCAGTGGGGCGGATTGCCGATTTCCTCCGTGCTGGTGGCGGCGGAATTGACCACAAAGTCGTTTTCACAACCAATAGCCTTGAGCATATGCTTAAACACAAATTCCGCCATGGTAGACCGGCAGATATTGCCGTGACAGACGAACATAATCTTTATCATAA
>CAYTWZ010000047.1:0-13849 GCA_964442035.1 uncultured Oscillospiraceae bacterium
AAAATTCCCGTAGAAGCCGGACATATCCGTCCTGAAGGTTCATCCCCGACAGAGCAGATATGTCCGGCTTACCATGAAGCACATTCACAGCGTGATCAGGCTTCAAAGGACTTCAATAAGACATGGATGTCTTACGTTTAGTAATGCCCTTCCATCTCCACAATCACAACATAAAAATACCGTTTCCCATCGTCTCCCTCTACTATATGCCCCTTATCATAAAACCACTTCAGCACCCCGTCGCCTGTCTCTACGCGATATATACATGTGTCATAGCTTCCCTCAGCAATCTGATCGTTTATTTCCTTAAGAACCCTTTCACGATCCTCACAATATACCATTTCGGGGAAATTGTTGTGAAATTTGGCCTTAAATTCCTCCATTGTCGGATAATTCAACAGCTCCAGCATACTTTCACTTATATATGTAAATTCCTGTGCGCCATCCGCCTCATAGCTGAATACCGCCCCCGGCATCAGCCTCATGTGTGCCTCAAGCTCACTGTTAAGCTGAATAAGACGGCTACGCATCTCATGGTTTTCGGTGACGTTTTCAAAGGTCATAAAAAGTATGTTTCCGTTTTCGCCCAAGGACACATGGCGGCAACCGGAATTGATCCACCGTCCGTTTTTTGCAAGCCGAAACTCAAACCTTGACGTGCCGTGAGCAATGGCTTCCTCCAGTGACGCAATTACGTCCCGGCGTTCGTCACCGCACACATATTCCAACGGATTGACACCGTATGCCTCTGACACCGGCTGGGTATCGATTCCCAAAGCCTTGTAAAAGCCATCGTTAGCCATAATAATATCACATATTTCATCGTGATATTCCACGATCGCAGCTCCGCCGATGCACTTGTCAAAAATAAATGCGCTGCTACTGCCTGGGTTAAGCAGCGAATCGAGGTTGCGAAGCTCAAACCCCTTGGTGTATTCCGGCATCAAGCCTGTTTTCTCGGCTGTTATCAGCTTTTCAAAATCAGTGATAGGAATAGGTCTCGAAAAATAAAATCCCTGCATAAGCCTGCAGCCCAGATTTTTCATAAAATCGGCCTGAGCCTCAGTCTCCACACCCTCGCATATGACGGGAAGCTCCAACTGGTGCGCCATTCTCAGTACAGAGCTGAGAATGATACCGCCTCTGGACACATCACCGCTGCCCTGAAGAAATTTAAAATCCATTTTTAGCACATTCACAGGGATCTCATTAAGCATGCTGAGGGAGGAATAGCCGCTGCCAAAGTCGTCCATCTCAACCCGAAAGCCTTTTTCCTGAAGCTTCCGAACCGTGACACTCAAACGCTTGGGATCGCTCATATACGTGCTTTCCGTTATCTCTAATCCAAGCATTACAGGCGGAATATCATATTTTTTGACCAAATGATCCAAATATTCGACGCAGTCCATGCTGCTGAAATCATTTCTTGAAATATTTATCGATACTGTAATAGGCTTTTTATCCCCACTCCGCATCCATCTTCGGATAAGACCGCAGACCTGTTCCCATACAAAGCAGTCCAGCTTATATATCTGGCCTATATCCTCCAAAAGAGGAATAAACTCCCCCGGCATTATAGATCCGAGCTCCGCATGCGTCCAACGGCACAGCGCCTCCGCGCCTATAATTTCGCCGGTAATGTAATTGTACTGTGGCTGCAGCCACACACTTATTTCTCCGTTTTTAATGGCCTCGTCAAGATGGTTGCTAATGGCCATATTGCGCCATATGCGATTCCACTGTTCTTCCTCAAAGAACGCCCGGCCTCCGCCCACGCTCTCCTTGACCTTAAGCTGCGCTATACGGGCAAGGTCAAGCATATAGTCAATGTCCATATCCATCTCATGCGGCTTGATCATATATATGCCCGAGCAAATCTCCACCCGGTAGTTTTCAAAAAAGCACGCGACCTTTTCCCTTACGCCGTCAAATTCTCGATTCAGATCCCGACCGCTCTGACATCTGGTCAGAGCAACAAAACGGTCGCCGGAGTCCCGGGCGATAAGCTCATCTTCCTTAAGGGCGTTCATCATAAGTCCGCTCCAATATTTGAGCAAAGCGCTACCCTCGTTATATCCAAAAGCATTGTTGATAAGCTTAAAATTTTTTATATCACTGACCCACAAGGCATATTGACGGTCAGGGTGATGCCTGAAAATGTCCCTGACGCCCTTACGGAAGCCGTCCATATTGAGGCATCCGGTAAGCTTGTCAAAATACTGTCCGCGGCTTTCCAGGTTATGAGCTTCCCTCTCCGGTTCCGTCGCGGCAAAAAGCCTGATTATGTTGTCTATCCGGTTTTTTATGAAACACACATCAGTGCCGATCTCCACGCAGTCCGCGGCGCCCAGCTCCCAGGCCTTATGTTCCTTATCCGCGTCCCGTTCGGGCAGGACAACCACCACCGGAACCACACTCACCAGTCTCATACGCCCCATCATTCTGAGTATATATACATCGTCCATATTGTGCATTTCAATCGTAAGCAGCACAAGAGCAATATTAGGTCCAAGCTGACTCAAGGTATCCAAAACGGACTGTCTGTCAACAGCCTCGATAATTTCATATTCCGTTTCAAGCACGCGGCAAAATAATTCACGGCGTTCTTTGGAATTGTCGGCAATAAGTATCTTCTTTTTTTTTGCTTCTATGCCAGGCATATCGTTTCCCCAATCTGTATCTTTTTTGCGTTGATATTTTTTGCGTTGGTATAACTAAACGAAAGATGTCCCTCGGATCTCGTCTACCGGCAGAGGGTACCCTCTAAGGTGGCGGGCGACCCTTTCGTTTTTCGGCGGGAGTTCCTTTCTCCCACCATGACGTCCATGACGGGCTTTCAGCCCTTATCGGATCAGCTTGTCAAGGACTTTACATAAGGAAAAGCTGAACAATTCACGTCTGCACTCAATGGCCGCTTTTCAGCTCACGATTTTAGGCTGACAACTGATTTGTTCTTTCCTTTAGGATATTAATATAACTGTCAAAATGAAGTACTGCTCCGCCATAGTACCTTTTCACATAAAGTGAACGAAGCAAAAGCTCGTAAAATTCTCCCCGGGGAACAGGCTCCTCTGCTCCGGTCATATCAGCCTCATATATCAGGCCTCTTTCCTGAGCCCGGTCATAGACCTGATAAGTCTCCGTATACTCAAGCTCCGCCTTAGTTGCCATACAGCCTCCGGCATTGGCTACAAGACGGACAAGCAGTGTAAGTGCCTGACCATAGGTAAGATCTCCATCAAGCTCCATTTTTGCCAGCTCCTCCTTTTTGATGATTCCTGTGTCACCAAAAAGATCCGACAAGAAGCATTTTGTTTCATCATCAAGATAGTCTAATTCGGTCAGCTTATTGCCATAATTCCAGTAGCTAAGAGCCGAGGGTCTTACCACTCGCGACGCGCCGTAAACCCTGCCCACAGCATCCAAGGCCTCCATTACGGTTATTTTTCCGTCTTTTGCAAGATCCTCCCGAGACACTATATTATACCGGGTCAAGGTCTCCATATCCAGACTGTCTGTAAACCTGACAGGCTGTATTATTCGTATCCATGTATATGTCGGCCTTTCCTCCAGCCGGGTATGCGCCCCCATACTCATGGGGTAAACCTCAGCCGATACATACGTAACATTGTTGATAGTGCACACCGATATATCCGAATGCCTCTCCTCACCGTTAAAATAATATTCCCCGCTGTCCGGCAGCAAATTAATTACATTCACTCCGTCAGTGACGGAAACGACCCCGGTTTCCGGATCCCACGCCACCTGATGCTTTACCGCGTCAGCTACCTCTCTTACGGCAACCATAAGGCTTCCATCCTCGGTAAAGTAATACTTTGAAATTTCTTCACCGTTTACTTCGACGTAAAATTTTTTCTCATCCGCCATAGCGGGCAATGTACAAGCCAAGGCAAGTGAAAAAACCAAAATCAACGCGATAATTTTTTTCATTTTCTTTTCCCCTCTGTTTCTTTGGTAGTGTAAAGTATTTTTCTGTATCACTACGAAAACCTTAGCAATTATGCGGCCTGCAGCGTCTATTTGTGCAAAATGACGATGACCTCCCCTTATTTTCCTTTGTAATTACCCTAAATCATGGTTCAGAATGCTTGTCAAGCCCGGGCTGAAAGCCCGTTCATTTCAGGCTTTACAAGCATTTTGAAGCATGATAAAATATTGCACAAAGGAAATAAGATTTTCTATAGTTTTTCATATCTTACTTTACACTATCGTTTCTTTTCCCCTCTGTCTAAAATTTTTACCTGCCGCGAACAATGCGGCTGATACATTCTTTGTAAAAGCCTTCAACGGCGCTTATGTCAAACTCCTCATACGTCACAGCTGATCATATTTACAAAGCCTCGTCAACCATAGCCGCGATTTCGTCAAAATCCGAAACGCCCACCATTCTTCCGGCAACTCCGCCGTTTTTGAATACTATAAGCGTAGGTATGCTCATAACGCCATACTCCATACTCACCTCAGGCATGGTATCCACATCCGCCTTTACCACCTTGATTTTGTCCCCGTATTCCTCAGCAATTTCCTCCACTGTGGGGGCGATCATGCGGCATGGGCCGCACCATGTGGCAAAAAAGTCAACCAGTACGGGCTTTTCGCTTTTAAGCACTTCGGCTTCAAAGGTTTCTTTTGTCAGTTCTTTCATGATGTTTGATCCTCCGTTAAATATTCTGAAATTTTTTTAAGTCCTAAAAATCCGTTCTGCCTCAGAGCCTCGTAAATCACCACCGCCGCGGAATTCCCCAAATTAAGGCTTCGGGCTCCAGCGGCCATGGGCACCCTAACACATCTGTTCTGCTCCTTCTTGAGCAGATCCTCCGGCAGGCCCTTAGTCTCCTTGCCAAAAAGGATGTAGTCCCCTTTCCGATAGCTTACATCGGAATATACATGCGCGGCCTTCGTAGTAGCGTAAAAATACCTGCCGCCCCTTGTCCGTTCAAAAAAGTCATCAAGGCTGTCGTAATAACGCACGTCCAGCATATTCCAATAATCTAATCCGGCCCGTTTTAGGTTCTTATCGGTAATTTCAAAGCCCAATGGCTTCACAAGGTGCAGCGCCGCCCCCGTGGCCGCGCAGGTACGGGCTATATTTCCGGTATTTTGAGGAATTTCCGGTTCCACAAGCACAATATTAAAGCAGGGTTCCTTTCGTATTATGGAGTTTTTCCTTTCAAAAAATACGCCCTCCTTTACCCCATAGGCACAAATCACCAGCTTTGGGCTGCCGGTAATATCCATCATGGCCTTCAGCGGCGTCAGTCCCGCAAGGATTACATCCGCACGGGGTTTGTCCATACCTTCAATATCGATCCTCTTTTCCAAAGGAGTGTCATATACTGTTCGATAAATTCTATCCACGCTTTTTCGGCTGATTTCAAGTCCGTTCAATTCCTCATGGCTGAGTGTCCGCTTCTTGTACAGGCTCCCCACAGTTCTGGCGCTGCCGCCCACCCCGTAGATGGGAAGTCCCTCGGCTTCCTTAAGCCAGCCCACATTACGAATTACATCATAGACCGCCTGCGTAAGCTCCTCCTGCGAGCTTTCCCGGAAACGTTCCGTCATCATCACCGCCCCGCAGGGAGTGCTGATGCTTCTTATCAACTCCCTGTTTTTGACCAGCATGATCTCTGTACTGCCCCCGCCGGTGTCAAAAATCAGGCCGCTGTCAACAGGAAGCGACTCCCTCACCGCCAAGAAAGAGTAATATGCCTCTTCGCTACCCGAAAGTATACGGAAGCGAATCCCCGCCCGCTTTTCAGCCGCGTCAAGGAACTCCCTTTGATTTTTAGCGATCCGCACCGCCTGAGTAGCCGTGGCAATGACTTCACCGCAATTGGCCGCTGCTGCGGCAAGACTGAATTTTTCCAATGCGCACAGCACCCTCTCCATAGAATCGGGGCACAGGCTTCCGTCCACCATTCCCTGGCCCAGGCGGACGGTCTCACGCATTTTAAGCGCTGTTTCCCACTTTCCGTCAGGAAGAATACGATTTACGGACATACGTACAGAATTTGAACCCAAATCGATTACTGCAATATTTTCCACACCCGGATCCATAGGGCTCGCCCTCCCTCGCCTTCCCCGGGACATCAATCCCGGACGGGCGCAAAATTCTCTCTTATTACTATATATTTTACTTCATTTTTGTTTATATGTCAATGAAATTTAATAATTAAATTTAGAAAAACGGTTGATTATTTCACAAAAATAATATATAATATAAACACGTGGATGCGTAATGCTATGTCTCTTTCGCAAAGTCCCACGGAAGAACCTCTTTATACATTTACTCCGCAGGGAGGCTCTTTCAACAACAAAAACTCAGCCGCGCGGAGCGGCAGATTGGAGACACCCATGAACACAGAGCAACAAACACAACAGCAGGACGATACCGTACAAAAAACAAAGCGTTTTCCATTTTTTAAGATCTTTATAGGAATTTTGGGCTTGATTGCCGTACTTGCGGTCGCCATAGGCGCGGAAAAACACATTAGTTCGATAATAAAGGACGTCAACATCAAAAAAGACAATCTCTCGACCGAAGAAGTCACATTCTTTGACGTAACGCCCCTTGACACCCAGATAATGGCCGTGATAGCCAGCGATGGCACCTGCCGTTTGGCTTTTAACGAGTGCCTCAGCTGCCACTACAACGACGGTGTAAAGGCCACCTTTACCGACGATACGGAGCGTAAAATTGTAAAATGTACAAACTGCGGCTGTGAAACCGCATACGATGACCTTGGCATTCTCCGGGAGGATTGCACGCCAATCCCCATACTTAACGATTACATAGTCATTGATGACCATACCATCATGATACCTAAGGAGTTTCTTACCGACTGCAAAACAATGTTTGACGTGATACGCAGCGGCAAAAACAACTATGCCACGGTTTACGACACATACGACTACATGAACATGGAGATCACCGAGGCCGGTGACGCGCCGGTAAGCTATGATCGTGACGGAGAGATTTTTGTTCCCGCTAAGCCTATCCGCACCGATGATTTGTATAATCGGGCCGAAAGCATTACCAAGCTTTACAACGGATATGTGGATGGAGTAAGCGTCAACGCCCCCGCGGATGTGATCGAAAGCTTTACACAAACCTACAAGGAATTTTCCGCCCTGTGTGAGGAGCTCAATACTACTGAGCTTGCCCCCGAAAGAACCGTTGAGATCAGCGAGGAATTTGACAGGATAGAAAAAATCATCAGGGAAACAGGCTCAAAGTATTACACAGATTAAAACAGTCATTCCAAGCAAGCCTGAAGGGAATTCTCAGCGATTTCACTTCAGGCTTCTTACCTTTGATAAAGAATGGCAAATGAATGAGCACCGTTATCGAATAGTAAAGCCCACTGCTTTAACAACAAAATAAAAATCCCCTCTTTCGGCCATACTAAAGTCAGGGAGGGGATTTTTTGAAACTGATAATAATACTGCTGCCGATTATATTAGCGCTTTCCTCATGTAATCCTGATCCGCATTTCCCGGAAAAGTCTGACCAAAGGCAAGAAACTCAAATCACTGAGCTTCCCCCTGTCACAGCCCAAGTTCCGGAGCCGCCACAAGTACCCGCCCAGACCGCTCCCGTCGAGGAAATACTGGCTCAGGCGCAGACACAGCTTCTTGACGCTTCAGCGCCAAGGGTGCAAAACATCTCTCTGGCCTGTGATGCCATTAACGGCACTGTGCTTGAACCGGGCGAAAGCTTCAGCTTTAACGACGCGGTAGGACATCGCACTGAGGAAAACGGCTACACGGATGCTCCCGTCATAGTTAACGGTCACAGTGAGCAGGGCTGCGGCGGCGGAGTGTGCCAAGTCAGTACCACGCTCTATATGGCCGCGGCGGACAGCGGAATGACCATAGATGAACACCACACTCACAGCAAAAGCGTCCCTTACGCCAGCGAGGGGCGCGACGCCACGGTCGTCTTTGGGGAAAAAGACCTCAAATTTACCAACGAAACGGATACACCGGTGACTGTTTACGTGTGGACCGACGGTTCAGACGTGTTTTCAAAAATTACCAAAAAAAGCCCTTGACAAACAAGATGGCCTGTATTATAATATAGATAATGATAATAAATCCTATTATCGAAATTTTATTTAAGAAAGGATGAATATTTATGAAATTTGTATGTCCCGTTTGCGGTTATATCCATGAGGGTGACAATCCTCCTGAGGTGTGCCCCCTTTGCAAATGTCCCGGCTCTAAGTTCACCGTTATGGAAGAGGGCAAGCTTACTTGGGCGTGTGAGCACGTTATCGGCGTAGGAGCCAAGGGCAAGGTCGATGACAGAGTATATGAAGGTCTTAAGTCCAATTTCGAAGGCGAATGCTGTGAGGTAGGTATGTACCTTGCTATGTCCCGTCAGGCTATACGTGAGGGTTATCCTGAGATAGGCGCTTTCTATGAGAAAGCTGCTTACGATGAAGCAGAGCACGCCGCTAAATTTGCGGAGCTTTTGGGCGAGGTTGTTACAGACTCCACCAAAAAGAACCTTGAACTCCGCCGCGACGCTGAGAACGGCGCCACCGCCGGCAAGCTTGAACTGGCTAAGTTGGCTAAGGAGCTCAACTATGACGCTATCCACGACACAGTACATGAAATGGCCAAGGACGAAGCAAGACACGGCTGTGGTTTTGACGGTCTGATCAAGCACTACTTCAGCAAGTAAGGAGAAGCGGCTATGAAAAAGTATGTATGTCCCTGTGGCTATGAGTATGATCCTGAGATAGGCGATCCAGACAGCGGTATCGCGCCCGGCACCGCTTGGGAAGATATCCCCGATGATTGGGTATGTCCTGTATGCGGTTTAGGCAAGGACAGCTTTGTGGAAGAATAATATTTTGATGGGACAGGCTTTTTGCCTGTCCTTTCTCTATTTTTCAAATGAGGCACTTGACATCTCAAAAATTTTACGATATACTATAGTAAAGAAGTGTTGAATATCCACGCCTATGACTTAAAACAACCATTGGCGGTTGATTTTCCCTAACAGTTCAGTAAAAATTCAAAGCACGAAAACATTCACGCGCTTTTTGCTTTGACACAAAAATTTACTCGCCAATCTGTATTTTTAAATTGATCAGCGCTTCCTTATCAAAGTTGGGATGGTGCGGAGCCGTTTTTCATTAGCATACGCGCAACAGAAGGAAACAAATAAATTCGCATATGGAAAAGGGATTGATTTATTATGTTTGAGTATACTTATAAGCTACAGATAGTGGCTTTGTATAAAGACGAGATATTAAATAAAGTCATTAAGCAAAAATTTAACAGGCTTGACATAAATTTGATTTGTCCCGCTTCAAGCGATGAGCTTCCCCCAAAGGCCGATATTGTTTTTATCGGGCCGGATCACAATTGTAAAATGCTTCGTAAAAAATACGGATCCAAAACCCGTTTTATTTTGTGCGCGAACGATGAAGTCGCTCAAACGCTTCCGGTCGAAATTCTGGAGGAAACAGACAGAATTTGGAGCACTCCCCTTAATCCCACTTTGATTCCATGGCGGTATAAGCATCTTATTGATAATATCATACTGGAAAAAGATTATCAAATGAATATAAACTGTCTGGACACGGCGATAGATACGCTCCCGGATATGCTTTGGTTCAAGTCGATAAACGGGATACATACAAAGGTAAACAAGGCGTTTTGCAACATAGTAAACAAAACCCGTGAGGACATAACGGGAAAGGATCATTGTTATATATGGGACGTACCCGAGGATGAGGCATTTGCCTGCCAGGAAAGTGACAACAGAGTAATACGGGAAAGAAAGACCTGCCAATCCTTAGAGCTGGTAAAAAGCAATAAAGGACTGAGACAGTTTAGAACCTATAAATCTCCTATTTTTGGGGAAAATGGCGCCATACTGGGAACTGTCGGAATCGGACACGATATTACCGATTTGCAGAATTTGGGCACCGAAATGGAAATCGTGCTTAACAGTATGCCGTATTCTATTATACTGCGCGACGATAAGGACATCATTATTGATGTGAACAAATGCTTTGAAGAATTTTTTAATATAAGCAGGGACAAAGCCATCGGAATGTCCTATGCAGATTGGCGTCGTATCGCCTTAAACGAACAGTCCGAAAGCGTAAACCCGGAAGGATATGTGGAGCTTGAAGCAAAAATCACGGGGAAATTTTTGGTTACGTATGAGGAAATTATCCGGGATGTATTTGGCAATTTCGTTGGGAAAATAAGCATTTTCCGGGATATATCCAATACAAAAAATCTGGAAATGGAAATCATTCACAGCTACAATACGGATTTTCTTACGGGGCTTAACAACCGCAGGAGCTTTTATGATTACATAAACCAAAACCGCAGCGATAAGCCTATCAGCGTAATTTATCTTGACCTTGACTGCTTTAAGAAGCTCAATGATACCTTTGGGCATAAGGCCGGAGACAAGGCGCTGTTGCGCGTTTCTAACATTTTGCGGCAGTATTTTTCGGAAGACTTTATTGCACGCTTCGGCGGTGATGAGTTTGTTATCGCTGTTTTAAGGCCGTGTACGACGGATGAGATAAAAAGCCGCGCGATGCTTATGCAGAGCGAGATGGTTAAGTCCTTTGAGGATTTTGAAGATATGCGTCTGCTCACTGTCAGCATAGGAATCGCTCGGGCGGAGAACGCTGAAACAAACATTGACGAGCTTATAAATCAGGGTGACAGCGCGATGTACAAGGCAAAACAAAGCGGTAAAAATTGCTGTATTGTTTATTCTGAGCTATAACTAAACGAAAGATGTCCCCCCCCGGATCTCGTCTACCGACTCGGTCGGTGCTTCTGCTTCGCAGAGGCTGCCACCGGCATAGGGCACCCTCTAAGGCGGCGGATTACGCTTTCGTTTTTCGGTGGGAGTTCAATCTCCCACCGAAAACGCCTCATGACGGGCTTTCAGCCCTATTGAAGGCCGCACTAAGTGGAAGCCTTAACAAGGTAACGGCTGACGCTGCGCAGCGTCAGCAGAAAAATTTAAGGAAGCGCTAATTAATTTTAAAATGCTGATTGATGCATTTTAAAATTAATTAGCGCTTCCTTAACTATTTAGCTGAATTATAGCGTCACGTATCACTTAACGCTGTATATTTGTAATATGAAGCATAACACAATTGTAGTATATCATAATAAAGAAGAAGATATTATAATTAAAATGTATATGTATAAATTGAAAATAACCTCGGCATTACAGACACAAACCGGGCAATTATTGTTCATAATACAGGAAAGGAGTGCATATATCCATGACTTCAAATATGGACACACAACCACTACGAATAAAGCGCAGAGGCGAGGACGGTTCCAAAATCATCACTGTCAGGATAAAAGAAAATACCCTATCAGCACTGGACAAGCTTGCCTCCGAAAGCAACTATTCCCGCAATGAGCTGATTAATATTATTCTAAAGCATGGCATAAACAATATTATTATAGAATAGATAAGGTGCTTTCGTCAAAAAGTAACAATATTTTCCATCTACATAATATTATACCATATTTTAATAATTTTGTCAAGAGATTTTGCAAAAAAAATATGATTTTTACCCGTCCCTATCCGGACAACAAGACGGGTTTATTGTTTTACACTTTTTTTGCGGCGTATTTGTAAAACATGCACAAATTCGCTCACAATTTTTCTCGGATTTTTAGGCAATTTTGTTGGAATAATAATTTGAAAATACACTTGATAAAACCTCCAAAAAATGCTAAAATTAAGTAAGAATAAATCTGAAAGGAGATTGTCTATATGAACTATTCAAAAGAAGTTGAGAATATGTGCTGTGTGGCAAAGGGCGTTAAGCACGAGCCCGCGCCTATTCCTCAAGAAGGCGCTTGGACTTATTCCAAGCAGATTACTGACATTTACGGCCTTACCCACGGTATAGGCTGGTGCGCTCCTCAGCAGGGCGCATGCAAGCTGACTCTTAATGTTAAGGGCGGCGTTATTGAGGAAGCTCTTATTGAGACCATAGGTTGCTCCGGCATGACTCACTCCGCGGCAATGGCCGCCGAAATACTTCCCGGCAAGACCATACTTGAGGCTCTTAACACAGACCTTGTCTGTGACGCTATCAATACCGCTATGCGTGAGCTTTTCCTCCAGATTGTATACGGCAGAACTCAGACAGCCTTCAGCGAGGGCGGACTTCCCATTGGCGCCGGCCTTGAGGATCTCGGCAAGGGACTTCGTTCTCAGGTTGGTACTCTTTACAGCACAAAGGCTAAGGGCCCCCGTTACCTCGAGCTTGCCGAAGGCTATATCACTAAGCTTGGACTTGACAAGGACGGCCTCATTATCGGTTATAAGTTCGTTCACCTTGGCAAGATGATGGAATTCATCCGCAAGGGTATGGACGCAAACGAGGCTATGGCTAAGGCCAGCGGTCAGTACGGCAGATTTGACGACGCGGTCAAAGTAATTGACCCCCGTGAAGAATAAGAGAGGAGGAAACACAAATGGCATTGTTTGAAAGCTACGAAAGAAGAATTAACCAGATAAACGCCGCTCTTAACAAGTACGGCATCTCCTCCCTTGAGGAAGCTGAAAAGATCTGCAAGGATAAGGGTATTGATGTTTACAACTTGGTCAAGAGTGTTCAGCCCATCTGCTTTGAAAACGCCTGCTGGGCATACATAACCGGCGCGGCAATCGCTATCAAGAAGGGTTGCGCAAAGGCTGCCGACGCTGCGGAGGCTATCGGCGAGGGCTTACAGAGCTTCTGCATCCCCGGTTCCGTTGCCGATGACCGTAAGGTTGGTCTTGGCCACGGTAATCTTGCGGCCATGCTCCTCCGTGAGGAGACAAAGTGTTTTGCGTTTCTCGCCGGTCACGAGTCTTTTGCCGCTGCGGAGGGCGCTATCGGTATTGCTAAGAGCGCCAACAAGGTACGTCAAGAGCCTCTTAAGGTCATCCTCAACGGTCTTGGCAAGGATGCCGCTCAGATCATTTCACGTATCAACGGCTTCACATTTGTTGAGACAAAGTTTGACTATATGACAGGCAAGGTAAGTATCGTCAGCGAAACCAAGTATTCTGACGGCGAAAAGGCCAAGGTTCGCTGCTATGGCGCTGATGACGTGCGCGAGGGCGTAGCCATCATGCATCTTGAGGGTGTTGACGTTTCCATCACAGGTAACTCCACCAACCCCACTCGCTTCCAGCATCCCGTTGCCGGCACATACAAAAAGGAATGCATTGAGATCGGCAAGAAGTACTTCTCCGTTGCCTCCGGCGGCGGCACAGGCCGTACTCTTCATCCTGACAATATGGCTGCAGGTCCTGCTTCCTATGGTATGACAGATACAATGGGCCGTATGCACAGCGACGCCCAGTTTGCAGGCTCTTCTTCTGTTCCCGCCCACGTTGAGATGATGGGACTTATCGGAATGGGTAACAACCCCATGGTTGGCGCAACAGTTGCTGTTGCGGTTGCCGTTGAGGAAGCTTTTAAAGCCTGAATTTTAAGCTGAAAGCTGACAAGCTAAAAAATATATAAAACACAAGCTGCAACCTCATTCTTTTGAGATTGCAGCTTTTTTACGCAAGAATTGAACTTTTTACACAGCGCAATTGCTTTTCTTCAATTGGATTTTTTCAATAAGGGCTGAAAGCCCGTCATGGGGTGTTCTCGGTGAAGATCGATCTCCCGCCGAAAAACGAAAGGGTCGCCCGCCACCGGCGGAGGGTGCCCCCTGCCGGGGCATCCTCCGCGAAGCAGAAGCGCCGACCGAGTCGGTAGACGAGACCCGGGGGACATCTTTCGTTTAGTTATTTCCCCGCCGAAACATCGGG
>CAYTWZ010000048.1:0-13830 GCA_964442035.1 uncultured Oscillospiraceae bacterium
AAAAAAGGTGGGAGTAATTATGCCGGACATAAACAAGGTAACACAATGGCAGCTCAGATTTTTGTCAAACGCTTATATATCAAAAAAACTATATGAAAAATACTGCTACGAAACGGACAAAAAGTACGGTCTGACCAGGAACGACGGAGAGATACTCCACCATATTTACCTCTGCGGCGGGGAAAGCACCGCCAAAAACATTGTGGAACAAAAGTGGGTGTCAAAATCACAGGTATCAAAATCTGTTGAAAAGCTGGCAGGAATGGGATATATCACCACGGAGACCGATGGGAACGACCGGCGTATAGTCCGGTTGAACCTGACCGAAAGGGGCATGCCGGCAGTGCGTGATTTGGAAAGGGACACATCTGAATTTTTAAACAAGCTGTTTGAATCTCTTGATCAAAATGAGATCGATGAGCTCAACCGTCTGCTAAACAAGCTGACTCAGGGATTAAAAGAGGGAAATGAGAAATGAATCAACATGAGTTTTTTATAGGCAAGGAATTTTTTGCCTACGAATATTTCGGAGCGCATATTTATGGGGACAGCGTGACCTTCCGCATATTTGCCCCCAATGTCAAAGGTGTGGCTCTTATGGGAGACTTTAGCAACTGGGTACCCGTGCCTATGGACGCTAACCCAACGGGCATATACGAAAAGACCCTTCCGGCCGCGGAAGGGCAGTATTACAAGTACCGCATCTATCAGAATGACGGCAGAGCCGTTGACCACTGTGATCCCTACGGATTTGGCAGCGATCTGCGGCCAAACTGGGCCAGCAAAATAACGAACCTGGATTACAGCTGGAACGACGCCGACTTTATTGAACATAGGGATAAGGGCTTTAACAGGCCCATAAGCATCTACGAGGTACACCTCGGTTCATGGCTCAAAAACCCGGACAGTGAAAACGGCTGGTACACCTACGAAGAAATTGCCCCCAAGCTTATATCCTACATAAAAGAAATGGGCTACACTCATATTGAGGTGCTTCCCTTGGGAGAGCATCCCTTTGACGGAAGCTGGGGCTATCAAATGACAGGGTACTTCTGTCCCACATCCAGGTACGGCACCGCAAAGGAGCTGAAAAAATTTGTAGACCTGTGCCACCAAAGCGGGATCTATGTCATAACGGACTTTGTCCCTGTACACTTTGCACCGGATGACTTTGCCCTTGCTATGCTTGACGGGGTTGGAGTGTACGAATACCCCAATGCCGGAGCGGGCAACAGCGAATGGGGTACAAAAAACTTCAATTTTTTCAGAGGAGAAATCCAAAGCTTTCTTCAGTCTGCGGCAAACTTCTGGCTGAGTGAATTTCACTTTGACGGAATAAGAATGGACGCTATATCCAACTGCATATACTGGCAGGGAGACAGCAGCCGAGGTGTGAACGACGGGGCGGTAAAATTTGTACGAAGCATGAATCAAGGACTGCATCAGCTGCACAGCAACATTATCCTGATTGCCGAGGATAGCAGCAACTTTCTTAAGGTGACCGCTCCGGTGGAATATGACGGTCTTGGCTTTGATTACAAGTGGGACATGGGCTGGATGAATGACACCCTTGATTTCTTCCGAACCGATCCATTATTCCGTGGCGGCAGCTACCACAAGCTGACATTCTCCATGATGTATTTTTACAACGAGCTGTACCTCCTGCCATTCAGCCATGACGAGGTCGTCCACGGCAAGGCAACAATTATGCAAAAAATGTGGGGCGAATACGAGGAAAAATTTCCCCAGTGCCGGGCGCTTTTTGCCTATATGTACACTCATCCGGGGAAAAAGCTTAACTTTATGGGCAACGATATAGGCCAGTTCCGGGAATGGGACGAGGAAAAGGAGCCGGATAATTTTCTTCTTAAATACCCGCTTCACGACTCCTTTAAAAAATACATTGCTGACCTGAACCACCTGTACCTTTCGGAAAAAGCCCTGTATGACGGAGAATACGACCCGGCCCGCTTCCGCTGGCTCCAGGTCAATGACCCGGAAAGAGTGGTTTACGCCTACCGACGGGGAACCGATGAGCACATCGTTACGGTTTTGAACCTTTCGGGTAACGAATACAAGGACTATACCGTAGGGATAGATAACGGGACTGAGCTTATCCCACTGATAAACTCCGACTGGCAGTGCTACAGCGGAGCCACACCTGTGGACAAAACGCCGGTGAAAATAGAAAACGTACCCTTTGGCGAATTCAGCCGTCGGTTTAAGCTGGATTTGGCTCCAATATCGGCATATATATTAAAGGTCAAGTTTATTCCGGCGTAAAGAGGAAATATATCTACAGCATCCGTACATCAAGCAATGCTGATTTCGGAGTCCACCCATTCGACCCGGTAGTCCTCCCCTACAACAACGCCGATATTCTGTACATATTCCTCAAAACAAAATTTACCTAAACGAAACTGTCCCCAACCTTTCGGCGGGGGACAGTTTTTGTATGGCTATATTTTACTCCGCGTCGCTGTCAAAATCGACGCCGCTGTCAATATCCTCATCGTCCTCCTCGGGCTCACCGTCAAGGGCGGATTCGTCCTCGTCAAGGTAGTCAACAAGCTCAAGATCGTCAAACTCGCCGCCAACAGGCTCTTCACCCTCACTGTCAGCGTAGATCGTCTCGTCATTCTCGGTCACCTCGGGAACTACAGGCTCAATGACTTCGTCAACTTCGATCTCAACGTCACGGTACATTGGTACGCCCGTACCCGCCGGGATAAGCTTGCCTATGATAACATTTTCCTTAAGACCTACAAGGGGATCTACCTTGCCCTTGATGGCAGCATCGGTAAGAACCCTGGTGGTCTCCTGGAAGGATGCGGCTGACAGGAAGGAGTCTGTAGCCAAGGCCGCCTTGGTAATACCAAGAAGCAGTTCCTTGCCTACGGGAGGATTTTTGCCCTCCTTCTTATATTGCTCGACCAGCTCGTTAAACTGGATACGGTTTTCAGTCTCGCCTACAAGGTAATTGCTGTCGCCCTCTTCCTCGATGCGCACCTTACGCATCATCTGACGGACAATGACCTCAATATGCTTATCGGCAATATCTACCGCCTGAGAGCGGTAAACGCTCTGTACTTCCTTAACAAGGTACTCCTGCACTGTGGTCAGGCCGTTAATCCTCAATATATCGTGGGGATTTACACTGCCGACGGTGAGCTTGTCACCCTTTTGGATGACATCCCCATCCTTGACGTTGAGGTGAGCGCCAAAGGGAATAGGCACAGACATACTCTGGGGAATTCCATCGCTTTCATCGGTGATAACAACAATAGTCTTGTTCTTTTCATGCTGGATGGAAATAAGGCCGCCGATCTCGGAAATAATGGCCACACCTTTAGGCTTACGGGCTTCAAAAAGCTCCTCAACACGGGGAAGACCTTGTGTAATATCATTAACGTCATTACCGGCAACACCGCCTGTATGGAAGGTACGCATAGTAAGCTGAGTACCCGGCTCACCAATGGACTGAGCCGCAATAATTCCTACAGCCTCACCCACATTTACAAGGTCGCCGCCGCTTGCCAGGTTTGCGCCGTAGCAATGGGCGCATACACCAACCTTGCTGTGACAGGCCAGGACGCTGCGTATCTTAACCGATTCAATACCGGCCTTTTCCACAGCCTCGGCCTGCGCCTCGCCGATCATATGATTTTCGTGAACAATGATCTCGCCTGTTTCCGGGTCAACGATGTCCGCGCAGGGAACACGACCCACAAGACGCTCATGCAGGGACTCAATGATTTCGTTACCGTCCTTGATAGCGGAAACAGTAATTCCGTCACGGGTGCCGCAATCCACCTCACGGATAATAACGTCTTGAGATACGTCAACCAGGCGGCGGGTAAGGTAACCCGAGTCGGCTGTGCGAAGTGCAGTATCCGTAAGACCCTTACGAGCTCCGTGTGTAGAAATGAAGTATTCCAGAATATTAAGACCTTCACGGAAGGATGCGCGAATGGGAATTTCCACAGGGCGGCCATCCGTGCTTGCCATAAGTCCGCGCATACCGGCCAGCTGACGAATCTGGTTTACGCTACCGCGGGCACCGGAATCAGCCATCATGAATACGGGATTGTATTTGTCAAGGTTTTTCATAAGGTTCGCGGAAATATCGTCATTGGCCGACTGCCAAGTGTTTATAACACGGGTGTAACGCTCGTTGTCCGTGATAAGACCGCGGCGGTACAGCTTGGTTATCTTTTCTACCTGCTTTTCGGCTTCTTCAAGACGCTCCTTCTTTGAGCCGGGAACCTCCATGTCGCTTACGCTGATGGTGATAGCGCCCCTTGTAGAGAATTTGTAGCCAAGGGTTTTGATATCGTCAAGCACGACAGAGGTTTTTGTAATGCCGTGGACACGGATACTTGCATCAACGATCTTGCTAAGCATCTTTTTGTCAACGGTAACGCTGATCTCGGGCAGGAACTCGTTTTCAGGCTTTGAACGGTCAACAAAACCAAGATCCTGAGGAATGATTTCGTTGAATATAAGCTGACCCACGGTGGTGTCAATTGTGCTGTAGCGTACAGTGCCGTCCTCGTCAGTCTTGAACACACGTACCTTTATTGGCGCGTGGAGCTGAACCTCCTTGGCGTCATAGGCCATCATTGCCTCGTCCACATCACTGTACATATGACCCTCGCCCTTTTCTCCGGGGAAGCAGCGTTCCTCAGTGAAGGACGCCGGGGTCTTGCCCTGAGCTTCAAGGGCAGCGTTGGCAGGAACAAGCTCCTTGTAATATTCCACAAGCTGACCGGCGGCAAAGCTGCTGTCACCGGGCTCTGTCACCCGCACCTCCTTAGGCTTGCGGAGGGTGAGATAATAGCTGCCCAGTACCATATCCTGTGTGGGAACGGTGACCGGCTTGCCATCCTGAGGCTTAAGCAGGTTGTTGGCCGAAAGCATAAGGAAGCGGGCCTCTGCCTGTGCCTCCGGAGAAAGGGGAACGTGTACAGCCATCTGGTCACCGTCAAAGTCAGCATTGAACGCGGTACAAACAAGAGGATGCAGACGCAGTGCACGGCCTTCCACAAGAATGGGCTCAAAGGCCTGAATTCCCAGACGGTGCAGCGTTGGAGCACGGTTAAGCAGTACGGGATGCTCTTTAATAACGCTTTCCAGCACATCCCAAACCTCGTTTTTGGCACGCTCCACCATACGCTTGGCGTTTTTGATATTCTGAGCGCTGCCATTGGCCACAAGCCGCTTCATTACAAAGGGCTTGAACAGCTCCAAAGCCATTTCCTTAGGCAGTCCGCACTGATATATCTTAAGCTGAGGTCCTACAACTATAACGCTACGGCCTGAATAGTCAACACGCTTGCCAAGCAGGTTCTGGCGGAAACGTCCCTGCTTACCCTTAAGCATATCGGAAAGAGACTTAAGGGCACGGTTGCCGGGTCCTGTTACAGGACGGCCGCGGCGGCCATTATCGATAAGGGCATCCACCGCCTCCTGAAGCATTCGCTTTTCGTTGCGGATTATGATCTGGGGAGCGCCCAGCTCAAGCAGACGACGAAGCCGATTGTTACGGTTAATAACACGGCGGTAAAGGTCATTAAGGTCACTGGTGGCAAATCTGCCGCCGTCCAGCTGAACCATAGGACGAATTTCGGGAGGCAGCACAGGCACACGGGTTAAGATCATCCATTCGGGCTTATTGTTGCTCTTACGGAAAGCCTCAACCACTTCAAGGCGCTTGGCAACCTTTTGCTTTTTCTGTCCCTGAGAGTTGGTCAGCTCTTCCCTAAGCTCTTTGCTGAGCTGCTCCAGGTCAACTTCCTTAAGCAGCTCAAGGATGGCCTCGGCGCCCATACCTACACGGAATCCATTGCCGTATTTTTCACGGTATTTTTCGTATTCCTGCTCGGTCATTGTGCTTTTCTTGGTAAATTCGGTAGCCTTGCCCGGGTCAAGCACGATGTACTGAGCAAAATAAAGCACTTTTTCCAAGGCGTTGGGTGAAATATCCAAAAGCACGCCCATTCTGCTTGGAATGCCCTTGAAGTACCAGATGTGGCTTACCGGGGCAGCAAGCTCAATGTGACCCATCCTCTCACGGCGAACTTTAGCCCTTGTTACCTCAACGCCGCAACGGTCGCAGATAATACCCTTATGGCGGTTTTTCTTATATTTACCGCAGTGACATTCCCAGTCCTTTGTTGGTCCGAATATCCTTTCGCAGAAAAGGCCGTCACGTTCGGGCTTAAGGGTACGGTAATTTATAGTTTCGGGCTTTTTGACTTCGCCGTATGACCATTCAAGAATTTTTTCGGGAGACGCCAGTCCGATCTGTATCGAATCGAAGGTATTAAATTCCATAGTTTCTAATTCCTCCCTTTAAATTTCATCAGTGCTGTCGTTTTCAATTTCAAGCAGTTCATCATCGTCAGGCTCTATGCTGTCAAGGTCTCCAAGGTCGTCAATGCCGATATATTCTTCATCCTCAGATTTGACGGCGTCTTTTTCCTCAAGCAGTTCGCGCATAAGCTCCTCGGCGGCGTCGACCTCCCGGTAACCGTTGCCAAAGCCGTCGTTTACCTGCTTAAACTCGTCATTGTAAGCCTCCATGTTGGGCTCGTCATCATCGTCGGTCGTAAGCTCAACAGGATTTCCGTTGCTGTCAAGGACATTGATATCAAGCGCCAGAGACTGCAGCTCCTTCACAAGCACCTTAAAGGATTCGGGTATACCGGGGGTGGGAACATTTTCACCCTTAACAATAGCCTCATATGTCTTTACGCGACCCACAACGTCATCAGACTTAACCGTCAGGATCTCCTGAAGCAGGTAAGCAGCGCCGTAAGCCTCAAGAGCCCAAACTTCCATCTCACCGAAACGCTGGCCGCCGAACTGAGCCTTACCGCCCAGAGGCTGCTGTGTAACCAGCGAGTAGGGGCCTGTGCTTCTGGCATGGATCTTGTCATCAACAAGATGATGGAGCTTAAGATAGTACATATAACCAACGGTGACAGGATTGTCAAAGGGCTCGCCGGTACGTCCGTCATAGAGCACAGTCTTACCGTCACGGCGTACGCCCGCTTCTTCAAGAAGCTCCATAATGTCTTTCTCTTTAGCGCCGTCAAACACGGGGGTAGCCACACGGAAGCCAAGCTTGCTGGCAGCCATACCGAGATGCACCTCAAGCACCTGTCCGATGTTCATTCGGCTGGGAACGCCCAAGGGATTGAGCACCAAATCAAGGGGACGTCCATCGGGCAGGAAGGGCATATCCTCAACAGGAAGTATGCGGGATACAACACCCTTGTTGCCGTGGCGCCCGGCCATCTTGTCTCCTACGCTGATCTTACGCTTCTGAGCAATATATATGCGGACAAGCTCGTTTACTCCGGGAGGGAGCTCATCGTTGTTTTCCCTTGTGAACACCTTTATGTCCACAATAATACCGGATTCGCCATGAGGTACATGAAGGGAGGTATCCCTTACCTCACGGGCCTTTTCGCCGAATATGGCGCGGAGAAGCCTCTCCTCGGGAGTGAGGTCGGTCTCGCCCTTGGGGGTAACCTTCCCCACAAGTATATCGCCGGGACGTACCTCTGCGCCTATGCGGACAATGCCCCGCTCGTCAAGATTTTTGAGGGCGTCGTCGCCTACATTAGGTATATCACGGGTTATTTCCTCGGGTCCCAGCTTGGTATCCCGGGACTCGGACTCGTATTTTTCTACATGAACAGATGTGAATACATCGTCACGAACAAGGTTTTCGTTGAGAAGAACGGCGTCCTCATAGTTGTAGCCTTCCCATGTCATGAAGCCGATAAGCACATTGCGGCCCAAGGCGATCTCACCGTTGTCGGTGGAAGGGCCGTCGGCGATTATGTCACCCTTCTTAACAACTTCCCCCGCGTCAACAATGGGGCGTTGATTGATACAGGTGCTCTGGTTGGAGCGCATAAACTTAAGGAGCTTGTAATTGTGGCGCTCACCGTAGTCATCCTTGATGACGATCTCATCGGCGCTGACCTTGTCAATGACACCGTCCTGCTTCGCCAGCACAACGACACCTGAGTCCTTAGCCGCCTTGTACTCCATACCTGTACCGATAATGGGAGCCTGAGGCTTAAGCAGGGGAACAGCCTGACGCTGCATGTTGGAACCCATAAGAGCGCGGTTGGCGTCATCGTTTTCAAGGAAGGGGATCATTGCCGTAGCAACGGAAACCACCTGCTTGGGCGAAACGTCCATGTAGTCGATGTTTTCCGCAGGGACTTCAAGAATTTCGTTACGGTAGCGCGCCGAAACCTTGGGGCGCACAAAGCGACCGTTCTCGTCAAGAGCTTCGTTGGCCTGCGCGACAATATAGTTATCCTCCACATCGGCAGTCATGTACTCGATCTCTTCCGTAACCACGCCGGTGCCCTTGATCACCTTGCGGTACGGAGCCTCAATAAAGCCGTACTCGTTGATACGGGCAAAGGTAGAAAGAGAGCTGATAAGGCCAATATTGGGGCCTTCAGGCGACTCGATGGGACACATTCTGCCGTAGTGGGTATAGTGTACGTCCCTGACCTGGAAGCCGGCCCTCTCACGTGAGAGGCCGCCGGGGCCAAGGGCGGAAAGTCTTCTCTTATGGGTAAGCTCCGCCAGAGGGTTGTTCTGATCCATGAACTGGGACAGCTGAGATGAGCCGAAGAACTCCTTGATAGCCGCCACAACGGGACGGATATTAATAAGTGACTGGGGAGTCACGATATCAAGCTCCTGAATGCTCATTCTCTCCCGCACACCTCTTTCCATACGGGAGATACCTATACGGAACTGATTTTGGAGCAGCTCACCCACACTGCGCAGGCGTCTGTTTCCAAGGTGGTCAATATCATCGTCGGTGCCGATGCCGTGAGCAAGGTTAAGGCAGTAGTTTATAGACGCAAAAATATCGTCAACCACAATATGCTTTGGAACAAGCTCGTCCCTGCGCTCGTCGGCAAGGCGGATGACCTCATCCATATCTCCCCCGGCTTCCTCAAGGAGGTCGTCAAGGACGGTCTTGCACACTTTTTCGTGTGTTACAGGCTCAAGGCTGATGCCGGCGTATTTCACAGAATCAACCATATTGTTGGAAAATACCACTACATTTTTTTCGCCGACTTCAAGAACCACCCGGTTAATGCCGATATCCTCAATCCGGCCCGCGGTTTCCTTGGAGATCTTGGTTCCGGCCTCCGCAAGGATCTCGCCGGTGGATGGGTCAACAACAGGCTCGGCTGCTATCTGGCCGGCTATGCGGGCAGCAATGGCAAGCTTCTTGTTATATTTATAGCGGCCCACCTTTGCCAGATCGTAACGCTTGGCGTCAAAGAAAAGGTTCATGATCAGCGTATTTGCGCTGTCATACGTGGGAGGTTCGCCGGGACGCAGCTTGGCGTAAATTTCAAAAAGCGCCTTTTCACGGCTGTCGGTAGACGCGTCCTTTGACAGCGTGGCAAGTATTTTGTCGTCCTCGCCGAAAAGGTCTATAATCTTTTGGTCGGTATCAAGGCCCATTGCCTTGATAAGTATGGTAACGGGGATCTTACGGTTACGGTCAATACGAACATAGCATATGTCGTTGCTGTCCGTCTCATATTCAAGCCACGCGCCGCGGTTTGGAATAACAGTAGAATTGATAAGCTTTTTACCGTCCTTATCAAACTTCTGCTCATAATATATACCGGGAGAACGTACAAGCTGTGTTACGATAACACGCTCGGCGCCATTGATAACAAAGGTGCCCTGATCGGTCATAAGGGGGAAATCTCCCATGAAAATTTCCTGCTCCTTAATTTCCCCGGTTTCCTGATTGATAAGACGCACTCTCACCCTAAGGGGCGCCGCGTAATTGGAATCGCGCTCCTTACACTCGTCAATAGTCTTATGGTGCTCGTCTAAACGGTAATCCGTAAATTCAAGGATAAGGTTGCCGGTGTAGTCCGTAATGGGTGAAACATCCCGGAATACTTCCTTAAGGCCTTCCTTAATGAACCATTCATAGGAGCTCTTCTGAAGATCAATAAGGTTGGGCATTTCAATGACCTCGTTGATCTTGGCAAAGGACTTGCGGACATTTTTGCCATACTGCACATCCTTAATTCTGCCGGATTCCTCCAACTTTGTCAGTTTCAATAAAATCACCTCAATCAATAATCAATCAATAATTTCATTGGCTGTGACGAGCAACGGTCAGCGTACCTGTACAGAGGGCGTAGAATGCGCCCGCCGCACACAGGGGATAGAATTATTCCCCGATCGCCGCATAACACCATAGAATGTGGAGAATGCAAAATACCTTAACTGCTGCAATTGTCTTTTTTGCGCCACGTATAGCTATTTTATCATATCATGGTGCAGTATATTATTTTAGCATAAAAGTCAATGGTTGTCAAGGGATTTTACGCAAATTATTTTTAATGTCTGAGCTTTTTCAATAAGGGCTGAAAGCCCGTCATGGAGCGTTCTCGGTGGGAGATTGATCTCTCACCGAAAAACGAAAGGGTCGCCCGCCGCCTTAGATGCGGGGGACATTTGCGCTTAGGTTATTACTTTATATTCATTTCCGTCAAAGCAGTTCAAGAGGCCGTCAGTGATATATACATCCCGATCATCCGTTATGAACACCGCTTCAAAGCCGCCGCTGCCGCGCCAGAATTCCGACGCCCTGTCCAGCCCCATAACAAACAAAGCCGTAGACAGCGCGTCCGCAAGCACGCCGTCGCCGCTTACCACTGTCACCGACTTAAGTCCCGACTCTGCCGGACAGCCTGTGGACGGGTCTATGATATGGTGGTATGTCTTACCGCCGCTTTCAAAAAAGCGCTGATAGCCGCCTGAGGTGACCACCGCTTTGTCGCTGACCAGGAGTTCTCCCGCGATACCGTCTCCGTCAGGATCCTGTATTCCTATGATCCACGGAGATCCGTCAGGCTTGCTTCCAATGGCCTGAACGTTGCCCCCAAGGGATATTATCCCGGAGGTTACCCCGTTTTCGGCGAAAAGCTCCGCTATTTTTTGGGACGCAAAGCCCTTGGCAATTGCCCCCATATCTATCTTTGTACCGGATTCAAGAGTGACACTGTCACCGTTCACCGCTATTTCGCCGCCGACGGTTTTAAGCGCGTCGGCAAGCTCGCCGCTGTCCGGGACATGATATTCCCCGCTGTAAAATCCCCACAGATCCATGACCGGGGCTATTGTTATGTCAAAGGCGCCCTCTGTTTTGCGTGAGATCTCGGACGCGACAGAGATAAGTCCGGCCGTTTCCCTGGAAACAGTGGCTGCGCCGGCTGTGTTGAGGTCATATATATCACTGCCCTCACGGCCTCTGTCAAGGGTCCTGTCAAGGCGGTCTATTTCCTCAGCCGCAAGCTCAAGGGCCGTTTCCCCATTTGGGCCGTAGGCCTTAAGGGTCATAACCGTGTCCATGGCAAAAACCGTTTTTTCCGACATTTGGTTTTTATTGCCGCAGCCGGAAAGAACCGATATGAGCATTACAAGTAAGATACAAGCAAGACGCTTCATTCAAAATGCTCCTTATGAATATACTTTGTCAACAATTGAGCCGTAAGCCCGGTAAATGTACCCGTCAGCACGGCGGAGATCAGCAAAACCGGCAGATAATACACGATCCGCCATGTTGACGTCATGAATACGGCGGCGCCTATCTGACCGATATTATGTGCTATTGCGCCCAAAACGCTTATGACCCACAGCCTCTTTGTTCCCATAAGCCATGACACGCCGCACATTACCAAAAGGCACAATAGCCCGCCGCACAAGCTGTATACAAAGCTTGCGGCCTGCCCCGCAAACATGCTGCCTAACACTATTCTCATAATTAAAAGCACGCCGGCCTCTTTGCGCCCCAGCCACACTATGGCAAGGAGGGTCACAATGTTGGAAAGCCCAAGCTTTACTCCCTGAATAGGCACTATGGGCGGCAAATGTGCTTCCACCACAAACAGTGTCAGAGCAATTGCCAGAAGCAGAGCCATAAAGGTCAGCTTTTTTGTTTTCATACTCAGCCCCCCGTCACCGCGTCCGTCTCGCCCGGCTCGGAAACCGTCACCACAAGCCTGTGGGGCAGACATACAATAGGTACAGCGGAATTACTGATTTTTCCTGTTTCCACACACACCTTGTCGGGACAGTCCGCATCTATGACCGCAATGCCGGTGCTGTCAGCTCGAATCACGTTGCTGCCCCACCGGGTGTCAACGGTGAATTCCTCCGGCCTGGTAAGCTCTGACAGCCGAATGCGCCTAACCACCTGACCGTCCACACTTATTTCGGCAACGGCGTTGCCGCCTTTGCTCAAAAAAAACATTATGCCTCCGCAGACAATACACAGCGTCAGAAATATAAGTCCCCATTTCAGATTTACGTTAAGCTTTTTCATGGCTACCTGTGCGCGAGAAGGCGCTCCTCCCCTTTTCCCCGGGCAGCGAGAGCGTCCCCGGCCAGCGCCCAGACATCGTTTTTAAAGCTTTCAAGCTGAGCTATGGGGGCTATAAGCTCAGGGTCAAGTCCGTCGCATATTATATCCCTTAGCTTGGAATTTGACATTGTGACATTGTTTTCGTTGAAGAATTCCTCAGTGCGCGCCGCCGCCGCATCCATACCGCAAAGCACCCCAAGGTTAAATGCCGGCGGAGCAAACGCAGTTTCAAAAGGCTGGGCACAGTCGCCCCTTACCTCCAGAGTACCCCGGCAGGTGACCTCCACGGATTTAAAGGACAGGTAGCATTCAATATCCTGAGGCTGCGCTCCATATGCGGGATTTTCAAAGTATTCCCGGATATTCACCGGCTCAAAGGTCTGATATTTGCCGTCCCTAACGCGATTGAACATTCCTTTTTTCAAAAAATACCGGACAATATCGTCAGGGGTTTCAAAGGATTCGTCTACCTTGCCGGTGATATTGGGGCAGTGGCCAAAGGCGGATTTTTCCCACAGATAGTCACGGTAAAGGCGGCGTCCCTCGCCATTCCAGTCAGGGGAATTGGCAAACAGCATCGCCCTGAGAAAATCAAGGCGGGCAAAAAGAGTATAAGCGGCGGGGAGCCGGTCTAAGCTTACATCCAGATGGGTCTGGACCGAGGACAAAAACGCCGGGAAGTCCGGAAGGTTATGCTCCGCCTTAAACCCGTGAAGGTATTCCGACACCATATCGTAGGTAGAAAACGGTACATGAAAAACGTCTATGTTGGGCTGATTGGGATTTGTTCCCCTTCCGACAAGCGTCATATTCCTTTTTTGAAAAAAATCCTGTACCTTACGCAGGTATTCCCGGAAGCGGCTCTCAAGCTCTGTAAGGTCATCCGAGCAGTTCAGAGAAAACTCAAAGTTGTTGTAGGAATTGTCAAAGCTCAGGCAGTCACCCGCCTCATTTTCCACAAAAAGAGCCTCGTCCCCCGTGCCCCGAAGAACAACCTTATAGCCTGTTTCCGCAAAGTAATCCATTATGGAGGCGGCATAGTCCCTGTCAATATTGCCCCCATTCGCGCTTACCAGCGGGAATTCCAGCTCCACGCCGATTTTCCCGGCAGTGAGTTTTTTTTCAAAGGGTTTAAGAAATCTGTTGTAAATAATGTCGTATGCTCGCATCGATCTTTCCTTTCTAAGGAAGCGCTGAATAATTCACGCCTACGGCTTAAAACGCCGCTTGACGTGAAGCTCCTCCGCCAATCAGCATTTCAGAATTAATCAGTGCTTCCCTAATGTAAAGTGTAAAGGTCAACCCAATAAAGGTAAAAATCTTTTTTTAGAATAGGGTAGACGGAGAGACGCTACGTCTCTCCACCTCCCATTGCACCGTACGTA
>CAYTWZ010000049.1:0-13510 GCA_964442035.1 uncultured Oscillospiraceae bacterium
TGTTATTGAGGCTGTTCGCAAGGCCGTGTTCTTCCCCTCTGAGGGCGGCTTGATCGATGGATACAAAGCTATAATGTCGAATGACCGTCTCAAGAAAGATGCGGCTTTGCTTTTGGGCAAGGATCTCATGAAAGAGATTTCCGGCGCAATGGGTAAGGTCGTTAACTACGCAAAGGATGAGCAGAGTAATATTGTCAGCATTGTAAATAATTATAAGGCTGATCTTTTGTCCACAGACAAGGCCGTGTCCGTTAAGGCGGCTCATGATCTTGCGGCTGAGCTTGCGGCCAAGGCTGAACAGGATGCCGACAGCTATCCCGAGGTTAAGGAAGTTGCGGATCTTCTGGCAGATCGCGGACTTTCGTTTACAAAGCTTGCTTCCGCTTTTGATTATATGATGAACGGCGGCACTGCGGTTGACGGCAGCGAATTTGAGGGGCTTGATCCCAACGGCGACTTCCAGATTATCTGGATGGATCGCGTTCTTCAGCGCCTTCTCATGGTAAGCGACAGAAACGGCGACGGAGTTTATTCTCCCAATGACTTTATTGACGTAGAGCTTGGACATCGTATAATCGATAATAAGATGGGCAAAGAGGTTCGTATTCCCAGTGTTTCATCCATGCTCTACTTTGTTTCCAAGACAGATGGTGTAACGGCTGTAAACGATAGCGCTACAGGCTGCCATCTTGAATACACCCCCTCCGATGTAGAAACAGCTGAAGTTGAGGTTTACAGAGGAAGCGATGCTGTTGATGGTACAGACGTTTACCGTTATGTTGACACAATAACCCTCAAGCTTGAAGTCAAGCAAGCCGAAAAGAAGGAAATTACCGTAGAGGATATTTCCAAGAATGTATATCATAAGGGTGACAAGATCACCATTACCGGTACATCTAAGGGCTATGAGACAATTATAATCTATATTACCGATCCTAACGGCAATAAGTTTGTCCTTGAAACTGTTGTACCCGATCAGGACGGCAAGTATTCGTACGAATTCACTATTGATGAGGCTGTTGAGAATATAATCTATGATTCGCCTTACACAGTTGAAGTCGGCGATGCGGACGGTACGGCAACGACAAGCTTCACTATCACTCAGGAAACTGAGCAGAAGAACATTACCGTAGAAGACATATCCAAGAATGTATATCATAAGGGTGACACAGTTACCATTAAGGGTACATCCAAGGGCTATGAAACTATAATTATCTATATCACCGAACCCAGCGGAAAGCGCTATGCTTTTGAAACTGTTCTTCCCGCGGAGGATGGCACATACGAGGCTAACTTCACAATTGAAGATGCTATAGAAAGTGTAGTCTATGATAAGCCTTACGCGGTTGAGGTCGGTGACGCGAGCGGCACCGTAAAGACAAGCTTCACAATCACTTTGGAGACCGGAGAAAGATCGATCACCGTAGATAATGATGACCTTGGAAGCTATCATGCCGGTGACACCATCACAATCAAGGGTACATCCGTAGGTTATGAGACTATCATAATCTCTATCTATCCTGAGGGCGAAGCAAACGAGGAGAACGCAATCGTTATCGAAACTGTTACACCTGAGGCTTATGCAGCCGGTGTTCAGTATACTCTTCCCGAGGATATTGCTGTAGGTAATTATGTTGTTACCATTGGTGACGCCGATGGTCAGGTTACAACTAAGTTCCAGGTAGTAAGTGCGGACACCAAGATACTTGTTTCTGAGGAAGCATTTAAACGCATAACCGGTTCCAGAGGAATGAGCGAGGCTAACCTTATTAAGAAGCTTCCCACAACCATTACTCTTGTAACCGACACAGGTGAGAAAGTCACAGCTCCCGTAACGTGGGATACCAGCACTTACAACAGCAAGCTTACAACCGTACAGACCCTTACCGGCACATACGAAATTCCCGAGGGTTATGCTACGACAAAGGATGTTGACGGCATTGCTACAATAGAGGTTAAGCTGTCATCCTCCAGCGGCGGCTCGTCTGGCGGCAGCACAACATCGATTGACACCGAATTTGTAGGAAAAGGTACCTCCACAGCATATGACGCTACGAAGAAGATCCTTAATGTAAAGGCTACAACCGATTATACTAAGCTGATTGTCAGAGTTACAGATCCCAACGGCAATGTCGTTAAGGAGCTGACACTCACCAAGGCTCAGCTTACGGAAGGCTACGCCATAGATATGTCTGATGTAGATATGGTCGATGGCAAGTATACTGTTCAGCTTGTATCTACTGTAAACGGTAAGATATTTGACACCTATACCTTTACCACAGGCATATTCACAACGGATCATATTAACTATATCGTAGGCTTTACCGATGGCACCGTTCGTCCTGAAGCATACATCAGCCGTGAAGAAGTTACAACTATCCTCTTCCGTCTGCTCACGGATGAATCCCGTCAGAAGTGGCTTGCTGAAACAACTGACAAGTTCAGCGATGTAGAAGCCGACAGATGGTCTATGACGTCTATCGCCACATTGACCAAGGCCGGTATCCTCAACGGTTATCTTGACGGTACCTTTGGTCCCGACAAGGAAATTACCAGAGCCGAGTTCGCGGCCCTTTGCTCCAGATTTGCTATCGAAAGCAAGACCGAGACAACTACCTCCTACAGCGATATCGAAGGCAGCTGGGCTGAGGATGATATCAATGCTGTAAGCGCCGCAGGCTGGTTCCAGGGCGCTGACGGTAAGTTCCGTCCCGATGACAAGATGACGCGTGCCGAGGCTGTAACGGTTATCAACCGTATGCTTGGCCGTGACAGTGTTGACAAGAGCTCCTTCACTGACGATATCGTTAAATTCAGCGATCTTGATGAGACGGCTTGGTACTACGAGGCAATCGTAGAGGCAGCCAATGCTCATACCTACAAGATGGTTGACGGTAAGGAAGTTTGGGACAAGAAGACAAGCGAGACTGACTGGACAACTTACGAGGACTAATTCCGGGTTAAATAAAAGAGGGGCAGCCCCGAGGGGCTGCCCTGATTTTTGAAAAAAAGCGTTTAAGCCTGTGGAGCGGCAGGTTACGATGAGAACGAAGCGGATTGACTTTTGACAACAGGCGGTTCATGAATGTTGAAAAACATGGTTTTCTGAAGAGGAGAATATGATGAAGGCTGCAATAGTGGATATGGACGGAACCATACTTGACTCCCTTGGTATGTGGAGCAAGATAGATATTGAATTTTTGGAAAAAAAGCGTGGTATATCGGTGCCGGAGGATTATGTGGAAAAGATTGCTCCAATGACTTATCGGCAGACCGCCGATTACACGATCGCCCGTTTTGGCCTTCCGGACGATCCGCTGGAGCTTATGGAAGAATGGGAGCAAATGGCGCTGAATGAATACCGATTTAATGTGGGACTTAAGCCCTATGCGCGCCGATTTTTGACCCGGTTAAGGGCGCGTGGAATAAAAACCGTGCTTTGTACAAGCTCGCCGGAGCGGTATTATGTCCCCGCTCTAACAAGACTTGGAATATACGATTTGTTTGATTCGTTTGCCACCACAACTGAGGCCGGAGCGGCCAAAGACAGGCCGGATGTATTTCTTCTGGCATCGGAAAAGGTTTGTACAAGACCTCGGGACTGCATGGCCTTTGATGATATACCGGAAGCAATTCTCGGAGCGAAAAAGGCCGGTATGATGACCTGCGGAGTATATGACGAACGAAGCAAAAACAAAATGGAATATATGCGTGACATCTGTGACCGATATATATTTGATCTTGAGGAATTTTTTAATTAATTAATTATAGGAGATGACTCTATGAGAGCTATAACTCAGACCCTAACACAGCTTGTGAGCAAGGCCTTTGAAAAATGCGGGTATGATCCGAAGCTTGGAGCTGTGTCCGTATCTGACCGTATGGATCTTTGCCAATTTCAGTGCAACGGCGCTTTTGGTGGGGCAAAGCTCTACAAAAAGGCTCCCTTTCTTATTGCGGAAGAGGTTGCTTCAGAACTTAGGGAAAACAGCGCTATCGCAAAGGCTGAGGTCGCGAAGCCCGGATTTTTGAATATAACCCTCAGCGATGACTATCTGATATCCCTTATAAAGCAGATTAGCAATGATGCCCATCTTGGCGTCCCTCAGGTGGACGAGCCCAAAACTATAATTATAGATTACGGCGGACCAAATGTGGCAAAGCCTTTGCATATAGGACACCTTCGTTCCGCTATTATCGGGGAATCCATCAAGCGAATAGCTCGGGCGGTGGGCTGTACTGTGTACGGTGATATACATCTTGGGGATTGGGGCTTGCAGATCGGTCTTGTGATCGCGGAGCTCAGGGAGCGCAACCCTCAATGGAGCTGCTTCAGCGAAGATTTTGCCGAAGGGGGCGAGGTGCCGGCGCTGGATGTGGATACCCTCAACGAGGTTTACCCCTTTGCGTCAAAAAAGAGCAAGGAGAACCCGGAATTTAAGGCAACGGCTCAGGCTGCTACCTTTGAGCTGCAAAACGGCCGTTCAGGCTATGTTGCCCTTTGGAAGGAGATACTCCGGGTAAGCGTGGCGGATCTTAAGCAAAACTACCGCCGTCTCGGAGTAGAATTTGACCTTTGGTACGGGGAAAGCGACGCGAACCGTTATGAGCCGGAGCTGCTCAGAATTCTTACCGAGAAAAACCTTCTTGTGGAAAGCGAGGGCGCAAAGGTCGTAGAGGTTGCTGACGAGACGGACAAAGCTCCGATGCCTCCTGTAATAATTAAAAAGAGCGACAATTCCAGCATTTATGCCACAACAGACCTTTCCACCATTATTCAGCGCCAGCGGGATTACCGCCCCGGAGGAATATGGTATGTGGTTGACAAACGCCAGAGTCTGCACTTTACACAGGTTTTTCGCTGTGCCAAAAAGGCCGGGCTTGTGGATGACAGCTGTGAGCTTGAGTTTCTCGGCTTCGGTACAATGAATGGCTCCGACGGTCACGCATACAAAACCCGCGACGGTGGTGTGATGCGTCTTAGTGACCTCCTTGACGCCGCGGAGTCCGCTGCGGAGGAAAAGCTCAACGCCTCTGAATTTATACAAACCGGTGATCGCGGTGATACGGCCCGCAAGGTTGGTATTGCGGCTATCAAGTTTGGTGATCTTATCAACCATCGTAGCAAGGACTATGTTTTTGATATGGACAAGTTCCTCTCCTTCGAGGGAAAGACGGGGACATATCTGCTATATACCATTACCAGAATTAATTCCATTCTCAAAAAGGCCGGGTTGGATGAAGCTACTCCCGTGTCTTCCGCTATTGTCTATACCGATGTAGAGCGTGACCTGATGCTTACCATCCTGCTTAGCGGCGAGGCTTTTCTTCATGGGTACGAGGAAAAAGCCCCCAACTATATTTGCGAAAGCGCATACAACCTTGCCACGGCTTTTTCCCGGTTTTATCATGAAAACCGAATTATTACGGAAAAGGACGAGGCAAAACGTGCCGCGTGGCTTGGATTGTGTGCTCTTACAAAGCGGCTTCTGCTCAAGCATCTGGATGTGCTGTCTATTGAGCCTGTGGAAAGCATGTAAAATGATCAATAGGGTAGGCGGAGGGGAAATGACCTCCGCCTACCCTATTCTCATTCCGCTATAACTAAACGAAAGGTGTCCCCCGGGTCTCGTCTACCGACTCGGTCGGAGCTTCCGCTTCGCGGAGACCGCCATCGTCAGAGGGCACCCTCTAAGGCGGCGACGAAAACGCCCCACGACGGGCTTTCAGCCCTTATTGAAGCGCCTACTTACGAAACCTTCTTGTGGGCAAGCTTAAGCAGCCGCCGGTATTCATTCTCCGCTGATCTCAGCCGCTTTGCGTAATCTGAAACTGACTTTTCATCCTGCGCGCCCATGATCGAGGTCTGCAGATTGGTGATTTCCGTTCTTGTGGAGTTGAGCCTTTCGTCAATGCTCCATGTGCCGTATTGCAGATCCCGCAGACGCGCCATTATGTTTTTGAGAAAGTCCTTATCCATACCCATCTTCTCCTTCTGTTTTATTTTTCTATTATAATATATTCATCAGCGGGAAAAATATGCTTGCAAAAGACATGTGGATAATATATAATAAAAAAGAGGTGAACCTGATGGACATTAATGAACTGAGAGAACTAATCAACTACCACAGTCAGAAATATTATACTGAGGATCAGCCCGAAATATCGGATTTTGAATATGATGAGCTCATGCGTCAGCTCAAGAGGTTGGAAGCGGATCATCCCGAATTGATTACCCCTGATTCCCCCACTCAACGCATTGGCGGCGCTGTTCTGGAAGGCTTTGAAAGCGTGCCTCATCCGATCCAGATGCAAAGCCTTAATGACGTTTTTAGCCGTCAGGAGGTGCTGGACTTTGGGGAAAAAACTGCCGCGGTGGTCGAAGCTCCCGAATATGTTACCGAACTTAAGATCGATGGACTCAGCGTTTCCCTTGAGTACCGGGATGGTGTGTTTTTCCGCGGGAGCACCCGGGGCGATGGAAACGTGGGGGAGGACGTGACCGAAAATCTTAAGACTATCCGTTCCATTCCCCTTAAGCTTAAGGAGCCAATACCGTATCTGGAGGTCAGGGGCGAGGTATTTATGCCCCACAGCAGCTTTGAACGCCTTAACCGGCTTCAGGAGGAACAGGAGCTTAAGCCCTTCAAAAATCCGCGCAACGCCGCCGCAGGCAGCCTACGTCAGCTTGACAGCAAAATAACCGCCCGCCGGGGCCTTGATATATTTGTGTTCAATGTTCAGCGGATAGAGGGCAGGGAATTAACAACCCACAGTGAGTCAATCGCTTTTTTGGCATCAATGGGCTTTAAGACAATTCCCATAAGAACAGTCTATAAAACAATTGAGGACGCGTTCGGCGAGGTAGAACACATTGGCGAAACAAGGGGCGAGCTTGGCTTTGATATTGACGGAGCGGTTATCAAGGTCAATTCCTTGGCTCAGCGTGAGACTCTTGGAAGCACTGCCAAATGCCCTCGATGGGCTGTGGCCTTTAAATTCCCGCCGGAAAAAAAGGAGACCAGACTCCTTGATATCACAATACAGGTGGGCCGTACGGGAGTGCTGACCCCAAACGCCGTACTGGAGCCGGTAAGACTTGCGGGCACGACGGTTTCTCGGGCATCGCTTCACAACATTGATTATATCCGCGAAAAGGATATCCGTATCGGGGATATTGTCGTAGTGCAGAAGGCAGGGGACATCATTCCCGAGGTGCTGAATGTGGTCACCGAAAAGCGCGGCGGAAGTGAGAAGGAGTTTTTTATGCCGGAGCGCTGCCCCGTGTGCGGAGCCCGTACCTTCCGGGAGGAAGGTGAGGCTGCGGTGCGTTGTACCGGCGGAGAATGTCCCGCCCAGCTTGCCCGCAACATTATTCATTTTACCAGTCGTGATGGTATGGATATTGAGGGCCTTGGCCCTGCCTTGGTGAACCGTTTGCTTGATGAAGGACTTATCAGGTCTGTGGCGGATCTGTATTCCCTTAAGCCTGAACAGCTTGAAGGCCTTGAAAAAATGGGCAAAAAAAGCGCCGCCAAGCTGGTGGCGGCTATTGACAGATCCAAGAGCAAGGATCTTGGCAACCTTTTGTTTGCTTTGGGCATACGCCATGTGGGTAGCCGCGGGGGAAAGCAACTCGCGCGACATTTCAGGCATTTGGACGCGCTGCGCCTTGCCTCGGAGGAGGAAATTGCCGCCGTAGAGGACATGGGTATGATAACCGCTGCCAGTGTAAAGATCTTCTTCGCTCAGGAACAGAATATGGATATTGTGGAGGGCCTTCGCCGGGCCGGGGTGAATTTTGAATGCCGCGATGATGCACCCGCCGTAGGAATTTTGACCGGGAAAACCTTTGTCCTTACGGGTACTCTGCCAAATCTTAAGCGCAGTGAGGCCGCCGCCATGATCGAGGGCTGCGGCGGTAAGGTATCAGCGTCGGTGAGCAAAAAGACTGACTATGTGGTAGCCGGTGAGGAAGCCGGCAGCAAGCTGGACAAGGCCAATGCCCTTGGAATAAGCGTTATTACTGAGGAGGAGCTTGTGGAAATGTGCAAGTAATCCGCCTTAAGAAATTGTGACCGCGTCAATCCGGACCGCGGGAAACTACGATCAAAAAAGGATCTCGTATTGAACCGACCCCCAACTGTTAGACTAAAAATCTAACGGTTGGGGGTCACATCATTTCGAGATCTTTTTTTGATTTCTTATTTACTTTATTTTCCCCATTGCCTTAAGTGCGTTGTAAACCATGATGGCACACTGGCCGCGGGTGGCCTCGGCCCATGGATCAATATTGTTCTGGACAACGCCGTTTACAGTGGTTTGAGTGCCGCTTACAATGCCCTGATTTGCAAGGTAGTAAATTGCGACGCGGGCAAAATCCGCAATTTTGTCATCATCAGTAAAGAGCGCTGTGGTAGTCTGAACAGTCTTAAGAGCGTTCTTTGCTTCAATAGCACGGTATACGATTGTCATGACCTCCGCCCGAGTAATGTTGTTGTCAGGCTTAAATGTCCCGTCAAGATAACCGTTAATAAGCTTTGCCTTCTGAGCAGAAGCAATATAGCTGTAGTTCCAGTTGTCGGCAGTGTTCGGAACATCGCTGAAGGTTGCTGTGGCGGTTAGGTCATAATTGTCCATGGATGTAACTATGATCTTGGCGAATTCGGCACGGGTAATCTTGTTGTCAGGCTTAAATGTCCCGTCAAGATATCCGTTGATAACGCCGATGTCGGACAGGGAATATACCGCTTTTCCGAGCTCAGTTTCAGCGTTTACGTCAGAGAAGCTGTAAATATGCTTTTCCGATTGAGCGTCGTTGCCGGGAGAAGTGATATTGCTGCCTGAATTTCCGGAGTTTCCGGAGCTACCGGAGCTACCTGAGTTTCCTGAGTTTCCTGAATTGCCTGAATTGCCTGAATTGCCTGAGTTCCCTGTACTGCCGCCGGAGCTTGTAACAGTAATTTTAACGGATACATCACCTGAAACGTCTGATGCAAGCTCATAGCCGTCGGGAACTGTGACCTTGCCTGTGGCGGTGAAGGTTCCGGCTGTATCTGTGTCAGGCTGATCAGCCCAACTGACGCTAAGAACCAAGTCAAGCCTTGTCTCAGACTGGGCGGTAATTGTGGAAGGAAGAGTGTAGCTTCCGCCTTTTTCTACGCTTATGTCGTCAATCGTGTCTATGCCGACAATATACAGAGTATCGCTGTTGTTGCTGTCATCCAGCTCTTCCAGCATATTGTGGTCAAAAATCATGGATTTCATAGTTTCGTACAGGGGCATAAAGTCGTCGCTTATTTTGTGGTAAATAAGCGCGTCCATAGCGGCTCCCGGATAGGCCTTGTATATTGCGGTCTGGAGAGTGGCAAATTGGGGCGCATTGCTGACAGAGCTGACCGCGTCAATCAGATTGTCCTCAAAGTTTTCTTCGGTTATTGGCTGAACCTTGTTGGTTATGTACAGCGAACGCTGAACAGCACCCAAAAAGCTGATGATCATGCTTTCGTCTGCCCCTTGAGCCAGAACATCGTCAATGAACTGTGGATACTGGGCCGCAAAGTCTATGTAAGCGTCCCGTACGGAATACGCGTAGGATGGCACAGCGCACAATAGCATGGAAAGAGCGAGCGCCAACGCTATAATTTTCTTTTTCATGGATAAAATCTTCCTTTCAATTTGGCTTTATATAATATAGACGCGGAAAACCTGAAAAAGTTCCAAAAATTTAAAAATTGAACTATAGCTTTTGCGTTCATATCAAATATAGAATACCACAATCATGCGAAAATGTCAATTGAATTATTATAATTTACAGATTATTTACCCTTATCGAATAATTAAAGTAGGTGATATAGCTAATGAAGCGCCGGTTATGCCGTAGACGTGAGTTATTCCGCGCTTCTCCAAACACAAATATCCCCTGGCGTCGGTAAAGGCGCAGGGGATACTTTTACTTAGTCGTGTTTAAATCCGCTTATTATCTCTGTACGCGGCCGCTGCCGTCACCGCCGGCCAAAGCTTCCACCTCTTCACGGGTAACAAGATTAAAGTCCCCGGGGATGGTGTGCTTAAGCGCTGAAGCAGCTACGCCGAATTCAAGGGCATCCTTAAAGTTCTTTCCGTCAACAAAGCCGCAGATCGTGCCGCCCGCAAAGGAGTCGCCGCCGCCTACGCGGTCAACGATGGGGCATATGCGGTATTCTCTGGAATGGTAGAACTCGTCATCAGCGCCGGAGTAGATGCAGGCGGACCAGCCATTGTCGGAAGCGGAATGTGAAACCCTCAGGGAGGAGATCACATACTTAAAGCCGAACTTGGCAACCATCTGCTTAAATATGGACTCATAGCCGCTGAGATTAAGCTCGCCGCTGGTGACATCGGTGTTTTCGGGCTTGAAGCCGAGAACCTTATCCGCGTCTTCCTCGTTGCCGATACAAACGTCAACATACTGCATCAGGTTGGACATGACCTTCTGGGCCTTTTCGCTGCTCCACAGCTTTTTGCGAAAATTGAGGTCGCAAGACACCGTAACACCCTTAGCCTTTGCTGCCTTGCATGCAGCCTCTGTAAGAACGGCAGCCTCATCGGAAACCGCCGGAGTAATGCCCGTAAAGTGGAACCAGTCCGCACCCTCGAATATTTCGTCAAAATCAAAATCTTCGGCCGATGCCGTGGAAATGGAGGAGTGAGCCCGGTCATATATAACGTTAGAGGCTCTCATTGCGGCGCCTGTCTCAAGGAAGTAAATCCCCAGCCTTTCTCCGCCCCGGGCAATGTGCTTAGTCTCAACGCCGTACTTGCGTAAAGCGGCTACAGCGCACTCCCCGATGGGATTTTGGGGAACCTTGGTCACGAATTCCGCCTCATGGCCGTAATTTGCCAGCGATACAGCTACATTGGCTTCACCGCCGCCGTAGTTGATGTCAAATTCATTGGCCTGAATATATTTTTCGTTGTTTGGGGTAGAAAGTCGAAGCATGATTTCGCCCATTGTAACGACCTTTGCCATTGGAATCAAGTCCTTTCGTGTTTATTTTGTCCTTATTTTTGTCTTGAAAAGCGGCTTTGTCAAGATGCTTAGAAACCAAGCTCTTCGGCCACGACTATAACAGTGTAGCGGCCGGGATGCTTGCGCCCGTTATGTATAATGCTTGTAGCGTTACAGACGCTCTGGGGTGAGTCGCAGTTCACGCAGTAGCCTGTTTCTACGCAGGGACAGTGATGCCCAATTCGCTTGGCGTTGAGGGGAGCAACCTTTTTAATCCGTTCAAATGCCGCAGGGAGGTCGTCCACAAGCTTGTTTGCGCCTACTACGATAATTACTCTTTCAGGTCCAAGGATTATTCCGGCTGCGCGATTGCCGCTGGAGTCCGTATTGACAATTTCTCCGTTACGGGTAATTGCGCTGGAGCCTGTTACCAAAAAGTCGGCCAAGAACGACTGGCGGTAAACTTGATATGTCTCCGCATAGCC
This sequence comes from uncultured Oscillospiraceae bacterium, assembly GCA_964442035.1. Classification (GTDB taxonomy): domain Bacteria; phylum Bacillota; class Clostridia; order UMGS1883; family UMGS1883; genus JAFLUQ01. Next base: position 11,476 of record CAYTWZ010000049.1, read on the forward strand.
GCTGGTATTGAAGCGCTCGAAAAACTTGTATTTGTCACTTCTGAAAATGTCGATCAGTCCCATGTCGCCAATGGTCACACTGCCTCCCACCGCTACGGAAGAACCCTCGGGGATAAGGTCAAGAACCATCTGCTTGGCTTCATCGGCGTTTTCGGCATATTTTGCGTCATAGCCCTTATCGTTGAAAATTTCAACAGCATCATGAGCCATTTTCTGCCAGTACCATTTTTTTACCCAATGCATAAACCCGCCTCCTTATTTTAATTCAGTTGTTTTGCAGTGATCCATGTCATCAAAGTCCTGATTTTCCCCAACCATTCCCCAGATAAATGTGTAGGCGTGAGTACCTACACCGCTGTGAATGGACCAGCTGGGTGAGATTACGGCCTGTTCGTTTTTCATGACGATATGTCTTGTCTCGTCAGGCTGACCCATAAGGTGGAATACCACAGCGTCCTCCGGCAGATCAAAATAGAGGTAAACCTCCATTCTCCGCTCGTGGGTGTGACAGGGCATAGTGTTCCACATACTGCCCTCCTCAAGCTGGGTAAGACCCATGCTCAGCTGACATGTTTGCAAAACGTCAGGGTGAATATATTGATTTATAGTGCGCTTGTTGCCATCGGCGGCAGTGCCTATATGGCGTTTGTTCGCCTTGTTGATGTCAATAAATACGGTGGGGTAGGTCTTGTGGGCGGGTGCGCTGTTAAAGTAAAACTTTGCGGGGGCGTCAGGGTTGTCGGAAGCAAAAATTACTTCCCTTGTTCCCATCCCCACGTAAAGCCCGTCCTTATTGCCCAGTGTGTAAACCGTGCCGTCAAGAGTTACGCTGCCTTTGCCGCCGATATTTATTATTCCCAGTTCTCTGCGCTGGAGAAAGTAATCTGCTCTAAGCTCATCGCTGGCGGTAAGGGCAAGGGGGATGCCTGCGGGGGTGGCGCCTCCGACAATTATCCTGTCAACATGGGAATATGTCATGTTGATCTTTCCGGGCACAAACAGATTATCGATCAAGTACTCCTTTCTGAGGCGCTCTGTAGTATAGTGCTTTGCGTCCTCGGGATGCGTAGCATATCTTACGTCCATTTTTTCCTCCTTATTTTAGCTGACGGGCATTACTGGGGCTGTTTGCCGATATAAGCCAGAATACCGCCGTCAACGTACAGCACATGGCCGTTTACAAAGTTGGAAGCGTCCGAAGCAAGGAATACTGCGGGACCCATAAGATCCTCGGCAGTTCCCCAACGAGCCTGAGGAGTTTTGGAAACAATAAACTGGTCAAAAGGATGACGGCTGCCATCAGGCTGACGCTCACGGAGAGGAGCGGTCTGAGGTGTAGCAATGTAGCCGGGGCCGATGCCGTTGCACTGAATATTGTACTCACCGTACTCGGAACAGATATTTCTGGTAAGCATCTTAAGTCCGCCCTTTGCCGCGGCATAGGCGGAAACTGTTTCACGACCCAGCTCGCTCATCATGGAGCAGATGTTTATGATCTTGCCATGACCCTTTTTGATCATTGAAGGGATTACAGCCTTGGAAACTATAAACGGGGCGTTGAGGTCAACATCGACTACCTGACGGAACTGGTCGGCAGTCATTTCGCACATGGGAATTCTTTTGATGATGCCGGCGTTATTTACAAGAATGTCGATCACGCCTACCTCAGACTCAGTCTTTTTAACCATGTCCGTAACCATTTCTTCTTTTGTGACATCACAGACATAGCCCTTTGCGTCAATGCCGTCCGCTTCGTAGGAGGCCATGCCTTTGTCAACAAATTCCTGCTTTATGTCGCAGAAAACAATCTTTGCGCCGGCGGAGGCGTAAGCCTTTGCGATCGCGTAGCCGATGCCGTAGGACGCGCCGGTGATGAGGGCAACCTTGCCTTCAAGACTAAAATCTTTCAAAATGTTCATTTGACACATCTCCTTAAAATATAAATTTGTTTAATTTTATTATATCACAGTTTTTTCTTTAATGCAATATTTTTTACATATTTTTATCGCAAAATAACTAAACGAAAGATGTCCCC
>CAYTWZ010000050.1:0-9161 GCA_964442035.1 uncultured Oscillospiraceae bacterium
ACAACCGTTACCATCTTAACCCCCACAAATACAATTCAAATATTAATGCAATCCCTGATATTGTCATTTTTCCACGCAAAAAGACCCGCGGGGTCACGCGATCATCTGCGCCGCCCCGCGGGTCATTTTACGTCCATTCGGATTTCTCTATTCACTTTTTATTTATTTCTTCATCCGCTTCTTCATTTGTTTTTCACTCGCTATTATTCGTTAAAAAACACCTCTGCTTTACCGTCCTCTACGCTGATCCGCTGTACTTTTTCAACATCGTCCCCGGAAACGTCAGCCTTCCCCAATATCCGCGACAGCTGATCCATCAGAGCCGTTTCCCTTATATACGGATTTTTGCACCCGTTTTGCTTTTCCCTACAGCACCACGCGCGGTAGCTTTCGCCGGCTTTACTTTTAAAGCTCCTGCGCACCAGCACAGAGCCGCATTTTCCGCAGAAAAGCTTTCCCCGCAGGAAATGGGATCTTGAATTTTTAACAATCCCGTCCCGCAGCGATTTTTCCCGGGAAATACGCTGCGCCTCATCCCAGACCTCCCGCTCTATTATGGGGGTGTGGTCATCCTTCACGTAATACGATGTGTAGTCTATATTTGTCTGGGGCCTTTTGGTCAGATAGTCCGCCGGAGCACGCTTTTGCAGCAGAAGATCCCCGGCATAGATGGGATTATGGAGTATAAAATGAACCGTGTCCGGCATAAAGCCGTTTTTGCTGCGCAGTCGCTTTGCTCCCGACCTATTCAGATCCTCCGCTGTTGCGGCAAGGGACATTCCATTAAGGCAATCGTCGAAGATCCGTCTTATTATCCAGGCGTCATTGTTTGGCACAAGCCGGCGGTCAATCACATCATAGCCCAGAACCTGACCGCTGCCGTAGAAATGCTTCCCTTGGGCAAAATCCCGCTCTATGCGCCAGCGGACGTTTTTGGATATGGAGCGGCTTTCCTCCTGAGCGACAATGGCGTTGATATTAAAGATAAATTCCGCGGACGGATCCATGGTGGAAATGTTTTCCCGCTCAAAGCGCACCTCCACATTCAGCCGCTTCAATTCTCTCACATAATTGTTGCAATCCACGCTGTTGCGGGCAAAGCGGCTGACCGATTTGACCAATATCAGATCAATTCTGTGCATTCTCGCGTCCTCTATCATACGGTTAAATTGTGCCCGGCGCTTTGTGGAAGTGCCGGAAAGGCCCTCGTCCGCGTATATACCGGCCATTGTCCACGACGGGTTACTGTTAATAAGATCAGTGTAATAATTCACCTGCGCTTCAAAGCTTTCGTGCTGCATTGACTTATCGGTGCTGACCCGGCAGTAAGCCGCCGTCCTCAGTATTCTTTTACGTGCGGGAATTTTGATTATCTGCATGTCTGTCTGTCCTTTCTCCCCGGCCGTTGACCGGAGCTGTCATATTCGCCACCCGGCGCAGCCTTTTGTCGCTGTCCACCTGCTCAAAGGCCGCCCGGACGATCGTGTCATTGCCAAAGCAGCACAGACGCCGGTGTACGTTTGGATCGGGGACACGGGAGGAGCTTTCCTCGGTGTATTCCGACCAGCGGCGGCTTGAGCCGGAGTTTAGCTGTTCCGGGCTGGCCGGAATGTGGCTTTTTTGCTTATAAGCTATGCTTGTATCGGTTTTTAGGCCGGTTTTCCAGTGAACTGTCATTGTCGTCCAGCCGCTGAAGGTGATTTTTTCCACATATTTATCCAGAATATAGTACTCAACAGTGCTGATGTCATCTTCGTATGCCTGCTTAAAGGCTTGGTCTATATATTCCTCACGGATAAAGTACCTTCCGCATAAGTCATTTTGATCCTTATCCATACAGTGCCACACAGCCGGTCTGCCATGGACGCCCGCCAGAGTGTGGCGCACCAGACTTTGGCCGCACAACGGACAGATCAGGAACCCGTAATAGGGGTATTGAGTGGCTCCCTTGTGGGAGTCCTTAAGGCTCCTGACGGTTTGCACCAGATCAAAGGTTTTTTCGTCAACTATGGGGGTATGATGGTTCTTGACATAATAAACGGGTACTGCCCCGTCGTTTTTAATCTTTTGGTGGGTTATGTGTGAAACAGTATAGCTTTTTTGAAGGCGCAGATCGCCCTTGTATTTTTCGTTGCCCAAAATAAGGCCCACTGTCTTTGGGAACCACTTATCCGCTCCTGAGGGTGACGGAATATTGTCCGCCATAAGGCCGTCACATATGGCCGGGATAGATCTGCCAACCATATATTCCCGGAAAATACGCCTTACCACCGCCGCCCTTGGCTCGTCAACAACATATTCCTCGCCGTTTGCGCGAGTGTAGCCGTAAACCTCGGTCCAACGCGCTTCCCCAACGGCACAGCGCTTGCGCAGGCCCCACTTCATGTTTTCGGACAGGGAGCGGCTTTCCTCCTGAGCAAAGGCCGCCAAAACAGAGAGAACCATTTCGGAGGCGTCGTTTTCGGTATTGATATTTTCTTTCTCGAAAATTATGTATATACCTTTTTCCTTAAGCTGACGGACATAGGCAAGACATTCCAGAGTGTTGCGGGCAAAGCGTGAGATGGATTTGGTGATGATATAGTCAATCTTCCCCTCGTCACAGTCCTTCAGCATCCGCTGGAACGCCGTACGCCTGAAGGCCTGAGTGCCGGATATGCCGTCATCCGCGTATATGTCCGCCAGCTCCCAATCGGGACGGGCGGATATCATTGAACGGAAGGAATTTACCTGAGCGGACAGAGACGACTGCTGGGTTTCCATATCCGTGCTTACACGGCAGTAGGCGGCCACGCGCTTTTTCCGTGCGGGGGCCTGTTTGCCGGCCTGCTTTATCATTTGTATCTGGGGCACAGCTTTTTCCTCCTCTGAACCCTTGCGAACTGTTCCCGACTGACTATAGGGGGATGATGGTTTTCCAGATAGTACTGGTCAGCTATGCCCCTGTTAGGGATCTGTTTTCGGCTCAGGTAATCCACTATCACAAATTTGTTTGTGAGCAGGTCTCCTATGTAGGCTTCATGGCGAAGCAGGTCCCTGACCCTGCCCCGCCGCCAGCTGTAGCCGTCAGTTTCGGTCTTGTCAAGCTCGCGGCAGATCTCGCTGTAGCTGCAGCCCCTGTCCGCAAGGTCAAAAATAAGCCGTACCTTCTCGGCCTCCGGCTCATAGACTGTCCATTGATGAGTGGTGCGGCCCTTTTCGTCCCTCACCTTTCGGTAGCCGAAGGGGGCGCGGACAGAGGGTACGCCCATACGGGCGCTTTTGGCAAAGGTCCAGCGGACGGTTTGGCTTTTTTCGTTAAGCTCCTGCTGGGCCATTGCCGACAGCAGAGAGATCAGCAGCTCGCCCTCTACCCCGTCGGTGCGCAGACCCTCGTTTTCAAATTCTACTGTCACATTGAGAGCTGACAGCTCCCGAAGGCAGGCCATACAGTCCGCCAGATTGCGGGCAAAGCGGCTGACGGATTTGGTCAGAATAATATCGATCTTACCCTGACGGCAATCCTCCATCATTTTCATGAAGCCGAGGCGTTTTTTGATTCCCCCGGCGGAGACGCCCCTGTCCCCATATATTCCCGCCAGCTCCAAGGACGGGTCGGCGGTGATTTTTTCCTGATAATAGCGCACTTGCGTGTCATATGAGCCTTCCTGTTCCTCCTGTAAGGTACTGACCCGGCAATACGCCGCCGCCCGCTTGGGGGCAGGGTCAATTTTGGTTTGATTTGTCAATTCGATCACCTTTCTGTAATTCAATAAGGGCTAAAAGCCCGTAGGGGACGTTTCGGCGGGAGAACAATCTCCCGCCGAAGCCCTGAGGAGCTAACGCTCCCCGCGCAGGTCGCAATCGTTCGCAAGCTCCGTTTCAAGCAAGCTTGATGGAGCGTTGCTCCGATTTAAATTAAATGAGCGTAAATCCGAAGATTTACGCTCACAAACATTACTCAGTTAATTCAGCTCAGCATTCGTACTTGGGTCTTGCAATATAGTGTGTGTGGAGAAGCTCATGAGCCTTATGGCCGCCGGGCTCACCCAGATACTCGCTGTAAAGCTCCTTTATATAGGGGTTGTCATGGCTCTTACGGTAGGTAAGGCTTTCGTCCTCGGCATAAACAGCCTTGGCGCGGAGGGCGGAAACATTCTTTTCCATCTTCACGCGGGAAGAAACGATGGGCTGACCGCCGCCGGTCACGCAGCCGCCGGGGCAGGCCATGACCTCAATAAAGTCAACCTCTGTCTCACCGGCCTTAACGCTGTTAAGAAGCTTTCTGGCATTGCCAAGGCCGTGGGCAACCGCCGCGCGGATGGTCTTGCCGCCAACCTCTACGCTGGCGATCTTAATGCCGTCAAGTCCGCGAACGGGCTCATACTCTACCTTTTCGATAGGCTGACCGTTGATTATATCGGCAACTGTACGAAGGGCCGCCTCCATAACGCCGCCGGTAACGCCGAAGATAACGCCCGCGCCTGTGGCCTCGTCGCCAAAGGGAGTGTCAAACACCTCGTCGGGGAGCTTGTTATACTGTATACCGCTCTGCTTGATCATATCGGCAAGCTCACGGGTAGTGATAACAGCGTCAACATCCTGATAGCCCGTAGCCGCCAGCTCCTCACGCTGAGCCTCAAACTTTTTGGCTGTGCAGGGCATTACGGATACTACGAATATATCCTTGGGATTGATGCCGGCCTTCTTGGCGTAGTAGCTCTTGATCACGGCGCCGAACATTTCGTGAGGCGACTTGCAGGAGCTGAGGTTGGGAATAAACTCGGGGAAATTGTGTTCGCAGAACTTGACCCATCCCGGACTGCAGGAGGTGATCATGGGCAGTGTGCCGCCGTTTTGAATTCTGTGGAGCAGCTCGGTGCCTTCCTCCATAATTGTAAGGTCAGCGCCGAAGTCTGTGTCAAACACCTTGTCAAAGCCAAGTCTTCTGAGAGCGGCAACCATCTTGCCGGTGGTGCACTCGCCTATCGGGCCGCCGAATTCCTCGCCGAGAGCGGCGCGGACAGCCGGCGCGGTCTGAACAACAACGTGCTTGTCGGAAGCAAGCGCATCCCATACAATGTCGGTGGAGTTCTTCTCACGAAGGGCGCCAACGGGACATACAGCGATACACTGACCGCAGTTTACGCAGTCTACCTCGCCCAGACTTGCCTCAAACGCGCAGCCTACCTTGGTCTTGAAGCCACGCTCCATTGTGTCGATAACGCCCACAGTCTGGATGTTTTTGCACATATTTACGCAGCGGCGGCAAAGGATGCACTTATTGTTATCACGCACGATAGAGGGAGAAACCTCGTCAATATCGTAGCTGTTTTTCTCTCCCTCGTAGGGGATATCGGTAATACCAAGTTCATCGGAAAGAGCCTGAAGCTCACAGTTACGATTCCGAGGGCAGGTAAGACACTTGCGATCATGATTGGAAAGCAAAAGCTCAAGCACAGCCTTCCGGGCCTGACGCACCGCGGGAGTATTGGTGAAAACCTCGATGCCCTCGGCAACGGGATATACGCAGGCTGCCTGGAGAGCGCGTCCGCCCTTTACCTCAACAAGGCACATTCTGCAAGAACCGGTCTGGCTCACATCCTTAAGGTAGCAAAGGGTTGGGATCTCTATTCCGGCGTAGCGCGCCGCTTCGAGAACGGTGGAGCCGTCGGGAACGCTGACTGCCTGACCGTTTATCTTTAAATTTATCATATCCATTTTAAGCAGCTCCTTTCTCTCTTATTTCTTTACTACTGCGCCGAACTTGCAGGTTTCCATGCAGACGCCGCACTTGATACACTTGGAAGAATCGATAACAAAAGGCTTCTTTATCTCGCCGGAAATGGCGCCGACAGGGCACTTGCGAGAGCAAGCGGAGCAGCCGCGGCACTTTTCGGGATCGATGGAATATTTGGTGAGAGCCTTGCACACACCCGCGGGACAGGTTTTGTCCACAACGTGAGCTATGTACTCGTCACGGAAATAACGGAGCGTGGAAAGCACAGGGTTGGGAGCCGTCTGGCCAAGGCCGCAAAGAGAAGCGTTTTTGATGCTGTAGGAAAGGGCCTCAAGCCGGTCGATATCCTCAAGGGTACCGTTGCCTTTGGTGATCTTTGTAAGTATTTCAAGAAGACGCTTAGTGCCTATACGGCAGGGAGTACACTTGCCGCAGGACTCGTCAACGGTAAATTCAAGGAAGAATTTGGCGATGTCAACCATACAGTTGTCCTCATCCATAACGATAAGTCCGCCGCTGCCCATCATTGAGCCGATGGAGATAAGGGAGTCATAGTCGATAGGCGTATCGATAAGGGAGGCGGGGATGCAGCCGCCGCTGGGGCCGCCGGTCTGAGCCGCCTTGAACTTTTTGCCGTTGGGAACGCCGCCGCCGATCTCCTCAACGATCTCACGCAGAGTTGTACCCATAGGAATTTCAACAAGGCCGGTGTTATTGATCTTGCCGCCAAGGGCGAATACCTTTGTGCCGTGGCTCTTTTCGGTACCGATGGAAGCGAACCAGTCAGCGCCCTTATTGAAGATAACCGGGATATTGGCATAGGTCTCAACGTTGTTAAGGATAGAAGGCTTTGCCCAAAGTCCCTTGACCGCGGGGAACGGAGGACGGGGACGGGGCTCGCCGCGCTTGCCCTCGATGGACGTCATAAGAGCGGTTTCCTCGCCGCACACGAACGCGCCTGCGCCGAGACGGATCTCTATGTCAAAGTCAAAGCCTGTACCGAATATGTCCTTACCGAGGAGGCCATATTCCTTAGCCTGATCGATAGCTATCTGGAGACGCTTAACCGCGATGGGGTATTCGGCGCGGATATAGATATAGCCCTGATTTGCGCCGATAGCGTAACCGGCAATAGCCATAGCCTCAAGCACGCTGTGGGGGTCGCCCTCAAGGACGCTTCTGTCCATGAACGCGCCGGGGTCGCCCTCGTCGGCGTTGCAGCAGACATACTTCTGATCACCCACGCTCTTAGAGGCAAAATCCCACTTTTGACCTGTGGGGAAGCCTGCGCCGCCGCGGCCGCGAAGGCCGGATTTTTTGACTGTATCTATGACCTCGGCGGGGGTCATCTCGGTGAGGACCTTACCAAGGGCCTGATAGCCGTCAACAGCAATATATTCCTCGATATTCTCGGGGTTGATAACGCCGCAGTTACGCAGAGCGACACGCATCTGCTTTTTGTAGAAATTAACATCGTTGAGGGACTTGACGGTGTTATCCTCAACGGTTTCGGTATAAACAAGTCTTTTGACGATACGGCCCTTAAGGAGGTGCTCCTTAACGATCTCCTCAACGTCCTCCTTCTTAACGCGGCTGTAGAACGCGCCTTCGGGATATACGACAACTACGGGGCCAAGGGCGCAAAGGCCGAAGCAGCCCGTACGAATGACCTTGACTTCCTTATCAAGTCCGTTGGCCGCGAGCTGCACGGCAAATTCGTCCATGAGAGCCTGGCTCCCGGAGGATGTACAGCCCGTGCCGCCGCAGACAAGCACATGGGATCTTACAAGTTCCATTTTATCTCCTCCCTTACATTCCTGCCGAACCGATGGTATATTCGGATACGACCTGTCCGTTTACTATGTGGTCAGCTACGACCTTAGCGACCTTGTCGGGAGTCATTTTGATATAGGTGACCTTATCCTGACCGGGCGCATACACCTCAACAATGGGTTCAAGACGGCAAAGACCGATACAGCCGGTCTGCTCAACCACTACATTGCTGAGATTTCGTTTGCTTATTTCTTCAAGGAAGGCTGTCATAACGGGACGCGCCCCTGCCGCGATACCGCAGGTAGCCATGCCCACAACTATTCTTGTGCCATCCTCACGTTCTTTTCTGAGATTAACGTTTTCGATCGCCTTCTGCTTCAAGGCCTGAAGCTCCGCTAAGCTTTTCATGTTACTCTACACCTCCATAAATATTTGAAACACCGTCATTGATATACTCTACCAGCCACGCCGCGACCGTGGGATCGCTCAGGGGAACTTCCCCGAGAATTTCCTTCATTTCCTTAGTGTTGAACTCAAACACATTGGAATTGAAGGTATGCTTATAAAAGAAATCGATCCGCGGGTTCATGGAAATAAGGGACATCATTGTCTGGGCAATATCGCCCAAGGGCTGCCGATCAATATGACTATAGGAAAACACAGCCTTGATGAAGGTTCCCTCCCCTACCTTGGAGGTAAGCTCCACATCACCTCCGGCGGCCTGAGCGGCGCTCCTTAAAAGAGATATCCCCATACCGACCTTACGGGTGGTTCTTGTCGTCACAAAGGGATCCATTACCCTCGCGACCATATCGCTGTCCATGCCGCAGCCGTTGTCCCTTACGGAGAAAAAGAACATATCCTCCCGGGTATCTTCGTAGATCTCCACATCTATGACATCGGCACCGGCTCTGACAGAATTTTGAACAATATCAAGTATGTTAAGACTGATCTCCTGCATGATCAATACTTAGCAATAATGCCAGGTACATCGTCCACTGTCAGACGTCCGTAAACCTCATCATTGACAGTCATAACGGGAGCAAGTCCGCATGCGCCCACGCAGCGTGTAGCCGCAAGGGAGAATTTTCCGTCGGCGGTGCAGCCGTCCACGTCTATGCCCAAGACCTCCTGAACCTTGTTGATGATGTCGCCGCTGCCCTTAACATAGCAGGCGGTACCGAGACAAACGGATATCTGGTATGTACCCTTGGGATTGAGGGAAAACTGAGCGTAAAATGTTACAACGCCGTACACCTCAGCCAGAGTAACGCCAAGACCCTTGGCGATAATCGACTGAACCTCGATCGGAAGATAGCCGTAGATTTCCTGAGCTTCGTGGAGTACGGGAATAAGCGCACCCTTAGTGTCCTTATACTTGTCGATAGCCGCTCTGAGCCGCTCCTCTTGTTCAGGTGTTCCGTTGAACGGAACTGTTGACTGTTTGCTCATCTGATTACCTCCTTATAGTTTTATCGGAAATCCGACAAATTAACCTTGCAATCGTTCGCGCCCTCTGAGCCGAAAAGCATATCGCCCGCGGCTGGAAAGGACACTTACACATCACTATATATTATAACAGATTATTTTTAGTTTGTCTACACTAACAATGTCTTTAAAGCACAAAAAAAGCAAAAAATTTTATGAATTTTTCCGAAAAAGCTGTTTT
>CAYTWZ010000050.1:9261-13320 GCA_964442035.1 uncultured Oscillospiraceae bacterium
GCCTGAAGTCTGCCGTCCGGTGAGTACCGCATACCGCGCCAGATCGCGCATTCACCTTCCTCGCGCCTGCCGACGACGCTCCTATAGGCTTGGGATCTCGTTTGGCGTTTCGCCGACGAATCCATTCCCCCGCTTCAGCAGCTCCACCACGGCTCGGGGAGACTTTTCCTCAAGCTCAAGACGCCACACCGGGTCGGAAATATCAGTCAGGTAATGAGCGTCACTGTTGTGGATATACCGGTAACGGGCGTCCGAAGCCATATCGGGAGTGGCGCGCTTTGACAGCTCCAAGGTGGTAAAGCCCAGCTCCTCGGGGATAAAGCCAAGGTTTGAAATTATGCTGTTGCTGGTTCTGTCAATATGGGCGGCGATACACACGCCCCCAAGCTCCTCGGCCAGCCTTTTCATTTCCTCAATGGGAATATCGGTGGCGTTGATCAGCAGCTTATCAAATGTGCCGGTCTGGTTGTCCCGACTGTCCATGATCCGCTGTTCGCCGAAAATCTCGGGCCGGTTTTTCACCGGCGGGAGGTGGGCTTCAAGTATCGCCCCCATTTTAAGGGCCGGTTCCGCCTCCGGGAACAGGCACAGGAGGTGTATTTCCTCAGCTGTTTCAGCCTCTACCCCCGGCACAACCGTGACCCCGAACTCCCGCGCGGCCTCCATTACGGCGGGGATATTCCTGGCAGTGTTGTGATCGGAAAGGGCGATTATGTCCAGCCCGTTGATCATAGCCATGGCCGCGATATTGTGAGGGGTCATATCGTCGTCCCCGCAGGGGGACAGGCAGGAGTGCATATGCAGATCATAAGCGTATCTGGCCATATTACACCAGATCCTTAAGCAGACAGACCAGCTCAAAGGCTGTTTTTTCGCTGCTGTAAACGGGGATACCCTCCATATCCGCCCGCTTGGCGGTATTGGCGTCGGGAGAAAGTCCCTCCGCAAGTATTATCATAGCCACGTCCGTAAGGCTTGCCACAGCCACGATATTGATATTTGTCTGAATGGTGACCCACACGTTGCCGCTTTGAGCCTTGCCCATTACAAGGCTGAGCAGGTCGCCCACATAGCCGCCGCTGACCTCACGGTCAGCGGAGTCCTCCCCGCATTTGGGGGTGAGATCCAGCCTTGAGGCTATCTCTGAAACCGTCATCTTCCTTCACTCCTTAAAAGTTGTTTTTTTCTATCCGTTCATGGACGGGGGAAGCTGGCTTTCCAGCTTTGCCATTTCTCTGGCAAGCTCGCTTACTCGCTCACGCAGTTTAAATATACAGTCCGTTTCCTTTGCTTTACCCCGGACTATGTCCTCCGCCAGCTCACGGCAGGTGGGCGCTCCGCAGGAGCCGCAGTCAAGCTGGGGAAGGCCTTCAATTATCTCATTCATACGCATCATCTTGCGCATGGCCTCCGTGAAGTCATCGTCAAGGGGGATGTACGGCTTATATTCAATGGCTTTGTCCCAGTAAAGGTGCAGATCGTCCCCGATCTTTGCCTCCTTGTCATCAAGGCTGTCGGAAATGCGTCTTATCCTGGAATTTGCCACGAAGTTGTTTTCCACCGTCAGGCTGCCGCCTACGCAGCCCCCCGTACAGGCCAGAGTCTCGATAAAGTCAATATCTCTGATCTTTTCGTCCTCCAGCTGATCCAGCACCTCTATTACATTTGATATACCGTCGACCGCTATGTACTTTTCGATGCCGAGAGCCTCAGCCTCGCCCCCGTGATTTGCCCACCGCACTCCGCTGCGTCCGGATTTGGACAAGGGCTCCACGGTGTTGATCTTGTCAATACTGTGGGCCAGCTTCATATACGCGTCCTTAATGGCTATCGCTCCGTCAATATTTGAGCGCTGCAGCGCTATGGGCCATTTTATAGCTGTGACCTTAGCCGGGCAGGGGCTGATGAAGAATATTCCTATATCCTCATCCGGCAGGCCGGTCTTTTCCCGCGCCTCCAGGCGGGCCATTTCAGCCGCCGCCTCCATCGGGGAGGTGAGCGGGGCTATGTGTTCCAGAAGATCGGGATACTTGATCGCTATCAGCCTTACCGTAGCGGGACAAGCCGAGGATATTACCGGCTTTTTGACCTTACCATCCTTGAGAAGCTCCTTCATTTTGGCGGTGACCACCTCCGCCCCGCGAGCCACCTCAAACACGTCGTCAAAGCCCAGCATCTTAAGTCCCGTAAGCACTATATCAAAGTCCTCCGCCCTTGAAAACTGGCCGCAAAAGGCCGGGGCCGGAAGCGCGATCTTATATTTGTAGTTTTCCATAAGCTCAAAGCCGTCGGTGACGGCCTTTTTGGCGTGATACTGGCACCGGCGGATACACTCTCCGCAGTCGATGCAGCGTTCGCTTATTATTTTGGCCTTACCCTGTTGGACACGTATTGCCTGAGTGGGACAGTACCGAATACAGGTGGTACAGCCCTTACACATATCCTTATCAAGAGTAACGCTGTGTCCTCGTTTTTCTATTTTTCCCATGACGCAGCCCTCCTAAATCTGCTTTCAGCAAGTGACGTCCGCTTATTTTATGTACACGACCATATCCACGGTAGTGCCCTTGCCGATCTGTGTATCTATTTTCATCTCGTCTGTATATCTCTTCATATTCGGCAGCCCCATACCCGCGCCAAAGCCCAGCTCACGCACCTGCTGACTGGCTGTGGAAAAGCCCTCGGTCATGGCCTTTTCCACATCGGGGATGCCTGGACCTACGTCCTTATGGATCATTCTTATTTTATCGGGCGATATTTCCACGTCAATAACTCCGCCGTTGGCGTGGATGACCATATTGATCTCACACTCGTACATAGCGATAGCTACCCTACGGATAACATCGGGCTTGATGCCAAGCTGCTTAAGCACCTTTTTCACCGCTCCGCTGGCCTCACCCGCAACAGTGAAATCAGAACCGTCCACGTTGTAGTGAAGTGTCATTACCGAGCCGCTCATGCCTTAACACTACCTCCTACAAGACCCGCGCTGTAAAGCTTGCCGCAGGCGGGGTACATGGGCAGATCCGTAGCCATGATGACGATATCCCTCATTTCCGCAAGGCGGATTACCTCAGGAGAGGGTTCCTTGCCCCTGATAAAAATGACGGCGTGTATATCCATCATTTCGGCAGTCCTGATGACCTGTCCGTTTACAAGCCCTGTAAGGAGCAGAGCCTGATCCTTTACAAAGGCCAGCACATCGCTCATAAGGTCGCTGCCGCAGGCGGCCATGACCTCAAGGTCAAGATTATCCTCGCCGGTCAGCACCCTCGCGTCAAGAATTTCTTTTATTTCACTAAGTTTCATTTTGACACCTCCAAAGCATAATATATTATGTATATATTATATATAATATTGGCACAAAAATCAAGTGTTTTTGTGCCAATAATTGCAGGTTTTAAGCATGGGCGGCTATAGGCCGTCATCGCGGCTCTAAGAATTCTTTCATCATGAGGTATATCAAACAATACCCTTAATAAGCTGAGGATAATTACCGCGTCCATCAGCTATATGGTAAATAAAAACCGTATTTTCTATTGTGCGATATATTACCAAATATTTTTTGTATACCATCATTCGATACCCCAATTCTGCCAATTCCTCATCGGGAACAAAGGGATAAGCCATGGGAAACATACTTAAGGTTTCTATTTTATCCAATATCTCTTCGGTAAATTTTTTTGCCGAATTTGAACCGACCATAGACATATGCATATCCGCAATTCTTTCTAAATCGTTCCAAGCGGGCTGTAGAATTTTCAAATCAAACATTGTACTTATTGCGCAGCCTTTCTCTTGCTTCCGACACCGAAACGGTTTCCTCTCCTTTGATCCTTGACAACTCAGCCTCCGCTATTTTTAATTTTAATTTATACATTTGCTCCCGTCTTTCAAAAGCATCAATGCTCATGACCACTATATCACCATCACCGTTTTTTGTGATATATATAGGTTCGCCGCTTTCGTTTGCCAATGACGATATTGATGTATAGTCATTACGCAGATTAGTAGATGAGCGTATGATCATAATTTTCATCCTTTCATGATTTATTCTAA
>CAYTWZ010000051.1:0-12767 GCA_964442035.1 uncultured Oscillospiraceae bacterium
TTAAAACACTTCTATACGGCGGCATAAAAGCACATCCAATAAGAGCTGAAAGCCCATCAAGCAGCGTTTTAAGCCGTAGGCGTGAATTATTCAGCGCTTCCTTAGTTATTTTTTTGTGTTAAAGCTGATTTTATCCTGCCGCTTGGATCTTTAACAAGCAATATTATAAGCCATATAACAAGACCCAACGCAACGACAGACAAACCAAGATACCCATCGTTAAGCATATCTATAGGTGACGGAGTAAAATATTCCGCACCGATCTCTATGTATTTAACAACGGCATCAACAAGCCACATCAGCGATGCTCCCCAATACATAAGGCACAGCGTACCTATTTTCATATTGCAATGAGGTTTGGTATACCAAATGATCGTAGATGTGATTGCCGCAAGCACAGATATGAGCAGTGTCATTATCCCTGTCCACCCCTTATCGCAGCATTCACTTCAGATGGACGCTTTTCAATTATGTTTGTAACTGCAACCATTCCGACCCAGACCGCTGTTACAAGCACTGCCATTCCAACGCCTGCGGTTGCCATTTCGTGAAGCATTGCCGCTACATCTGTAGGATTTGCCGCATTTGTTAAAAACGGGAACCACGGTGTGACCTCACCATGCCATACATGTTCAAAAGCCAGAAGCGCGCTTCCGCCCCACAGCATATTATTGAGCCATTTCATTTTGTAAAGGAATGGGTGTGCTTCTGCTTTAAGTCCTTTTTTCTCCGCGTTTTTCTTTACGATTGTTGTTGCAACAGCTTCTGCTGCCGGCACTGCAAAACATGCCATTTTTGTTTTCCTCCCTATAATAAAAAATTAATGCTTCGCCATTTACTCATAAAGTTAAGGCGTTTTCAATATTATTCACTTCAATAAGACGCATAGCGCCGTCATGGGGTTCCATGGTATGAGATTGAACTCCCACCGAAAAACGAAATCGAAGCTCGCCGCCTACGGAGGGTACCCTCTGCCGGTGGCAGCCTCTGCGAAGCAGAAGCACCGATTGAGTCGGCAGACAAACCCGAAGGACATCTTTCGTTTAATTATCAGTCAACGATTTTCCAATACTCCACACTGTAGGGCGCAAGAGTGCTACCGCCCCCAAAGTCATGCCATTGACCTGTCAGTACATTAATTGCCCTGCCAGCCTGAGCGTCAAAATGGGCGGTGTAGGGTTGGCTGTCGGCATTTATGGCCACAAACAGCCTTTTGCCCTCATACTGACGGAGGAATATACACTGCTTGTTAGTGATAACAACATCCTTGAAGTCCCCGTGACAAAGCTCAGGGTTTTCCCGGTGAGCCTTGGCAAAAGCGGCTATCTGAGCTGTGAGATCATTAAACTGTGGCTTTTCAAAGCAGGGACGAAGGTTGTCGTCCGAGCCTTCTTGTTTAAGAGCCTTTTCGCCCCATTCACTGCCGTAGTATATACAGGGTATGCCGGGCATGGCAAAAAGCAGTCCGTATATAAGAGGCAAATGCTTTTCGTTTTTCAGCACAGACGCTATTCTCGAAACGTCATGATTGTCCACAAAGCAAAGAAGCCGCTTCCCTGTATAGCGGCACCAGTACTCCGGGCCGAATTGCATTTTGAGCGAATGAATGATCTCGAACATATTCATAGAATTAAAGCTGCTGTAAAGCCCCTTGTAGCACTCGTAGTTGGTACAGCTGTGAAGCATACCGTCGCCTACGACCTGGTTGTAATCACCATGTATCATCTCGCCCACAAGGAAAAACTCCGGCTTGAGAGTGTCGCAGAAGGCCCGGAGACGGCGTATAAATTCCCGATCCAGCAGATATGCCACGTCAAGGCGCAATCCGTCAATGTCAAACTCCCTGACCCAGCCCCGGATGCAGTCAAAGATATACTCCATGACGGCGGGATTGTGAAGGTTAAGCTTCACCAGCTCATAATGTCCTTCCCAGCCCTCGTACCAGAAGCCGTCACCGTAGTTGCTGTTGCCATCAAAATTGATGTTGAACCAGTCCTTGTAAGGGCTGTCCCACTTTTTCTCCTGTACGTCCCGGAAGGCCCAGAAGCCCCGGCCCACGTGGTTAAACACCCCGTCAAGAACGATTCTCATGCCCTTTTGGTGGATGGTCTGACACATCCGGGCGAAATCGCCGTTGCTGCCAAGGCGGCAGTCGATCTTCGCGTAATCCCTTGTGTCATAGCCGTGGCTGTCGCTTTCAAACACAGGGGACATATATATGGCATTGGCCCCGGCGGCCTTGATATGGTCAAGCCAATGGATGACCTTTTCGATTCTGTTAACTGTGATGCCATCGTTTTTACTTGGGGCTCCGCAAAAGCCCAAGGGATATATTTGATAAAACACACTTTCATATGCCCACATTATTAATCATTCCTTTTTAGCTCGGCAAGCGCTGAATAATTCACGCATATGGCTTGAAACGCTCCTTGGCGGGGAGCTTCCGCAGCTCGGTTAAAAAGTCCAAGATACAGCAAGTATTCATGCGCTTTTTGTCTTGCCGCGAGAAAATTTTTCTGGCCAATCAGAATTTTAAAATCAATCAGCGCTTCCCTTGTTTCTTCTTTTTAACCGAATACCCGAAGGATCCGATTTTTTTGCCCAAGGCAAAGTACTGTCCGTGGGCATAGGCCGCCAGCGCGCATTTTTCCATATGGAAACGCCCGGTCTCGTCAATATAGCGCTGATCCACATTGACCGCCACAATATCCGCCATAAACATGTGATGACTGCCAAGGGGTACAATGTCGGACACCCGGCATTCTATACTTACGGGGCTTTCCGCCACCATGGGGCAGGTCACTGCGGACGCTATCTCACGGGTCAGCTTACAGGCCTGGAATTTGTCCACGTCACGTCCGCTGCGGCAGCCGCAGAAATCCACAGAGTGCACAATATGGGCCGACGGCAGATTGATCACAAACTGCCCGCTGTTTTTGATAATATTATACGAAAACCGCTCCGGCCTAAGGGAAATGTATGTTTTGGGCGGTTCGGAATTGATAATGCCCGTCCACGCCACAGTGATAAGATTGTCCCTTTCCCCGTCCCCGCAGGAAACCAGCGCCGGAGGCACCGGAGCCAGCAGGGTGCTGGGCTTCCATGATATCTTTGACATAGCTCTACCTCTTTTTGTATGTTACAAACCTGAACTCAAGGCCGTTTTCTTCCTTAGGGCCGCTGTCACAAACCGCTTCCCATTCCTCCATACTGTCAAGATTCGGGAAAAAGCTGTCCGCCTCAGGACAGGCGGAGACCTTAGTGATCAGACATTTGTCACACATGTCCAAGAGCTGGGCGTAAATGTCGGCCCCGCCGATAACAAAAATCTCCTTACCATAACTTTGAGCTTCTTCAACGGCCTCCTTAACGGAATGTACTGCCACAACCCCGTCTTTATAGTATTTTTCGTTATGGGTAAGGACAATATTCACCCGTTTGGGCAAAGGCTTCCCTCCTGGGAAGGAGTCGAGGGTCTTACGGCCCATGATCACTACGCTGTCCGCTGTACTGCGGCGAAAAAATTTCATATCCTCCGATATGTGGAACAAAAGGGAATTATCCCTGCCAATGCCCCAGTTTTCCGAAACTGCCGCTATCGCTTTCATATACTTCGCTCCTACTCCGCTACGGGGATTTTTTGGTCAAATTCGTGATACTTATAATTTCTAAGCTCCACGCTGTCCTTTGTGAAATCGTAAAAATCTGTAATGCTTTTATCTATTACAAATTCCGGTGCGTCATAGGGCGTCAGCTCCATCAGCCGGCGCACGATGGGAATGTGCCGGTCGTAAATATGGGCATCGGCTATCACGTGTACAAGCTCACCGGCCTTAAGGCCGCTCACCTGAGCCAGCATATGAACAAGCACACTGTACTGGCACACATTCCAGTTGTTTGCCGTGAGCATATCCTGTGAGCGCTGATTAAGAATAGCGTTGAGGGTGTCTCCGCTGACATTGAAGGTCATGCTGTAGGCGCAGGGGTAAAGAGCCATCTCATGAAGATCCTGATGATTGTATATATTAGTCATGATCCGTCTGCTCTGTGGGTTATGCTTAAGGTCATAAATGACACGATCCACCTGATCAAACTCACCTTCGGCGTATTTGTGCTTTATACCCAGCTGATAGCCATAGGCCTTGCCTATACTGCCGTTTTCGTCAGCCCACTGATCCCATATGTGACTGTCAAGGTCGTGGATATTGCTGCTCTTTTTCTGCCATATCCACAAAAGCTCCTTGACGCAGGTTTTAAGAGCAGTGCGCCGTAACGTCATTATGGGGAACTCCCGGCTGAGGTCATAGCGGTTAACTATGCCGAATTTTTTGATCGTATGGGCGGGAGTGCCGTCCTCCCACTTAGGCCGGACAGGAAGATTTCTGTCACTGAATCCGTTTTCCAATATGTCTCGGCAGTTTTCTACAAAAAGCTTATCTGCGAGGCTCATGCTTCATTCCACCTTTACTCCGCTTTATCATTAATGACTACTTCTCCGCCGTCCTGAGGAGCTTGTCCCGGCTCATCGTCAGGAGCTTCATCAGGGGCCTCCGCCGGGCTTTCCGTCGGTTCTTCTTCAGGTTCGTTGTCAGTGACTTTTTCAGGCTCATCTGCGGGTTCGTCCGCCGAATCATGCTCACTGTCGGAGTTCTTGTCAGGTTCTTCCTCAGGCTCCTCATCAGGCTCACTGTAGTCAGGCTCATCGCTGTATCTGTCCTGATAATCATCCCCCACATAACCCTGTTCCTCATCCTCTGGAGGAACATTGACTGTACCCTTCCCCGTAATCAGCAGCGCCACACATACTGCCAAAGCCACAGAAGCCGCGGCAACGCAAATTATCAGGGCTATTTTCAATCCGTTTCCGCTTCCGCCTGATGAGCGGCGGGAATTGCTTTCAACACTGCGGCGCCTTACGGGGACAGAAGGCCCCTCTCCAGCCATAGGCACCTTGCTGAGATCAGGCAGGCGAAGAGTATCGTCTGACGAAATATCCCGGGGATCAAGCTCCCCGCCGCAATGAGGACAATAATTTTGATCCTTATCGGCCTCGGCTCCGCATCTTGGACATTTCATTCAAATCACCTCAAATTTTCTTTAATTATGGGCATTTCCGGCACAAGGAAATCCGGCATTCCATGCGCGGTATTGCCTTAAGCTACATTTTATCAAAATTTTTTGATTTAGTCAATTATTTTTGTTGAAACCGCAAAAAAAATGTGGTATAATAATTATAGTATATTTTTATCCATAACGTTGTGACGCGTATTCTAAAGATGAAGGTGAAAAAACTTTGGATCACAAGCTTGAATTATACGAGGAATATCCCGAGCTTAACGAGCTTAAGCCTCGCCATACTTCTCCCGCGCGCAAGCGCAGGCGCAGACGCGGCATGAGCAACACTAACAAGCTTTTGATTTTTATTTTGATAATCGCGGGCGTGCTTGTCACCCTGACCGCCCTGCTTCCCAGACTTGGAGGTCAGACATCAATTGTTTACAGTAAGGACGGCAAGCCCCACTATGTAAAGCCGGAAAATAAAGAACAGTATCTCGCTGAAGGATATTATGCAAGTCCAAAGGAGCTTGTTCCTGTCACAATGTACGCTACGGACGGCTCAGTTGTCACAGTACTGAAGGGAGATGAGGACATGCTTGAACAAAAGGGCTACACCACGGACAAGTCCGCCGTGTTCACCACACTGTATGCAGATGACGGAAGCACACTTTATGTCCCCAACGGCATGGCCGATGCTTACATAGCTCAGGGCTGGAGCAACAAGCTCAGCGACATAATAACCCAGCTTTACAAATCCGACGGGAGCAAGCTGGCAGTTCCCAAAAACGAGGCCGCCGCATATATTGAGCAGGGCTGGAGCGACAGGCTTCTTAATGTGGCAAAAAAAATGAAGGCCCCGTCTGGTGAGGAAGAATTTGTATTCAATGATGACGTTAATGATTACCTTGACAAGGGCTGGACGATTATCAAGCGAGTAATCGACCCGGAGCAGCCCATGGTGGCTCTCACCTTTGACGATGGGCCGGGGAAATATACAGACCGTCTGCTCAACTGTCTTGAAAAAAACAACTCCGTTGCTACATTTTTCGTCCTTGGCAGCTTGGCTGAAACCTACCCTGACACCGTAAAGCAGGCTGTAAAGATCGGCTGTGAGATTGGTAACCACACTTGGGATCACGTAAACCTTACATCCATAAGTGCGGAGGAAGGGGCCGAGACCGTTAAAAAAACCTCTGATGCCGTCAAAGAGATTACGGGTAGCGGAACAGCGCTGTACCGTCCCTGTTATGGCGCATACAACGATACAACCCTTAAAACCGCCGGTCTTCCGGCCATAATGTGGTCCATCGACACCCTTGACTGGAAAACCCGCAACGCCGACTCCACCTATAACAAGATAATGGACAATGTAAAGGACGGGGATATCATACTTATGCATGACATACACTCACAGACCGTTGATGCGGCGGAGCGAGTCATTCCGGATCTTATTGAAGCAGGCTACCAGCTGGTAACAGTTTCGGAACTGCTGGAATACAGAGCCGGGGGCGCAGAGGCCGGCCAGGTATATTTTGAGTGTAGCTAAATAATATTATATTACAGGAGGGAACATTTATGAATCTGGATTTCATTCCAAAGGGCAAGGACTTTGACATGATCGGCATGGGCGAGGTCATGCTACGCCTTTCGCCGGACGGCAAGGAGAAAATTTCCCAGTCGGAGACCTTTGACAAAAATGCCGGAGGCAGTGAGCTTAACGTTGTAAGCGGAGCGGCCATGCTTGGTGCCCGTAGCGGTATTATTACCAAACTGCCCCAAAGCAAGGTGGGACGCTTCATCCGCAACAAGATACGCTATGGCAACGTAAGCGACGACTACATAGTTTTTGACGAAACACCCCAGAAGCGCCTTGGCATTTATTATTACGAGAGTGGCGCTTATCCCCGTAAGTCCTCGGTTATCTACGACCGGGCGCACTCATCTGTTACAACACTTCGCCTCAGTGAGCTGGACGACAGTATGTACGGAAAGACCAGCGTTTTCCACATCAGCTCCATTACCTTGGCTCTTGACCCCGATTTGAGGGAGACAGCCCTTGAGGTCATCCGTCGTATGAAGGAAACGGGCGCAGCCATCAGCTTTGACGTAAACTACCGGGCAAACCTGTGGAGTGAGGACGAGGCCAGAGCCGTTATCGAAAAGATATTCCCCATGATCGACATACTGTTTGTATCAGAGGAAACAAGTCGCCGTATGCTTCGGCGCACCGGCAGCCTTGAGGACATAATGAAGGGCTACACTCAGGACTACGGATGCAAGCTTGTGGCCACCACCCGCCGTGAGGTCATCAGTCCCACAAGGCACAACTTTGGCTCAAAGATATACTTTGACGGCAATTTCTACGAGGAAGCGCCCTACAACAATATTGAGGTCGTTGACCGTGTAGGTAGCGGCGACGCCTATGTGGCAGGTGTACTGTTCGGGCTTGTTATCCGCCGGGACGTCCAGCACGCTCTTGAGATAGGAAATGCCCTCAGCGCTGTTAAAAACACCATCGAAGGCGACATGTGCGCCAGCAGCATCAAGGAGATCGAAAGCATAATCCGCTCCCATAAGGCGGAAGGCCCTCAGTCCGAAATGGATCGCTAAACACAGCAGTCTCATCGAGGGATCGCACGGTTTCCCTTAGCTAAGTATATAGGGGTTAAAACTAAACGAAAGATGTCCCTCGAGTAGGTGTACGAGACCCGGGGGGACATCTTTCGTTTAGTTTTAAATTATCGAAATGAAAGTTGATGTCTGCGTCAGAAATATTGAGCATTTTATCGTTCCAATTACATTATGGCAAAATCAGACTAAACAAAGCTTATGCCCGTGTAAACCATCTGAATTAACAAATCCTTTCGCCGGTTTCCGCAAGGTCGCCGGCATAGCGGTTTTTCGACAAAAGCAAGTCATGTTTGCCATAAAAAGGTATTGGGCGTATATATGTGGAATTAAGGGCTCGTATTTTGAATAAATTTGTAACCAATGCCTATTGCTATTCTGAAAATCAATGCTATAATAAACAATGTGTTAAGGAAGATTTGACTGATTCTAAGTTGCCGCCCATGAGCAGAAACAAGCTATGCGGCGTGAATTATTCAGAGGCTTCTTAGGTTTGGCTCCAAAGACGGAACCGAACAGCTTTTGGAGAATGCCGTTTCTATCGGCATTCCATCAAAATTTTTCAGGAGGCATAAAAATGACATCTCAGATATTGGCAGTATTAGTATTTGTGCTGATGTTTGCGCTGATAATAACGGAAAAGATAGAGCGGCATATTGCTACGTTGCTCTGCGGACTGATGACAATAGTACTTGTTTTCGGTTTCAGCATGCACAGCATGGACGCGGTGGTCAAGACCTTGAATATCAACAGTATATTCACCACAGACTTCTGGTATCATGTAGGTTCAGCAGCAGATGAGTCCTCCGGAATAAACTGGGCTACAATAATATTTATTGCCGGTATTATGGTAATGGTTGAAGTTATGGCAAATGTGGGATTTTTCCGGTGGCTATGCATATTCATTGCCAACCTGGTTAAATACCGGGTCATTCCGATCTTTATCGCATTTATGCTTATGTCGGCGTTACTCTCCATGTTTATCGACAGCATAACCGTAATACTTTTCCTTGCGGCGGTAACGGTGGAACTGTCACATATGCTTAATTTCAATCCCGTTCCAATGATACTTTCGGAAATATTCTGCGCCAACCTAGGCGGCTCCGCTACAATGTGCGGTGACCCGCCCAACATTATCGTGGGCACCTCATTGGGCTATTCATTCTGGGACTTTTTAACAAACACAGGTGTCATAGCGGGTATTTCCATTATCGTAATTATCTTCTATTTCTTCTTTTGCTTTCGCAAAAAATTGGAGCAGACCGGAGAACCTGACGAATCAATGAAGCAGAAGCCATCACAAGCTATCATCAGCAAGCGAGGTTTTGTATTATGTAGCATCATATTTGCCGCGGCTGTGATACTGCTTGTGACCCATTCCATGACGGGGCTCACCGTGGCGTCTATAGGGGTATTCATCGCGGCAGCCACACTTATTGCCGCGGGGAAAGCAGCCCCTCGGCTGCTGAAAAAAATCGACTACAAGACTCTGCTCTTCTTTATAGGTCTATTCATAGTTGTCGGCGGCCTTGAGCAGACAGGAATCCTTGAAATAGTGGCGAATTTTATCGAAAAGATCAGCGGAGGCAATATGTACCTTATGGTGGCGATCATCATCTGGGTATCAGCGTTTGCCAGCGCATTTATTGACAACATTCCATTTGCCGCAACCATGATACCAATTATCCGTGCTCTGTCCGAGGCATCAGGCGCAAACCTTTCGGTGCTGGCTTGGGCGCTGTCCATGGGAACCGATGTGGGAGGTAGCGCCACTCCCATAGGAGCGTCGGCCAATGTTGTGGGCACATCTGTAGCCGCCAAAGAGGGTCACCCCATAGGCTGGGGAGCCTACTGCAAATATCTTGTACCGGCAACTATAATCGTTCTGCTAATATCCATGGCATCCATATGGTTTAGGTATCTTTAATTAGGAGGGGAACAAAATGGAGCACAAGCAGGTAATCATTTCCATAAGCCGTGAGTTCGGCAGTGGCGGTCACGAAATAGCTGAAAAGCTGGCCTCAAGGTTTAAACTGCCACTTTATGACAGCAATCTGCTCAACGAGATCGCTATGAAAAAGCATGTAAAGGCCTCCAACCTCATAAAGTATGACGAAATGCCTAAAAACACCTTTTTGTATCGCAGCATCCGAGGCTACAGCAATTCTCCGGAGGAAAATATCGCGCAGATACAATTCAATTACATCCGGAAAAAAGCGGACGCGGGGCATTCCTTTGTCATTGTGGGGCGCTGTTCGGAGGAGATACTTAAAAGCTATGAATGCATGGTTTCGGTTTTTATCCTTGGAGATATGGACAAGAAGATCCAGCGTGTAGCGAAAAAATACAATGTTACAGCCTCTGATGCCGAGGCAATGATCAAAAGTACAGACAAGAAGCGCAAAACCTACCACAACTCTCATTGCCAAGCTAAGTGGGGTGACTCCAGAAATTACGAACTGAGCATCAACAGTAGTAAGCTCAGCATCAACAAGATCGTTGATATCATTGAAATATATGTAGGGGAAAGATTCGGACTTATCAAAGATCTGAGTGATAAAAATTCCATCACATCTGCCATAACCAAGCAGCTGTAAGCCCTCTTCACTGACGTACAAGCCAATATACAAACCCCTTGATCATTTCCAAATCATAGTGAATTGATCAGGGGGTTCTTATTTATTATTCCAGGTTTTCACACACTATCTTGTCATTGACACTTCTGAGCACACATATGTGGGCTATATCCACATTCTTCTTCCCCGGGCCGTCCAACAGGATTCCTTTTGCCGAACCATTTTCAAGGAGGCAAATGCGTATAGGGCACTCTAACGCAACGCCGTATTTCTCTCCCATTTGAAGAAGGAACTCGTATTGCTTCTCCTTATCGGACGCAAGTCTCCCAAATTCCCCGCATTCATCTTGGGTCATTTTTTCCGCCAGCAAAGCGGCCGCCTCATCCACCCACATATTTGACAAATTGGCGATTACCGCATCAGGATTACCTTCAATATCCGCGGCTATACGAGAGCCTTCCGACTGTATCAGTTGCGGCATCAGGGAGGAAAAATACCTTTCCGCCAAAGCATCAGTAGCCTCCGGCACTGTACGACGGTCATCAGTAATTACAGCGGTATTCATACTCTGAGACCAAAACACTCGGCTTTCAAGGCTTTGGGCGATAAAACGCAAGGGAACCATCGTCCGTCCATCCCTTATGTAAGGCGCGGCATCCAGGTACCCGCTGGTGACCCTGTTGTCCTGAGTAATAGAGGCTGACTGGCTGCCTATGGTTATATCTACCCGGCGTCCGCCTTTTTCTATGACTATACCTTGGGTCTCGTTTCTCCATGTCACCTTGGCTTCGAGAGTCTCCGCAACGGCTCTGAGTGGCACCATGGTGCGCTGGTTTACTACCTGACCGCCCACATCCGAAATCAGCTTACTGCCATTGATTATAACGGTTATGTCATCCTGCGCAAGAACCGGTACAGCCGACAAAAGCATCAAAAGCAGCACGCATATTATTTTTTTCATATTGATCACCCTTTTTATTTTTAAGGCAAAAGCCCATACAAGGCCCTCAAGAGGTTCTTGTGCGTCACTGCCCTAATATTTTTTCCCATCAAGTATTTCCGTATAGTCCCGGTAGTTATCCGCAAGAAGTCTTGGCGTGTCAAGGCCATAAGGACATTTTGACTTGCATTGACCGCAGTGAAGACAGTCCTCGATTTTTTTCATCTTAGCCTGCACCTCTGAGGTGAGCTGAAGCCGAGAGGGAGATCTACGTATCAGCAGTGACATACGGGCACAGTTATTAATTTCGATTCCCACAGGGCAGGGCATACAGTAGCCGCAGCCCCGGCAAAAATCACCGGCAAGGTTTTTACGGTCGCTTTCAATTACCGCCTTTATTTTCTCAGTCATTGCGGGAGGTGCAGTGTTATACCCAAGGAATTCTTCCAGTTCGCCCATACGTTGCACTCCCCATATGGGCAACACATTTTCATATTGAGCCATAAAAGCATAGGCAGCCGCGGAATTAGATATAAGGCCGCCGGACAGCCCCTTCATAGCAATAAAGCCAAGGTTATTCCTATCGCAGTTTTCCACGATCTCAATGTCCTTATCAGTGGCCAGATAGCTGAAGGGGAACTGAATTGTATCATAAAGCCCCGAGTCGATAGCCTGTCGAGCTACGGCAAGCCTATGATTCGTAAGACCGATAAAGCGTATCTTGCCCTGTCTGCGTGCCTCAAGCATTGCCTCATATAGTCCGCTACCGTCTCCGGTAACTGGACAGAAGCCCGGATTATGGAACTGATATATGTCAACATAATCTGTTTTGAGATTGCCAAGGCTGGTCTCAAGATCCTTCCAGAAGTCAGCGGCATTCTGTGCTCCGGTTTTAGTGGCAATAATAATCTTATTTCTTACATCATGCAAAGCATAGCCAAGCTTTTCCTCACTGTCAGTGTAAAATCTGGCAGTATCAAAAAAATTAATACCTCCGTCATATGCCCGTCTGAGAATAGCGGCGGCCTCATCAAATCCGATCCTCTGCACAGGCAAAGCGCCAAATCCGTTTTTACAGGCCTTAAGGCCCGTCCTTCCAAGCGTAACGTAGTCCATTTTGTTTCATCCTTTTATGTCATATACAAATATTATACAACAGCTCCTACCTTTTGTCAACAAAAATGCTTTTCAATAAAGGCTTTTAAATTGCAAGTGAATTCCCAAAGTAAATTCCACAGTGGAATTCAAAATGGAATTTACATTGGGAATTCACGCTTTTAAATTGCAATATAACTAAACGAAAGATGTCCCCCGCCTCTATGCTCCGCTTTCGTTTTTCGGTGGGAGATCAATCTCCCACCGAAACGTTGAATGACAGGCTTTCAGCCCTTATTGAAAATGCTTTAATATGGTTATTTTAAAACTTTCCCTTGCATATTGACAAACCACAAAAAAGGATATATAATGCAATTAGTTCAAAAACGAACTGTTTAATTTTGAACTAATTGTAAAAAAAGGTGGGAGTAATTATGCCGGACATAAACAAGGTAACACAATGGCAGCTC
>CAYTWZ010000052.1:0-12650 GCA_964442035.1 uncultured Oscillospiraceae bacterium
ATGCTTGCTTGCAAGGGCATTTTTGCGAAGCCGTCAATTGCACAGCCGCGCATAGTGCGCGGTATGGCGTAAGCCATAAAGGCTTGCTTTGCAAGGCTTCTGTGCATATTATACCACATCCGGGCCTTGGGCGCAACGTCCAAAACATTGTATCGAATTGTTTTTCTCAAAAAATTTAAAGGTTTATATTGCATTTTTTTGAGGGTTGGTATAAAATGTATAGTAATAAATAAAACTATCCGCACGGAGGTCAATTTTGTATGATAGGGAAAAAAATAAAGCTGCCGCTGATCGCGGCAGGAATATTCGCCATTGTCTGTTTATCAGCCTGCGGCTCGGGCTCAAACAGCTTCAACAAGCTGCGTACCGCCGCCGAAAGTAAGAGCGGCATTGTCTACCGCACCACATACTTTGTGCGCGAAAACGAAAATCTGAAGGAAGAAGGCTTCCCCTACCCTGTACTTAAGGACGGCAAGTACTGCTATATGGCAAAGGACGAGGACGGCAAAGAGGTTCAGCTGACTTCCGCTGTGCTGGACGACGCCCGCTTCAGCTACGATGTGGCGGAAAACATCTATATGGCTCCCGCCGAGTCGGAGGGGAAGTGGGGCTATGTGCTGCTTGACACTACAAGCCCGGAT
Source organism: uncultured Oscillospiraceae bacterium (assembly GCA_964442035.1). Classification (GTDB taxonomy): domain Bacteria; phylum Bacillota; class Clostridia; order UMGS1883; family UMGS1883; genus JAFLUQ01. Next base: position 642 of record CAYTWZ010000052.1, read on the forward strand.
CCGGACAATATTGTATGGGAAATTGATCCCGTCTACGACAACGCCGAGTGCTTCAGCGAGCAGTTCGCGGCTGTGTCCCTTGAGGGAAAATACGGTGTAATCAATCCCAACAACGAATTCATCATCGAGCCGGCGTATGACGCTATCAAGTACTGCTCCTTCGGCATCATGCCCGCAAAAACCGGAGATCGGTGGTACTATATAAACGCTTCCGGAGAGAATGTATTTGGGCCCTTTGAGGACGCGGAAAGCTTTGAAAACGGCTTTGCCGCCGTAAAAAAGGACGGAAAGTGGGGCTATATCGACAAAAACGGCATAGACGTGACCGCTTATGTGTATGATGACGCCTACAGCGTGGAATACGATGAGGAAAATGACGCTTTCACCGCTTGGGTATTACAAGACGGCAAATGGCAAAATGTCGTTATTAAATAAAGCGTCGGGGGGAACCAACATACGGTCCTCCCCGGCGTTTTCTTTGTAAAGACAGACTGTATTTTTCATAAAATAATGCAGATCAGGCCTCCGCTGCCCTCATTGATTATCCTTTCCAGAGTTTCTCTCAGCTTATCCCGGGCGTCAACAGGCATTTTGCTCAGCTTGGCGTTAAGGCCCTCGTTGACCAGATCGTGAAGTGACTTGCCGAATATGTTGCTCTCCCATATTTTGATAGGGTCGCTTTCAAACTCCTTCAGCAAATAATTGATAAGATCCTCGCTTTGCTTTTCGCTGCCTACAATGGGATTGATCTCCGTTTCGATCCGAGCCTTAATCAAATGGATGCTTGGGGCGCTGGCCTTAAGGCGCACTCCAAAGCGGCCTCCCTGCTTCATTATCTCCGGCTCCTTAAGGGTAAGCTCCTCAATTGACGGGAAAACAATGCCGTAGCCCGTCCGGTCAACCTCATTAAGCGCGTATTCCAGCTTGCTGTACTTCTTCTTTACCTTTGCCATTTCGGTGATGAAGTCTATAAGGGCTTCGTCATCCTTAAGTTCAATGCCGGTAGTCTCACTGATGACCTTGTAAAACAGGTCATCGTTAAGAGCGACGCTTATCTCCCCGTTGCCGCAGTCGGGGGATATTTTTTCCACCGCCGCGGATTTGATGTACTCGTTAGCGCAGAGACCCTTTACCGCGTCCTCCACCTCCCGGAGCTTGCATATGGGCAAGAGTCCTTCTCTGACTGACGCGAACACCGAGTTTTTAAGGTAGTGCTCCATGGGAAGGGCGTCAATCCATTTGGGCATATCGATTCTCAGCTCATTAAGCGGGAACTCGTAAAGCACCGCCTTGATGATCTCCTCAATGTCGCTGCCGCTCAGCTCAAGGCAGGACGCCGCCACCACCGGAGTCTGATACTTTTCCGACAACTCCTGACGGAGCTTCTGTGTGTTTGAGGCGGAGGGCTGCGCGGAATTGAGCACAATAATAAAGGGCTTGTCGATTTCCTTAAGCTCCCTTACCACTCGTTCCTCCGCAGGGACATATTCATCGCGGGGAATGTCGCATATGCTGCCATCGGTAGTCATAACTATGCCGATAGTGCTGTGCTCACAGATGACCTTCCGGGTGCCGATCTCCGCCGCTCTGTCAAATTCGATGTCCTCCTCAAACCACGGAGTGCTTACCATTCTGGGGTGATCATCCTCCGTATGGCCCATTGCCGAGTCAACTATGTAGCCAACGCAGTCTATCAGACGTACACGAAAAACCGTCTTGTCACCTATTTCAATGCTGACAGCCTCGTTGGGAATAAACTTGGGTTCAGTGGTCATGATAGTGCGGCCCGCCGCACTTTGGGGAAGCTCATCCTGTGTACGGGAGCGCCGATGATGGTCATCTATGTTGGGAATAACGATAGCGTCCATAAATTTTTTGATGAAGGTGGATTTTCCGGTTCTCACCGGTCCAACCACCCCTATGTAGATATCCCCTCCCGTACGCTCCGCTATGTCACCGTATATGCTGTTCATTAATTCTTCCTCCTTTTGCTTGCTTCTGTCTAAGTATATTGCGTAGCATTGTAAATTATACCAATTAATTTTTGCGTCAGGTCTTGACAAACGGCCGTTTTTTTATTATAATACTTTCAGACGCTCGAGTGGCGGAATAGGTAGACGCAGGGGACTTAAAATCCCCCGGCTGTCAAAGGCCGTACCGGTTCGATTCCGGTCTCGAGCACCAATGGGCTCACCTGGAATTGACGATCAGGGCTGATCATCAATTTCGGGAGCCCGTTTTTTAGCTTATGTTTTCCTGATTACGGAGGCTTTTATGGAAGAAATATTCAAAACTCATGCGTCCCTCATTGTTTCGGGAACGGGAAACAACAATTTTCTTCCCATGAAAAAAGATGAGACCGCCGATTTTCTCAGCTGGTATAAGCCCCGATGCTTCGGTGAGCTGGACGTGGTGATCAAATACTTTAATGTTATATATTCAACGGGCTGCTCCGTCCGGGAAAAGCCCGGCGGGGTCTTTACGCTGCTTTGCGCCGCCGTGGGCTACGGCTCAAGGGTAAGCTCAAAGCCGGACAGGGAATTTTCCCTGACCTTCGACAAAAAGCCCTCCTGCCTTGTGGAAGACGGTTTTCAGTCAGACGAGGCACACATCTGTATTCCCGACGACAGTTGGCTGTGCGTAAGGCTAAAAATTCGGGCGGAAATGGATTTGGAGCTTCCCACCACGGACGAAAGCGCGTCCTCCGGCTACAAGAACGGGTTCAGGACACTGAATGTGCTGCGACCCGGATTTATAGGGTACAGGCGGGATTTTGACCAAACCCTTGTGTTTTTCGGCGACAGCATAACCCAAGGCACGCGCACCGCAACGGACAAATACGAGGCTTGGGCCCACCGCAGCGCCCTGGCAATGCCGCCGACGCTGAACGTTTTTAACTTGGGGATGGGCTGGTCAAGGGCTTACGACGCTGCTGCGGACGGGATCTTTCTCAGGCTGGCAAAAATCGGAACTAAGGTGATCATCTGCTTTGGCGTAAACGACATAAAAAGCGGCTGCCGCACCGGTGAGAATGTGATTGAAAGTCTGAAAACCGTGGTAAGGCTTCTGAAAGAGAACAATCCCGCCGTTCAGATAATAATATGTACCGTCCCTCCCTTCAACCTTGATACATATCAGGAGGAGCAGCGCCAAAAGGTCAATAAGGCCATTCTCGGCGGTGAAATAGCCGCGAAAATATTTGATATAGGAAGCATCCTTGAGGATAAGGACGGGCGGGTCATCCCTTGTTACATGAGTTCTCCCGATGACGCCCACCCCAACGGCGTCGGCGGCAAGGCAGTCGCGGATGCGCTTATCCCGCTACTGAAGGGCGGTGAGCTGTGATGAAAAAGCAGGCTGTAATACGAATCATATTATGGATAGTCGTTATCGCCTGTATGGCGGCTATCTTTATGTTTTCCGCTCAGGACGCGACCGAATCCACCGACACAAGCAATTACTTTATAAAATTCATATTCGGCAGGTTTTCGTTTTTTAAGCAAATGAGCGCGGCCGCGCGAGCCGAATTTGCGCAATCCATAACCAATATTGTACGCAAATGCGCCCATTTTTCCATCTACGCGTTTCTGGGCTTCTGGGTTCAGCTGCTGCTTCGCCTGTACCCGCGCCGCCGGTTTATCCCATGGACAGCCTTATTCTGTATGCTGTACGCGGTCACCGATGAAATACATCAGTATTTTGTTCCCGGGCGCTCCTGCCGGGTCACGGATGTATGTATAGACACCCTTGGCGCCGTTACCGGGGCGATTTTTTCCTCGATAATTGTATTTATTTGGTCAAAATTGAAAAATAAAGCAACAGCGCAGTCCTGAAATTTGTGCAAATTTATGATTTGCAAAGCTTCCGCTAATATTATATAATAAAATATGATGTGGATAATGTGACTTTTTAAGGTAATACTTACAGGTAGCGGGTGTTTCATTATGTATAATACTACAATAGTCGGATTGGGGCTTATCGGCGGATCCATGGCTAAGGCGGCCAAGGGCTTTCACGACTGCAATGTTTTCGGGATTGACAATGACAGCTCGGTTGTGGCAAAGGCATATGAGGACGGAGTTATCGTCAACAGTAATTCAGAAAATGCGGCTGACATAATTTCCCACAGCGACCTTATCATTGTGGCGCTTTACGCTCAGGCGACGGTGGACTTTATTCTTGAAAACCAAAAATATATGAAAAGCGGCGTTGTAGTCGCCGATGTATGCGGCGTAAAAAGCCCTGTGGTATACAGCGTTGAGGATCGGCTGAGGGAGGATGTCTGCTTTGTGGGCTGTCATCCAATGGCGGGGCGTGAGCTTAGCGGTTACGCCAATTCCCTTGGGGATCTGTTCCGGCGCTGCAACTTCATTATCGCGTCCACACCGCGGACAAAGCGTCCCGGCGTAGAGACAATGGAGGAGTTTGCCCGACATATCGGGGCGGCAAATATTATCAACACCACTCCCGAGGATCATGACGAAATGATCGCCTATACCTCACAGCTGATGCACGTGGTGGCCGTAGCTCTTTGCGACAATACGCATATCGAAAGAAGCGCCATGTACAGCGCCGGAAGCCTCAGGGACTGTACAAGGGTCGCTATTCTCAACGAAGAGCTTTGGAGCGAGCTTTTCGTCCTTAACAAAAAGCCCCTTGTAAAGCTTATCGACGAAATGTGCGCCAGCCTCAACCGCATCAAAGAGGCAACAGAGGCTGAGAACAAAGATCAGCTCAAAGCCATTATGCGCGGAGCCACAGCCGCAAAGCGCAGATTCCTTAACAACTAAACATGGAGGTAATATCTATGACAGAATATATGGAAAGATACCGGCGCTGGGTAAATTACGAAGGACTTGATCCCAATCTTAGGAACGAGCTTATTGCCATCAAGGACGATGACCGTGAAATACGCCACCGCTTCAGGAAAACACTCACCTTCGGTACAGCCGGACTGAGAGGTAAGATCGCCGCCGGCAGCGGACGCATGAACATGTACACTGTACGTCAGGCCACTCAAGGTCTGGCCAAGTGGATATCAGACATGGGAGGCAAGGAAAAGGGTGTTGCCATTGCCTATGACAGCCGCAACCACAGCGCCGAATTTGCCCTTGAAAGCGCCAAGGTGCTTTGCGCCAACGGAATAAAGGCTTACCTGTTCGAGTCGCTGCGCCCCACTCCCGAACTCAGCTTTGCTGTCAGACATTTGGGCTGTATTTCCGGCATAGTGATCACCGCCAGCCACAACGCTAAGGAGTACAACGGCTACAAGGCCTACGGCCCCGATGGCGGTCAGCTTCCTCCCGACGCGGCAAACGTTGTAACCGAGGCCATCAAGGGTATCGACATTTTTGACGGCGTAAATATAATCAGCGACAAAGAAGCCGAGGAAAGAGGGCTTCTCACATACATCGGCGAAGACATTGACGCTCCATATATCGAAAAGGTATACGAGCAGGCCATTGATAAAACCGTTATCCCCCGTGTGGCGGACAATTTCAGCATTGTATACACTCCGCTCCACGGCACAGGCAACAAGCTTGTACGCCGTATACTGGCCAAGTGCGGCATGAAAAACGTGATCGTTGTTTCCGAGCAGGAGCTTCCCGACGGCAACTTCCCCACAGTTAAAACCCCCAACCCCGAAAACAAGGAGGTATTTACCCGGGCCATTGAACTTGCCAAGGAAAACAATACCGACCTTATCATCGGCACCGACCCGGACGCGGACCGTGTGGGCATAGTGGTAAGGGACAGCGACGGAGAATATGTAACCCTGACCGGCAACCAGACAGGGGTGCTGCTAAGCGAATATATACTTTCACGGCGCCGGGAGAAGGGACTTATGCCCGAAAACCCCGTGCTTATCAAGACCGTAGTTACAACCGAAATGCTCCGTCCTATAGCCAAGGAATACAATGTGGAGCTTATAGAGGTGCTGACCGGCTTCAAGTTCATCGGCGAAAAGATTAAGGAATTTGAAGAAAGCGGCAACAAGAAAAACTTTGTGTTCGGCTTTGAGGAAAGCTACGGCTACCTGAGCGGAACATACGTACGTGACAAGGACGCGGTCGTAGCTTCAATGCTCATTACGGAAATGGCCGCCTACTACAAGGAAAAGGGCATGACACTTTATGACGCGCTTCAGGCGCTTTACAAGAAGTACGGTACCTTCTGCGAAGGAGTAAGGAACTACTATCTGGAGTCCCTTGACGGAGCCGCAAGGATTGCCGCTATGATCGAGACCCTGCGCACAGGAAACTTCCGGGAGTTTGCGGGCGTAAAGGTCAAGGCGCTTCGGGATTACAGCACAGGCGTTATTAAATACGCCGACGGCAGCGAGACAAGCACCGGTCAGCCTCTTAACAACATGGTATACTTTGAGCTTGAGGGGCCCGGCTGCAGCGGCTGGATCGCGGTACGTCCCAGCGGTACCGAACCCAAGATTAAATTCTACTTCGGCTACAGTGAAGCGGATCAGGCCAAGGCTAAGGCCAAGCTTGACGAGATAATGAACGAGGTAGTCAAGGCAGCGGGCGCGGAATAAAACAATAAGAATAACACAATAATACTGATATGAATTCCGAGGCCGATGCGCCTCGGAATTTGTTTAAGGAAAAGTAAAACGCATGCGGCGGCTGGCGGGAATATACAGAGGAAATTTAGGTTTGAAACAAAGTTTGACTTGATATCGGGCCGGCAATATGTTATAATAAATTTAAAGAGCTTTTAACAAGGAGGAGACGGAAATGAAGCTTAACGGAAAATACCGTTTGAGGAAGGTGGGCGACACCTATGTTGTGGTCAGCCTCGGGGACGGTCAGGCCATAAATTTCAGCAAGCTTATAACCCTTAACGAAACAGGCGCTTTCATTTTTGAACAGCTTGATAAGGACGTAACAATGGATCAGCTGGTGGACGCCATCACCGGCGAGTACGATATCAGCCCGGAGGATGCCCGCAGCGCCGCCGAAACCTATATAACCAAGCTCAAGGAGCTTGGCATAGCGGAGGTGTAATTGCGGTGGAAAGGAAACACACGCGCCGGATCAATGTTGGCGGCGTCCTTATCGGGGGCGGCGCCCCCGTCAGCGTTCAGTCCATGTGTACCACTGACACCAGGGATATAGACGCCTCTGTGCGTCAGGTAAACAGCCTTGCCGCGTCGGGTTGCGACATAGTGCGGCTGGCAGTGCTTGATATGGACGCGGCAAAGGCTCTTAAGACCATAAAGGAGCGGACCAATGTTCCGCTGGTAGCGGACATACACTTTGACTACCGTCTTGCCCTTGAATGTATCAAAAGCGGCGTTGATAAAATACGCATCAACCCCGGCAACATCGGCAGCCGTGACAAGGTTCGGGCCGTGGCGGAGGCCGCCGGGGAAAAGGGCGTGCCAATACGCATAGGGGTAAACGGGGGCTCCTTGGAAAAGGAGCTTTTGGCCAAATACGGCCACCCTACCGCCGAAGCCCTGTGTGAAAGCGCCATGCACCATGTGTCCCTTTTGGAGGACTGCGGCTTTTACGACATAGCTATTTCCATCAAATCAAGCAACGTTCCCCTTATGGTGGACGCTTACCGCAGAATTTCGCGGATAACGGACTATCCCCTTCACCTTGGGGTCACCGAGGCCGGAACAGAGTACACCGGCATTGTAAAAAGCTGCAGCGGCATAGGCGCGCTTTTGCTTGAGGGTATCGGCGACACCATACGGGTCTCACTCACTGCCGACCCGGTGAGAGAGGCTGTGGCCGGTATCGAGCTGCTCAAGGCTCTTGATATGAGAAAGGGCGTAAAATTCACATCCTGCCCTACCTGCGGCCGCTGTCAGATAAAAAACATGATAGAGATTGCCAATCAGGTTTCCGACAGGCTGAAAAATATACATAAGGATATACATGTAGCGGTCATGGGCTGCGCTGTAAACGGCCCCGGAGAAGCCCGAGAGGCTGATATCGGCTTTGCCTGCGGAGACAATACGGCTCTGCTGTTCAAACGGGGTGAAATACTCAGGAAGGTTCCCATAAGCGAAGCCATAGACCAGCTGTTTGCGGAAATAGACAAAATGTGAAAAATTTAGCTGCATGTACGCTGAATTTCCCGCCTTAAAGGCAGAATACTGTAACCGCCGAATTGTGAAAGGATTGTTACCATGGATAAACCATATTTAATACGTGAGGTATTTCCCGCCGCCGAAGGCGATGAAAGCATAAGGGACGGGAAAATTGAGCGTCTGGTCATAAACAAGGAGCAGCGCACCGCATATATAAAGGCGGTATTCTCCCGTGTTATCCCCAGCAGCTTTATGGAACGCTTCACCGATGAGCTTTGCAAGGTATACAGGCTCAGCTCCGCCATGATCGAGCCGCGCTTTGACCTCAGCTCCCTCACTGAGAAGGATATTATTCTCTGTGCTGTCACTATAATATCCGGGCTTCACAACACTCACCCACTTTGGGGCGCAATACTCTGTGACTGTTCCTGCGCAATGAGGGGGGACAAGCTTTATATCACCATCCGCCACGGCAATAGGGATATACTGGAGAGGGACAAGGTGCACGAGTTTTTGGGCGACCGGCTTCGCCGTGAGCTTGGGGCGGAAATTTCCGTATGCTTTTTGGAAGATGAAATGAAAGTCACCCGCGACCTTGCGCCCATATATGACAAGGCTCCCTCCGCCCCCAAGACGGGAAAATCCACCGGTGAGGATGTGATTTTCGGCAAGCTGTTCCGGCCTGATGACGAGCTGATACCTATTTCGGAGATCAATAATGACGTACAGTTCGCCGTAATAAGGGGCGACACCTTTGGCGCGGACTTTCGAGAGCTCAAGAAGGTCAGCAAGCACCTTATCACCTTTTACATAACCGATTACACCGGCTCCATAACGGTAAAAATGTTTGTACAAAACAAGGACTTTGAGGAGATATTTGAATACCTCAAAAAGCCCAAGTGCGTTGCCGTCAGGGGCAAGGTGGAATTTGACACCTTCAGCCGGGAGCTTGTGGTGATGGCTCGTGATGTGATAAAGGCCGAAATGCCCGAAATCAGCGATGACGCCCCTGTAAAGCGGGTGGAGCTTCACGCCCACAGCAAGTCGTCAGCTATGGACTCCGTGATGAACGTTGCCGACTATGTAAAGCAGGCCATCAAATGGGGACACAAGGCCATAGCCCTCACCGACCACGGCGTAGTACAGGCCTTCCCCGAGGCCTACCACGCAAAGGACAAAAGTGACATAAAGATAATATACGGCTGCGAGGGTTACCTCATACATGACGGTGAAAAATACAACCAGAAAGGGACTACCCGGTACCATATTATACTGCTGGCAAAAAATCTTGTGGGGCTTAAAAACCTGTATCAGCTGGTCAGCCTTTCCCATATGCGGTATTTTTACAAGCGTCCGCTTATCCCCAAGGATGAGCTTATCAAGCACCGGGAGGGGCTGCTCATAGGCTCCGCCTGTGAGGCGGGTGAGCTTTTCCGCGCCGTACGCAATCATCTGCCGGATGATGAGATCAGGGAAATAGCCTCCTTCTACGACTATTTTGAGATACAGCCCATCACCAACAACCGCTACATGGTAAGAGAAGGCATCGTCAAGGATGATGAGGAGCTTCGCGATTTTAACCGCCGTATAGTAGCGCTCGGTGACGAAATGGGCAAAATGACCGTTGCCACATGTGACGTACATTTTCTCAAAAAGCGTGACGAAATATATCGCCGCATACTGCAGGCAAGTCAGGGCTTTAAGGACGCGGACATCCAACCGGAGCTTTACTTCCGTAATACTCAGGAAATGCTTGACGAATTTGCCTACTTCGGAGACCGCGCATACGAGCTTGTAGTGGAAAACACCAACAAAATAGCGGATATGATAGAGGATATCGCCCCTGTTCCAAAGGGGAACTTCCCGCCCAAGATTGAGGGCAGTGAAAAAACCATTGAGGAGGTTTCGTACAAAAAGGCCACCAGCCTTTACGGCGATCCTCTCCCCGATATTGTCAAGGATCGCCTTGACGCCGAAATAGACAGCGTTGTAGGTCACGGCTACGCCGACCTTTACAATTACGCCCGTATGTTGGTAGAGCACTCCAACGCTGACGGCTATATTGTCGGCTCCAGAGGCAGTGTCGGCTCCTCCTTCCTTGCCTACTGCTCCAACATAACCGAAGTAAACAGCCTCCCCGCCCATTACCGCTGCCCCAACTGCAAAAACTATGAATTTCCCCGGGACACGGTGTATGACTGCGGCTGCGACATGCCGGACAAGATCTGCCCCAAGTGCGGCACGCCCTACATTAAGGACGGCTACGATATACCCTTCGAGACCTTCCTTGGCTTCGGTGGCGGGAAGCAGCCGGATATTGACCTGAACTTTTCCGGCGAATATCAGTCCAAGGCCCACAAGTACACGGAGGAGATTTTCGGCGAGGGCTATGTTTACCGTGCCGGAACGGTTTCCACTGTGGCGGAAAAAACCGCCTACGGCTATGTAAAGCATTACTTTGAGGATAAGGGACAGTATGTGCATAGCGCCGAGATCGAGCGTCTCAAAAACGGATGCATGGGTGTAAAGACTACCACAGGCCAGCATCCGGGCGGAGTTATCATTCTGCCCAAGGGGAAAGACATACACGAATTCACACCCATACAGTACCCCGCCAACAAGACTGACTGCGGAATTGTAACTACTCACTTTGACTACCACAGCATTGATCAAAACCTGCTGAAGATGGATATTCTGGGTCACGATGACCCGACAATGCTCAAGATGCTCCACGACCTCACGGGAGTTGATCCCAAGACCGTTCCCATCCCTGACCCGGATGTTATGAGTCTTTTCACCGGCACTAAGGCTCTTGGGGTCGAGCCGGAGGATATAGGCAGCGAGACCGGCACCTTTGCCGTTCCGGAGTTTGGCACAGGCTTTACCCGCCAGATGCTTAAGGACACCAAGCCCACAACCGTGGGCGAGCTTATCCGTTTGTCGGGACTTTCCCACGGCACGGACGTATGGACCGGCAACGCCCAGGAGCTTATACGCAGCGGCACCTGCACGCTGCAAAACGCCATCTGCTGCCGTGATGACATCATGCTTTTCCTCATCCATAAGGGGCTGGAGCCAAAGCTGTCATTTCAGATAATGGAGCGTGTCCGCAAGGGCAAAAAGCTGCTGCCTGACGACGAGGCGGAAATGCGGGCCCACGGAGTGCCGGAATGGTACATTGACAGCTGCAACAAAATCAAATACATGTTCCCTAAGGCTCATGCCGCCGCCTATGTAACAATGGCCCTGAGAGTAGCCTATTACAAGGTGCACTACCCTATCGCGTTTTATCAGGCATATTTCTCTGTTCGGGCCGACACCTTCAATTACGAGACGATGGCCTGCGGCAGGGAACGTGTAAAGCAGGCAATGGCGGACATAAAGGCGCTGGACGATCCCACCGCGACAGAAAAGGCCACCTACACAATTCTTGAAGTGGTCAACGAAATGTACGCAAGGGGTATAGAATTTGTACCCATAGACATATACAAGGCCCACCCCTCTAAATTTATGAATGTGGACGGAAAGATAATGCCCGCCTTCAACAGCCTATCCGGTATGGGTCTTGCCGCCGCTCAAAGTATTGAGGACGCCCGCAAAGAGGGCCCCTTCCTTTCGGTGGACGACTTCCGAAGCCGCACCACCGTCAGCGAAAAGCACGTGGAAATGCTTCGGAAATTAGGCTGCTTTGACGGCATTCCGGAAACCGCGCAGGTAAATATATTTGAGCTTAGTGTGTAAGTAAACGCCGAAAAACAAATATCCCTCGCGTCTATAGACGCGGGGGACGTTTGTTTTTCGGCGGGAGAACGATACTCCCGCCTGAACTTATTGAATTGGTTCAGAAATGCAATATACCAGGTCGTTTAATTTCCCATAGGCATAATTAAGAGTGTCAACCATATCTTTTATAGTTTCATATTCGTCTTGGGTGATTTGAACTTTTTCATTGA
>CAYTWZ010000053.1:0-4181 GCA_964442035.1 uncultured Oscillospiraceae bacterium
CGTTAACGATGCTGTCAATAAGCTTGTCGTAAAGAGTAGCTGTAACTGTCTCGCCGTAAACCTTTGCTCCGTCTACTACAACATAGGGTTTAACCGCATATATACGGGCACTGTTGGCGTTGGATATGCCGTTGATTGTCAGGCGGAGAGTGCCGTTTTCAGGAACAGTCTCGCAGCTCTCATCCTTAAGCTCTTCAGCAAGTACAACATAGTTGCCGTTTTCGTCAGCCTCATAAGCCGCATATTCGAAGCCTGCGCCGGAAGCAAGATCCGCGTTCCCGCTGATCGCGGCGGTATAGGCAAGACCAAGCTTGTTGTCCTTGATCACAAGGTTAGCCTCTGCCGCTACGGAAACAGTTGTAAGCTCGGCTATCTCTTCTTCGGTAAGAGCTGCGTTAAAGAACATGAAGTTGTCTATAGTGCCGTTAAAGTCCTGATTGTCTTGAGCGGTTGAGTTGTTGTCAGCAGCCCACCACTGGGTACGTCCGATATAGTTGCGGGCAGTACCGCCGGAAACCTGATAGGGCTCGTGAGTAATTGCAGTGCTGTCATTGGCAACAAGCACACCATCGAGGTAAATCTTTGTTTCTTTGGTAGCCGCATTATAGCTTGTAACTATCCAAGACTCCTTATCTGCGGGGACAGGAGTTACGGAAGCATTGACGAGCTGCGTGGTGCTGTTTTTGATGCCTGCGCTGAACGCATCGGCACGGGTAAATACACTATGCTGGCTGTCAGTGCCCATATCATAAAGTCTGGGATGAACGGAGCTACCGCCCTTTACCTGCTGAACAACAGTGTAGCTGCGAACACCCTTAAGTACATCATAGGGAACATTCATATATCCGTTGGTAGTCCAACCGTCTGCGGTATTTGCGGTAAGGTCAAGCTTGCCGTTCTCAAGATTGGCGGCTGTGCCGAGGACCTCGCCGTCAAGACCGTTACCGCTGGCATCCTTAACCATTGTAACTCCGTCTCTGTCATAAGTCTCCGAGAAATTATACTTGAATACAAGATTTTCGCTTACATCTTTCTTGGCGGCGACAGTAACTGTAAAGTCCTTGCTTTCGCCGTCAACTGTAGCGGTCAGAGTTACTTTATGGGTTTCCGCGTCTCTTGTAACAGCGCCGGTATTGTCGATCACACCGGGCTCACCGCTTTCCCAAGTAATATCTGAGTTGTTGTATGCCTTTGTGGGAAGAATAAGATCAGCGGTAATATTATCGCTTATAGAAATCGTGTCTATTGTCTTGATAGAGGACTCGTCAAAATCATCAAGAGAAGCCTTGACCTCAGCCTGACTGAGAGCGGCGTCCGCTGTGCGTATATTGGCAATAATACCCTTTATGCCGCCAAGCTCAATGTCTTCGCCAAGAGTAACGTCAACATCCTGAAGATTAGCGTCTATAAGACCGTTCACATAGGTCACAAGATCTTTTCCATCGTAGGTGACGGTATAGTTGATCCAGCCCATGGAATTAACGCCCTTGTCGCCGTTGGTGCCGCTTACGCTTGTGAACCAGTCGGAATTACTGAACAGGTTGTCGCTCTTTTGAGTCTTGCCGCCCGCTGTTACCTTGGGAGCTACCGCCGCGTAATCATGGTAGGGGTCAACTGTAGACTTTTCAAGATCGATTTCAAGGTCGCCGCTCTTAAGAAGGGTGCCGCCTACAGAAAGGTCGCTCTGAAGCAGCTCCATGGAAATTGTAAACGCGCCGTTTGCGGGAGCAGCCGCGGAAACGGTGCTGCCGTCGATCGCATAAACCGCGCCGTCACCTGCGCCAAGCTCGTTTACAAGTTCAGCCTCCGGAATATCAAAGCTCGTCATCATTCTGGTGGGGAAGCCCTGAGGATAGCTGTCCCTCACCATCCAGTACTGATAATAACCGTTCATCCATGTAAGACGGAGGTCGCCTTCCGCGCTGCCGTTGGCAACATAGGGACGAACATTGTTCTCACGGGAATTTTCGGTAATATATTCGGTGTCAACAACAGCTGTGTAATCATCGTTAAGAGTAAACTTGACGATCTCAAACACCTTGCCGAACACGCCGTTTACAGGCATGGAAACATATACGATGTGGGGATCGGCCTTGTCGATGGACATACCGCCGCTGTAGCAATATTCGGTGTTGGAGGTGTGCATGGTCGTATTCTGGGTAGGATCATCGGGAAGGTCTGTAAGCACCCATGCGCTGCCGTCATAGGTAGCGTACCAGTAGTCGTGAGACTTCTTGTCCGAACTGATCTTTACCATAGCGATAACAGGCTTGCCGTTGTCGTTGGCAATTTCCCAAACCCAGTCTCTTGTGCCGCCGCTCGGAGCATCAACAGCAAAAGCTTTGCTGGCGTCATTCTTAGCGACAGCAAGAGTGCCGTTGTTGATATTGCTGAGAATATTGCCGTTTACATCCATAACGTCAAGGGTATTGACGTTGATACGGTTGAAATACAGCCAGTTGGGATCCTCATTGTCCGGATGGCCGGTGGTGTATGTTACCCATATCTCGTCCTTGCCGTTGCTGGTGTACTTGGCATAGGGACGGGCTCCGGTAGACTGTACAATCTGCTTTTCAAGCTCCAATGTCACGTCTCCGTTTTCGTCAGGCATGGTAAGCCGTCCCAGCGTGGGATGCCAGTTGATGCCTCTCCAGCCAAGATATATATGGTCGGGATCATCGGAAAGTATGAAGGGGTTGGGGTAGGTCGTATTATTGCTGGTCTTAAGATATTTTTCCTCGCCGAAGGTGGTGATATCATAGGGCTTCTTGGAAATTCTGTAATAGAAGCAGGCCTCATCGGTATGACGGGAATAAAATATCATAATGCGATGATCGGGAAGCTCAAGGAATGTGGGGTTGTTGTGGTCATCAGGCTGGAAGTTGCTGCGAACCAAAACCTCATCGAACTTGCCGGTCTTGTTGTCGTACTGAGCTGCCTTAACGCTGCCGTGTACGTCAATGTAACCTACATATGTAACATTGACTCCGTCCTCATCGTTTTTAACGGTAAGGCTTCTGGGATCGGCAAACCAGCAGGTTGCGCCTTCCTCGGAAATCACGTCGCCGGTAAGGCCGGTGCCTTCAAACTTGTCATATACGAGCATAATAGTATTTACGCCTCCTGCTACGGGAGTAATTGTGCGGGTTGACGTTTCCTCGTTATAAATATAGTACACGCCGTTCACATTAAGAACCTTATTGCTGGGAACCGGCTGCTCATATTCAGCTCCTGCCCGTACAATCTTGACGCTGTCTGCAATACCGGAATCCGTTCCATCGGAAAGAACCGTTTTAACAGTCACCTCTGCGGCCGATTCAACGGTATAAGAAATCTTAAGATCCATAAGACCCATACAAGCCCACTGACTACTCCAACCGCCAATCCATGTGGAAACAGCTTTAAATCCGTTTATGGCTCCCACATTTTCGCTGTAAAGCTCGGTGTACTCGCCATCGTTATTGTCGTCATAATAATATGTTGTAACGTATGTATCATCGCTCTGCTTAACAGATTCAATCTTGAAGGGAAGTGCTCTGAGCGCAAGCACCTTATCTCTTGAGCCAGAGCCCTGAGAAACAACCACATGATTTTCGTCTTTACCAAGCTTAAACTGAGCATTGCCACCGTTTTCGTTGGTGGCATTACCTGCGTCGATATAGGTTTTCGCAATCACATTGCCGTCCAAATCAATAAATGCCCAGCTCTGATAGTTGTCGCTTTTGCTGGAACGAATTCCCCAGCTGTACTCAATGATAATCTTTTCCGCGCCAACAGTGTCATTGGCGGAATCAATGGAAGCAACAACAGTACGGTCAGTGCTGTCGTTTGCACTGTCAAAAACAGTAAGCGCCTTTTTGTCGCTTCCTCCTATTTCACCGTCATTTGTCCAATGCAGACTGAGTCTTAGGTTAGATTGGTTTCCCTGTGTTGCATCGCCGGAGGCTGTCCAGCCAAAGTTATTCAAGGCTGTTGCATCGCCATCGTCAGCGGTTATATCTTGTTGTGCTATATCGAAAAGCACAACCGTACCGCTGTCATTTTCCGTTGCCGCAAGTGCTGGTACAATTGAAAGCACCATTGCCAGGGCAATTGCCAATGATATGAATTTTTTCATACTCTTCTCTCCTTTTTAATTTACTTACAGTTATTTTACAATATTATATGCAATTTGTCAAGGG
>CAYTWZ010000053.1:4281-12123 GCA_964442035.1 uncultured Oscillospiraceae bacterium
AGCTGGTGAGGGCCTCCCAGTCCGCAAAGAATGCTTTGTCCCTCAAACAAAAATCTTTCCCTTATGCCTTCAAAGCCTGTACTTACAAAGGGTTCGGTCTCAATAAGGGGGCAGCCTTTTTCAGCGGCACACTTCTCTATCACCGCATTCACCGACGGATTTTGCCTCACTGTCACAACCGGCGATCCGGGCTTGATTATCCCACACTTTGTCCTGGCGATCTCCTCCACAGTATTGCCAAGCATGGCACAGTGGTCAAGATCCACTCTGGTTATGACTGCGGCAGAGTTGGAAGCTATGACATTGGTAGCATCGTACTCGCCTCCCATTCCCGCTTCAAGTATCACATAGTCACAGCGCTGCCTTGCAAAATACTCAAAGGCCGCCGCTGTCCACACCTCAAACTGGGAGGGCCTTTCTCCGGTCATTTCCTCAACCGCAGTGAAGAGGCTGCCGATTTTTTCAAGAATCGGGTCAAGCTCATCATCGGCAATTGATACGCCGTTCACTGTTATCCGTTCGTTTACCTTGATAAGATTTGGTGAGGTGTACTTTCCTACCTTAAGCCCGGATTTCATCAGTATACTTTCAAGGAAGGCACACACCGAGCCCTTTCCGTTGGTGCCCGCAACGTGAATATACCTTTGTCCGTCCTGAGGCCTGTCCATAAGTTCCAAAAGTGCTGATATCCTCCCAAGGCTCAGGTTTATAACAGTCTGAAAGCTGTTGGCATACCTGACAAAGCTGTCTTTCATATACGTTTTATCCCCTTTAAGAAATGTATTTTTTCATTGTTTTGCCCAGATACCGATCCATCAGCCATATTCCAGCCACTCTCACTGGCAACATTACCCCCACCTGAGGAAGCCTTTCCACAAAAATCACAAATATGCCCTTGTTATAAAGAGGCATAAGCGCCAGAGGCATACCTATCAGGTCTACAAAGAGGCTGATCGCCGCCACACAAAGAACGATCCTTGGCAGGGTAATATCCTTTTTATAAAAGAACAGCCCGAATATAGCCCCAAAGACAAACTTGCAAATAGTTATAGTGACTATTGGGGTTTGTCCGGTTAGTAGCGTTCCTATCAGGTCAGCGATCACATAGGCGCCGCCGCTCCAGAGGGGGCCAAACATAACTCCCGCCGCCGCAATTGGCAGAAAACCCAGATCATATCGAGTCGTCCCCGTTTGAGGATAGCCCAAAAACAGCCGGAAGATTACACTGAGCGCTGCCAGCATGGCGGTCATTACCATAATTTTTATCCACTTTTTTTTCACGCAAAAACACCCTTTCTGTAATTTATTACTACAAAAAGGATGTTAGCTTCCCATTATATTCTTTTCGTAGCAACGGAATGCGGATCGCACACCGCAGAGCGGAGCTCTTTCGTAGAAAAGGCAACTTCCCGTCCTTTTCTCACTTAACGCGTGTGATCCTACTTTGCAAGGAAAATGTTACCACATAATTATGGCTTTGTCAATAGGAATTTTAGATTTTCGACATTTCCTCTTCCACTTGCGCCTCGCAGCTGCGCATGGCAAGGATAGTGCGCCAAAGCAGGTCGTCCAGCTCCCAGCCCAGCATCTCAGCCCCCTTTTCAATCACCTGGCGGGAGCAGCCTGCGGCAAAAGAGGCCGTCTTGTACTTTTTCTTAAGACTTTTAAGCTCCATGTCCTGAGTGCTCTTTGACGGCCTCATCTTTGCCGCCGCCCAGATAAGGCCGGACAGCTCGTCCGAAGCAAAAAGCACCTTTTCCATCTGGTGTTCGGGTCTGACATCCGATACAATGCCATAGCCGTGGCTGCACACCGCATGTATCACATCATCCCCAAAGCCGCCCTCGCGCAACAGCTCGGGAGCCTTCTGGCAGTGCTGATCCGGATACATTTCAAAATCAATATCATGCAACAGACCTATGATTCCCCAATAATCCGGATCAAACCCCAGCTCCGAGGCAAAATAGCGCATTACGCCCTCTTCCGTAAGGGCATGACGAAGGTGGAATTCATCCTTATTATATTTTACTAACAGTTCCCACGCAGCATTTCTGTCCATAATCACAGCTCCTTTTCTTCACCGCCGCAGGCGGCTTCCATAATTATCATAAGTTCCTCTCGAGCATCGGATATAGCCACAATAAGCTGGCCAACGGGCTTTTCCTGTTCCGGCGAAGTGCGTATCGTAGCAAGGGCGTTGTACAAGGCCGGCGCAAGATATTCATCGTCGCACCCGCAATCCTCTTCAAGGGCCTTTTTTTCTGTTTCAAGAGCTTTAGCGGCCTTTTCCGCATCCATTTTGAACATAAGCATTATTTCACCCAGCGCGTCAATGTGACGCTTAAAAACCTCTTTCATTTTTCTCCTCCTGTATTACATATTTTTTATCTTGCGGCGTATGTCCTCGCCAAAGAACATCACCACATTGAAGCTCCCGGCTATACGGGAATATATACGCTCAGAATACCGACGCTTAAGCTCCTCCTCACTTATATTGGAAGATATGATCATTTTCTTTCCGTCCATAAGGCGGTTGTTTATGATGCGGAACAGTTCCGCCGAGGTAAAGGGCGTTACAAATTCCGCCCCAAGGTCATCAAGTATAAGCAACTCGGCGTCAAAAACATGTTCAACAAGGTATTGGTTTTTTTCCGAAACATTTCGGTTAAAATGCAGATCCTCCAATATGGGGAACAGGGAATTGGCGCTTACGTACAGTACATCCACGCCCCGCTCTATAAGTCTGTTGGCAATGGCTGAGGACAGATAGGTCTTGCCAAGGCCGCAGTTTCCGGTAAAAAACAGATTTTCCGCTGACCGGCCAAAATCTTCCACAAACTTTTCGCAAAGGCCATAGACCGAACGTATATTCTTAAGGGGCGAGATGCCCAGCTCCGGATCCGCCAAAGGGCTGTAGTAATCAAACCGGAAGCTTTCAAAGGTCTGGGTCGAAAGCTTTTCGGACAAATTAGCCTCCGTCGCAAGCTCCCTGTCAAGCTCCAATTTTACGCAGGAGCAAAGCTTGCCGCTGACATAGCCCGTATCACCGCAAATGCCGCACATGGGCTTATCGTCGATGTAATCCTCCGGAAAGCCCCCGTTCCTTAGTATCTCCTTCTTTTCCTTGTTGGCAAGGCTGTTTTCAAGCATTATCTTCACTACGGCCGTTTCCGGGTCAAAGCCCTCTTCCGCCACCTTGCGCATAAGCTTAAGACCCGTTTCGTCAAAACTCTTTTCGAGCTGTGCAATGCGGGGAAACATACGAAAAATATCGCTTTTTCGCTGTTCAAGCTCATCCCGGTGAGCGGCTCGGCGTTTTTCAATTATTCTGTCGGCTCTGGAATTTATGCTTTCCGCCATTTTTTCATCCCTCCGTATTTAAGTCCGACGCTTCCGGGCTTAAGATTTATCCTGATCAATGCGCCTCTTCAGGTCCATAAGCGCCTGCTCACCGATCTTGGAGCCATTACTTTTGGGGTGGGCATCCTTTTCCTGAATTTGCTTCAGGGTCTTTATTCCCTTATTATGCCAGCTGATAAGTATCTTGTTCATATATGCGAATGCCAGCTTTCCGGTGTTTTTAACTGTAATCTCGTATGCCTGAGAAACCATCTCCACGGAAAACCCCAAATCCGTTTTCCACGAGTTGATATATTTCTGCTCCGTGGCTGTAAATCCACGGTCTATACCAAAAAGCTTTCTGCACTGACCCTGAAACTTTTTTTCTTCATCGGCCCGCCTGATAACCGCCTCGGCACTTTTTATGTCATTGATGCCCTCATTATTCCAGCTTTGGGCCACCTTTTCAATATAAGCGAAGTTTTTCTTATCCATGGATATACAGTACTCAAACAGCATCAGTATCAGGCTTCCGTCCATCCCGTACCAGTCCATAAAATTAAAGATCGAGGTTATCTCTCTTGGAGTCAGGGGCTTGCCCAAAAGCTGTTCCACCATTGTGATGGTGTCCTTCATGTTGGGATTGAGCTTAAGTGCCTCGGCAATATCCCGATTTGACACTCTTGGCGGTCGGGACTCGGGCTTTGTTTTGGAAGCGGGAGACTCCTTTTCCTCACTGCCAAAAATAACGCTGTTGCCGTCTATATGTATCAGACCCTGTTCGCTCCAGTACTTCCATGCGTTTTCCACATCAGTTACCAAAATGTGAAGACTTTCGGCAATGCTTTCATTGTCAGCTTCCCTGCCTTCAACGGCGGATGCCAGCCCGTAAAGAAATACCTTAACATACTCACCGTGAGCGCCGGGCATATATTCTTCTATAAATTTAAGTGAGACAGGAACGGTCTTGTCCTTTATCACAAACGCCGACATCCTTTAACAGCTCCTTTACCAAAGAATTTAAACGCATAATAGGAGATAAAAGGGTAGTATCCGAAGCAGATACTACCCTTTTGGCGTGCCTGAAGGGATTCGAACCCCCGACCCCATGGTTCGTAGCCATGTACTCTATCCAGCTGAGCTACAAGCACATTCTCAACGTTACTTATTATAGCACATCACGAAATAAAAAGCAAATCTTTTTTTTAAAAGAAAGCGAAAAAACTGTACAAGTTTTATCGCCGACTTTTGTTAAAAATGTACAAGTCTCAAGCTTAATCCCATTCCACATAGCCATAATTCCAAGACAAAAGCCCTCCAAAATCATAAACGTTGCTGTAGCCGACTCTGTCCAGATACTCCGCCGCCAGCTTACTGCTCTTACCGCTGCGGCAGCACACCAATATCAGGGCATTTTTGTCCGGAAGCTCGTCAAGACGCCTGTCCAGATCATCTACAGGTATACAGATAGAATTTTCGATATGTCCGAGAACAAACTCGTCCTCGGTCCGTACATCCAGCACAGTGCATGGACGGGTATTCATAATTTCCTTAGCCTCTTCCGGGCTGATTTTTTTATACATAAACATCACCAATGCTAAGTATACCACGTCTGCGAAAAAATTTCAATAAATTTTCAAAAAACACTTGCTTTTTTTGAGATAATATGCTATAGTATATAGGCAAATGCGGATATGGCGGAATTGGCAGACGCGTACGGTTCAGGTCCGTATGAGAGCAATTTCATGCAGGTTCAAGTCCTGTTATCCGCACCACCAAAGGACTATAGTTTTGATACAAAATTATAGCCCTTTTTCTTTGCTCAAAGCCCTATAATACTGGGATTTTAAGGCTTCGTGACAAAACTGACAGGCCGCAACTAAAGTATTTCCGCGGCGGCCTTTTTGCTTTTTCGCGATTTTTTACTAAGGTAATCGTTGGATCATGGGCAAATCTTAGAATGTTGAAAAATGTACACATTTAATTGTTCAATAAGGGCTGAAAGTCCGTCATTCAACGTTTCGGTTGGAGATTGATCTCTCACCGAAATCCTGAGGAGTGAGCGTCCCCTGCGCAGGTTGCAATCGTTCGCAAGCTCCATTTCAAGCAAGCTTGATGGAGCGTTGCTCCGATTTAAAACATAGGAAGAGGAACAGATCATGTATGAAATAAATTTGAAAATTCATGAAGAGAACGAACTGTACGTTCCCTTTGACGAGACCTGCCGCACGCTAAACGGAGATGTGATCGACTATATAACAAAACAATACGGCAAGAAAGGGATCGATGATGAACAGATCATTTTGAAGATTAAATGCGGCAAGCCAATTGATCATGATCTGGTTCGCGGCGCTTTTCAGGAACTCATCAAGGATTTGGAAGTGCATAATGAGAATCAAAAAAAGATGAATAGAGTCAAACAACTTTGGCTGTTACTGGTCGGCGCCGTTTTCTTGACGGTTGCCATCTTTCTGGATGGTAAGCTTGGCTCTGTCCTTGTGGAACTGATTTCCATTACGGGCTCTTTCGCAATGTGGGAAGCAGCGAATATATGGATTGTGGAAAATCCGAAAACACGTCTGCAAAAAAGAGTTCTTAAAAGGTTGAATTCCACAAAGATTGTCATAGAATGATTGTGTTTAGATTCAGTTTAGTTTTTTGTGATATCTTTCATATGTCAGGAGGTGGAATCCATGTTTCAAATACTTGTTGTGGATGATGATAAAAACACAAGACTGCTGCTTAAAGCCGTACTTGAAGCGGAACATTATTCGGTATATACCGCTTCCAACGGCGAAGAGGCTTTGGATGTCATGGATCAAGAACACATTGATCTTGTCGTGCTCGACATTATGATGCCAAAAATGGATGGTTATGAATTTACAAAAATTCTCCGTGAGGAGCAAAACAACCTACCCATTCTCATGATTTCTGCAAAGCAGTTACCTCAAGACAAACACAAAGGCTTTTTAGTAGGAACAGATGACTACATGACAAAACCGATTGATGAGGAAGAAATGCTATGGCGGATCAAAGCGCTTTTGCGCCGCGCACAGATCGCAAACGAACGGAAAATGGTAATCGGTAATGTGATTCTGGACTATGATTCCTTCACTGTGACAAAGGACAGTGAGACGCAGGAACTTCCCCAAAAGGAATTTTTGCTACTTTATAAGCTGCTGTCCTATCCCGGAAAGATATTCACCCGCATTCAGCTGATGGACGAAATATGGGGTGCCGGAAGCGATACCGGCTGGGAGACAGTTACCGTTCATATCGGGCGGTTGCGCAAACGCTTTGAAGGCTGGAAAGAATTTGAAATCGAATCGGTGCGAGGGCTTGGGTATAAGGCGGTAAAAAAGGTATGAATAAACAAACTCGAAAACATCACTTTGCACTTACAGCTTTAATATCTGTCCTTATTTTTTGTATTCAGTTAGTCACTATTGTGATCGCGGGTTCCATTATTTATCTGCTTGTTAAGTTTAAAATCATAGCAATTGACAGCGACATTCAGCTGAATTTCAGTGGCACGATCCTATATATGGTTATCATCAGCACAGTTGTCGGTTCAGTAGTTGCCTACCTGTCCAGCAAAATTTTTATGCGACCGATCGACAATTTGATTCTGCAAATTGACCGGCTGGCGTCCGGAGACTTTAATGCGCGGCTGAATTTTGGGTATCCGCTATCCAGGTATCCTACATTTTCGCAGCTTACCGACAGCTTTAATAAAATGGCATCAGAGCTTGAAAGCACCGAAATGCTTCGCGGGGATTTTATCAATAATTTTTCTCACGAATTCAAAACGCCGATCGTGTCCATCGCCGGATTTGCCAAGCTGTTGCGTCGCGGCAATCTGACAGACGAACAGAAAGAGGAATATTTGGCTGTTATCGAAGAAGAGTCACTCCGATTATCCTATATGGCAACGAATGTATTAAATCTTACCCGAGTAGAAAATCAGATGATCTTAACGGATGTTTCGGAGTTTAATCTTTCTGAACAGATACGATCTTCTATTCTTTTGCTGGCTGATAAATGGGAAAAGAAGCAGTTGGATTTCAAAATTGATTTTATGGAGCATATGATTTTTGCCAATGAGGAGCTTCTCAAACAGGTATGGATCAATCTTATAGACAACGCGATCAAATTTTCGGCTCCGAATAGTGTAATAGAAATAGGCATTGAAGAATATATAGGTGAATTAGCGGTACACATCGTCAATTCGGGGGAAGAAATCCCGGCTGAAAGTCAATCGAGTATTTTTAACAAATTTTATCAGGCAGACAGCTCTCACGCTACTGAAGGCAACGGAATTGGGTTGGCAATCGTAAAGAAGGTTGTGGAACTGCATAGCGGAGCGGTATCCGTCAGGAGCGAAAATAACCTAACGACGTTTACAGTCACGCTGTCCAAAACGCAATAGAAGTGTGCCTCGCCGCACCTTATGGCATGGAAATAGAAGCGTAGAACATTTTACGCTTGTGCGGCAGCCCTATT